>JAHDSC010000060.1 GCA_018432925.1 Desulfobacterales bacterium | reverse complement strand
CGGAAGAAATGTTTCCCAAACGAAAAGTATACTTGGCTGTGGGAGGGTTCCATCATCCTCCGATCGCTGTAGTTCAAGAGCTAAGAAAACTAGGCGTAGATAAAGTTGCACCATCTCATTGCACGGGCGACCGGGTGATCGAAGCGTTCGGAAAAGAATATAAAGAAGATTTCATAGAGTATGGTGTAGGAAAAATAATTGATGTTATGGAAACAAAACTGGAAAAAACTTTAAAATCGGTTGAGGAATGAAAAACCATTCTCCGATCTCGTTTTTCGGATATCAGGCTCCCCCTTCGGCTTACGGTAGAGGGGGGCGGGCACTTCCGAAAATGAATGCTTTTCGGTCTTTGAGGATGCGTTGGGTTATTTTCCGGAGTTCAACGACGGGCAGATGATCTCCGAAGAAATGAGCTTCGAGGGTTTACCTCGGAGGGTTCCGCTTTGTCGAATGGGATAAGACCCTGAAAAAAAGCGGACGGGGGGTGTCGCATATAGCAAGCAAGGACAGGAGCGGCGACGGTGGGTTGTGCGCCTGTCCTTGCGTTTTGATTCAAGGTCGGCCTCAGGCCCTAAGCCGTTCCATCAGTTCTCCGGCCACCTTTTCACCGGAGAGGAGCATGCCGCCGAATATCGGCCCCATGCGAGGCTCACCGAAAGTCGCGTTTGCCGCCATGCCGGCCACATAAAGGCCGGGGAAAACCTCGCGGGTGTTTTCAGGGGTCAGGGATTCGGCCCGTTCGGCCCACATGGACTTTTCACCCTCGATTTTGCCGGTGGACGTTTTCAGTTCTCCGGGCACCTTTCTTTGCACCACCCGGACCACCTCGGTGTCATGGCCGGTAGCGTCGATCACGAATTTCGAGCGGATCACCAGCGGGTCTACATGAAGGCCGGCCATATCCACCGCGGTCCAGTTCAACACCAGTCCGGTGATAAGGTTCGTTCGCATCATGACATCTTCCACGGTCATGCAGTTGAAAATTTTTACCCCTGATTGAACCGCCCTGGACGTCATCGTTGAGATGCATTCCACGGAATCGGCGGTATAATAGTTTTCCGCATACTCGCGATAGCGGATGCCGAATTCATCCAGCACATGGATCGCCGAATCCTGAACCACGATCTCGTTGAACATCATACCCCCGCCCCACATACCGCCGCCGACGCTGAGTTTGCGCTCATACAGAGAAACCTTTTTGCCGCCCCGGGCCAGATAATAGCCGGCAACAAGCCCCGAGGGACCGCCGCCGACAACAGCGACATCCACATCGAGGTTGTCCCTCAGTTTTTCATGAAACCGGTCAATAATAGCCCTTGTAATGGTCACTTCGTTCAATTCCATTGCCTTTCTCCTGAAATGATATGGTGGATTGATTTCCGCGCGCTAGAAAAGACGCGAATGACCGACTTGCTCGGATGTTCTGAACTCGGGCGACCTGCTCGGGGACATAAAAAAAGGTGAAGCGGTAAGGAAGCTTCACCTGTGTACTGCGGACTGCTCATGTTTCCTTACGCTGGTATTACCCAGTTCAAGTTAAAGGGTATAATCTCAGCCCCGAATACCGGAGCACCCCTAACAAACGAGTTGAATCGGATGAATTTTTGTTTTTTAGAATAGCTCCTTGATCATGTCAACAAAAATTCAAATTCAAAAAGTCAAAGTAACTCAAAGGCAACCCGGTTCGGCGGGAAACCATAACTCAAAACCCGGCCCGCACATTCATCGATTCTTGGATTCAATAACGGCTGACTTTTTACATGGCAGAAAAAGAGTTCGGTTCCCCAATGTACCGGAATCATCGCTTTCACCTTCAATCGGCCGAATGGGAGTCGTGTTTCGATCCTTTTGCGGCGAAGCGGGGGTGAATTTCCCGAAAGGATCCCAGGAAGCGTATTTGTGCGCAGGCGGAAAAAGACGGAGGGGAATTCTGAACCCGGAAAAGCCGAGGGATCGCGGCCGGCAAAAACATGAAGAACGCCGGAAAGTATCCCGGAAAATTCCGAAAATACTGGTATCCCGAAAATATTTTATTCTTTCGGGACTTTCCCCCATAAAAATAGGGGTTTTCCCTATTGACCTGAAGTGGTTGATATGTCTTAAGAATTTTTTAATTTATCTAAAAAAATGAAAGTGTTGTGCGATGAAAATTCAAATCGAACAGAATGAATCAAAAGCCTTCCGGGGAAATCCCTGAGGGCTTTTTATTTATTGAGCGGTTTGAATTTCCGGAATGCATGGGAGCGGTTTCAAAATCTTCCATCGGGTTTACGATCCGGGCGGAGCAAAAAGGGTTCCGGAATCGGCCGATTCCATATTCGTCCTTCATCCGGAGGAAATCCGTTAATCGTATCGAAGCACTGAAGCGGAACGGCCATAAAACCGTTCTTCACGTTGGTTTCCCTTTTTTTTGGTATCGGCGGCGGAAGTGCGAGATATTTCTGCATGGTATTTCCACAATCGACGCTCGGCTTTACTGCAATGGAAAGAACGGGGTGTGAATCAGGACGCAGGAGAGTCGCGGGCTCACTTCTATTTACCGGTTTGAATTATTCAAAGGATTTCCCGATGATCTCACAAAAACCAACATATGAGGAACTGGAACAAAAGGTTAAGGAACTGGAAAAGGAAGCCGCCGGATTGAAGAAAACGGAAGAAGATCTGGAGAAATATAAATTCATGGTGGAGTCGGCCTATGACGCCGTTTTTTTTAAAGATATGGAGAGCCGTTATATTATTGCCAATGATAAGACGTTAGAAGTCTTCGGATTGCCGAGAGAAGAAGTAATCGGAAAAAATGATTATGAATTGATGCCCGACCGGAAAGCGGCCGGGAAAAACCTGGCGGATGACCGGATGGTTTTCGAGACGGGAAAGCTGATCGAAGTCATCAAGCACATGACCGGAGTGGGCGGGGAAGAGAAATGGCTTCAGTCAATAAAAGTTCCCCAGTTTGATACTGACGGAAGGGTCATCGGGCTTGTCGGAATTGCCAGAGATATTACGGATCGCAGGCGATCGGAAGAGGCGCTGCGGGAAAGCGAATCGAAATTCCGTTCCCTGTTTGATCTGTCGCCCCAGGCCATTTCTCTTTCCAATTTGGAAAACGGCAGACTGATCGATGTGAACGATAAGTTTTGTGCATTGATGAAATGCCTGAAAGAAGAAGTCCTCGGTTTAACATCAATAGAAGCGGGATTCTACTCCCTGGAAAACAGGAACCGATTCATAACGGCTTTGAAAAAATCCGGTGAAGTCCTCGGATTGGATATGGATATTAAGGCCGGTGACGGCTCCGTCCTGAATACCCTCATGTCCGGCAGGATCGTTCGGATACTGGGCGAACCGCTTATACTGACGATATTTATTGATACAACGGATCAAAGGAAACTGGAGAAGAAGCTTCAGCAAGCCAAAAAACTGGAGGCGGTGGGCACCCTTGCCGGAGGGATCGCCCATGAATTCAACAACCTGCTGATGGGTATTCAGGGATATTCTTCCATGATGCGGATGGATGCCGAGATTTCTCGTACTTATTTTGAAAACCTCAAGGGAATTGAGGATTACGTGAAAAGGGCCTCGGATCTTACCAGGCAGTTGTTGGGTTTCGCCAGGGGAGGAAAATATGAAATCAAACCGACCGATCTGAACTGTCTCATTACCAATGAGAATCTGATGTTCGGCCGCACCCGGAAGGAAATTAAAATTCGGGAAGAGTTTGAGCCGAATCTCTGGTCGGTGAATGTTGATCAAAGACAGATCGAACAGGTATTGTCGAATATTTATGCCAACGCTTCTCAGGCCATGCCCGCCGGGGGTGACCTCCATATCCGGACGCAAAATGTCCTCATTGATGAGGATCATATCAAAACGCATCCGATGCCGCCCGGAAAATACGTCAAGATTTCAATAACCGATACCGGTACGGGAATGGATGAGGCGACTCGAATGCGGATCTTCGATCCCTTTTTCACGACCCGTGAGGTGGGAAGGGGAGCAGGGTTGGGATTGCCTTCCGCTTACGGGATCGTAAAAAGTCATAATGGTTTCATCACCGTATACAGTGAGAAAGGAGAAGGCACAACCTTTAACATCTATCTCCCGGCTTCCGGGAAGGAGGCGGTGAAGGCGGAGGAATGCAGTGAAATAGCGCCCGGGAGCGCGGAAACGCTTCTTATCGTGGATGATGAAGAAATGATTGTAGATATTTGCAGTAGAATTTTTAAAAAATTAGGTTATGAGGTTTTAACCGCAAAGAACGGAAAAGAAGCGATCGAAATCTATACAGAAAACCGGGACCGGATTCAAATGGTGATTCTGGATATGATTATGCCGGTCATGAGTGGCGGAGAGACCTATGACAAACTGAAGGAGATCAATCCGGACCTCCGGGTTCTCCTTGCCAGCGGATACGGTATCAACAGTCAGATCACCGAAATATTGGATCGCGGGTGCAACGGGTTTATCCAGAAACCGTTTAATATCAGCGAACTGTCTAATAAAATAAGAGAGATTCTGGGTAAAAATCAATAAAGACGGCCGTACACGGCAAACTTTCAATTCCCGCCCGCGGCTGGATCGTAAATCCGATCGAAGGTTTTGAAACCGATTCAAAGAACTTGAATATCAATACATGACGGCCTGGCCCGGCCCCCTGGAACCCACCGGGGATAGCGGATATATATTATGGTTGCGGTTTCAGTTTGGACTGCAGAACGATCATTTGATCCCGGAGTTCGTTCAGTTTTGCCTCCAGCATGATCATCAGGATGGCCATCCGGTTTTCGAAATTTCCGGCGTTTGCCATTCGTTTATCAATTTCCTTCTGTAAACCGATTAATTTCGGATTATTCTCCAGCAGCCGTTCCCGTTCTTTCAAGGCCGCTTCCAGCCGGTTTTCGAAATTCTGATCGCTATGCATCGACCCATGAATTGAACAACGGATTTTCTGACCCATATCGCCTCCTTTCCTGTTGCGTTCGGGCAACCGGCATGGCGTTCATCGTTCCGAACCCCCGTCTCGATGGAGAACTTGACGGGTTTAGAAGCGTTTCATAACCTTGCCTCGAACCCAATCGCCGTGTCGGGGCAAGACGTTCAATACGTAAAATACGCAATCTCATTCCAGCGGTTGAACATTTCACCCCAGCTTGATCTGAAACCCGATGGAACGTTTTGAAATGACTTCTATTATGAGGAATCGCACAAATTCGTCATATCCTGTAAGCGCAAAAAACAGACTTTTTCATCACCATCCCCTTTCTCTACAGCAAAAAGCGAGCCTAATTAAGGAGTTATTTGAAATTGTTATAGATATCCATAAATTCAAAATATTTAGAAGTATTCGCCTCATCAAGGATTTCAAACGGATTTTTTAAATTTTATGAGATTGTGAATTGATTTACTTAAGTTTATGAAAAATTTTACAGAGGTTGTAAACACAATTGGATGGAAATCTTGGAAATGCCTTAAGGGTGCCGGAGATTCTTAAAATCGAATCATCAGGTCAAAGGATTGGGAAATGATAAGAATTTTGCTCTTCCGGGAATTTCGCATGTGGAAAATACCCAACTTTCCACCGTTTCCGGTATCGCCTCGGATTTTTTTCATCCCGGGTTTCAGGCTTTTTACGATTTCTTCGACATGGACGGGAACCCATATATCCAGTCAGACGCCCAAATTTTTCCGAAGCCTCCATCGCCTGCAACAGCTTCATACACCGAAACACTTGAAACGTCCGGTTTTTTAACCTGCTGAATATGCGATATATTGTGCGAATGCAAATTGGATTTCTAAATCTGTAAGCCCCTTTCCTTCAACTTCTGAGCTTTCTGGATGGAACATCTTTCACATCTGAATTCCGGGTGTTCGTCGTTGATTTTATCATAATCCTTGGCATACACCAGACGATAGCCTCTCGCATTACGGCCGCAGTCCGCGCAGGTCGAATTTTCCTTGACTTCCCATTTGGCGACGTCGGGTTCAAACAGGCGGAGCCGGACTCTTTTTACAATAATCTGATCCTTTTCAAACAGCGGGCATTCATCCGGAAAACCGAATTTTATACTGCCATGGCCCTGATAGCGATAGTCCTCCAGGTGGAGGTCTTTTTTCAGGAAACAATAACTGACTCGGTCATCCCCCTTTTCGCCGTTTTGCAGAAAAGGACACTGGTAACAATTTTCGACAACCAATTCTTTTTTTCTCAAAGTCGGAATTCTCCTTTATTGGTTAAACTTGAGCCTTTTGATCTTTGCATCGGATGAAACGCATAAGAAGGCTTCACGGATTGATTACAATCGATCTCAAAAATACATCCGACACCGGGCGGTTTGGAAAACCTCACCCAAACGATCCCATTCGGCCGGTATGCTTCGCTTTTTTGTCGATCCCTGCTTCCCCGGGCGCGATCTTTTTGAGATTCCCATTCGCAGTATGGCGGAATGCAAATGACGTGTCAAGGCCGGTTTTTTTATCGGACGAAGAAAATAATGACGAATTTTTCAGCCGTTTTGGTTTCTTCTTTTTTTTTCATCGAAAATCGGTTATGGCCATCTTCGTAAGGTGGATTCGGAAAACATAAAACCCTTTGCAAGCCGTATGATTGCAAATGCGGTTGTTTGTATCCGCGCGGAAGAAACCGGACCGGATCATTTTAAAAAAGTGACATTGACCGCGGATTTTTGAAGGGTGAACGGAAATGAAATTCGGTGCATATGAATGCTTTTCGATCGAAACGGCGGAATTCCTCATGGATGGGGGTGCCACGTTCGGAATCGTCCCGAAAACCCTTTGGGAAAAGGAATGTCCCGCGGACGATTTCAATCGAATTTTATTAAAATCAAGATCCTTGCTGATAAAGGGCGAAAGAAAAGCCATACTGGTCGATACGGGTTTCGGAAGCAAGCCTTCCATGAAATTTAAAAAAAATTATCAACTCAAGCAAATGTTTGATCATATGGATTCCGCCTTATCCGAATTCGGATTAACCTGCGGTGATATCACCGACGTGATCATGTCTCACCTGCACTTCGATCACGCGGGCGGTTGCACGGAGATCAGGAACGGAAAATTGGTTCCCGCATTTCCCAATGCCTCGTATCATGTGCAGAAAGATCAGTGGGAAACGGCGATCAACCCGTCCGCCCGGGACCTGGCCAGTTTCAGAAAGGAAGATTTCATCCCTCTTCTGGAAGCCGGAGTATTACGGCTCATCGACGGACCGGTGGAGCTGTTTGAAGGAATTGAAATTATTGTTACCCACGGGCATACGGCCGGGCAGCAACACCCGCTGGTCAGAGGGGAGAACAACGCCTTGTTTTTTTGCGGCGACCTGATTCCCACGGCCGCTCATCTTCCGGTTCCCTGGCACATGGGATTCGACGGCCGGCCCCTGGTACTTGTAAAAGAAAAAGAGAAGTTGCTGCCCCGCGCGTGGAAAGAACGCTGGATTCTGTTTTTTGAACATGACCCCCGGATTGCGGCGGCAAGTATCCGGCGGGATGAAAAATACATGAGAATCGACCGGATCGTTTCGATTTAAACCGACCGGATATCTATCGAACCCGGATGGAACGGGCATTGCCCGAAGTCATGGGGCCGATTGTGGAAACGGTGCCCAAAACGGAAGCCGGGGGTCCCTGTAAACGGGATCATCGATAGTCAAAAATTAGGGAACGCTAAAAAAAGCTTGACAATATTTTCTCCGATCTGTAAAAAGAAACATTTGAAATATAAATGGTAATTTAAAGTGAAGAAATTCGTCGCCGTTAACAACCTTCTTATCCTTATCGTCGTCCTCGTAGTACTGCTTTCCCGCTGCGAGGAAAGGGGTTGATAATGGCCTGAAGAAACATTCCGGCAAAAAACAAAATCCGTTATCAGCTCCCGCTGCTAACGGATTTTTTTTTAAGGAGAGGATGAATATGAAAAGTGACATCGCAAAAAAAGGTATCGAAAGAGCCCCGCATCGCTCACTGTTTAAGGCAATGGGATATACGAACGCCGAGATCGGAAGACCTATGATCGGGATCGCCAACGCGGCAAACCGGATCATTCCCGGCCATGTTCATCTGAACAAGATCACCGAAGCCGTTAAAGCCGGCGTTTATATGGCAGGCGGCACACCCATCGAATTCGGGACCATCGGGGTATGTGACGGCATCGCGATGAACCATATCGGGATGAAGTATTCCCTGGCCAGCCGCGAATTGATCGCCGATTCCATCGAGGTAATGGCAATCGCTCATGCGTTTGACGCCATGGTCATGGTAACCAATTGCGATAAGATTGTCCCCGGCATGCTGATGGCGGCCGCCCGCCTGGATCTGCCGACGATCATCATCAGCGGCGGACCCATGCTGGCTGGGGAACACCCGGAAAAATCGGATTCCGGGAAAATCGATCTGGTCACCGTTTTCGAGGCGGTCGGCGCCGTGCTGTCCGGCAAAATGACCGAAGACGAGCTTGCCTTGATTGAAGATTCGGCCTGTCCGACGTGCGGGTCCTGCTCGGGAATGTTTACCGCCAATTCAATGAACTGCCTGACCGAGGCCATCGGAATGGGCTTGCCCGGCAACGGGACGATCCCCGCTGTTCTGGCGGCCCGTATCCGCCTGGCGAAGGAAGCCGGGATGCAGGTCATGAACCTTCTGGAAAAACAAATCACCCCCAGGAAAATAATGACCGAAAAGGCGTTCAAAAACGCGCTGACCGTTGATATGGCGCTTGGCTGTTCGACCAATACGGTGCTTCATCTTCCCGCCATCGCAAGGGAAGCCCGGGTTTCCATCGATCTGGAACGGATCAATGAGATCAGCAGAGTCACACCGCATCTCTGTTCGCTCAGTCCGGCCGGAATGCACCACCTGGAAGATTTAAACCGAGCCGGAGGAATCAGCGCGGTGTTGAAGGAACTTTCCCGTTCCGGACTGGTAGACGAAGACTGCCTGACCGTCACCGGGAAGACCGTGGGCGAAAACATAAAGGATGCCCGGATACGGGACCGAGCCGTCATTCGCACGTTGGACAAGCCTTATCATAAAGAGGGAGGACTGGCGATTTTATTCGGGAACCTCGCCCCCGAAGGATGCGTGGTGAAGCAGTCCGCGGTTTGCGACGAAATGCTGCGACATGAAGGGCCTGCCCGGATTTTCGATTCGGAAGAGGAGGCCGGCCGGGCCATCATGGAAGGAAAAATCCAAAAAGGGGATGTGATCGTCATCCGATATGAAGGGCCGATGGGAGGGCCGGGCATGCGGGAGATGTTGACCCCGACCGCCGCGATCGCCGGCATGAAACTGGACGCCCACGTGGCGCTTCTCACGGATGGACGTTTTTCCGGCGGAACCCGGGGGGCGTCCATCGGGCATATTTCCCCGGAAGCGATGCGGGGCGGACCGATTGCCGTCGTACAGGAAGGAGATCGGATATCCATTGATATTCCGGGTAAAAAACTGACCCTCCGGATTTCCGAGAAGCAGATGGAGGAACGATTGGCAAAATGGACGCCGCCGCAACCGAAAATAACCGAAGGATATATGGCGAGATACGCCCGCATGGTTTCATCCGCCAGCCGGGGGGCGGTTGTAAAATAGATAAACGGGCTTTCGGTGATTCGTTACGGATGCCGACGGGCAAACAGGGATCGGTTTCGATCCGTAAACGGGTCACTCAGGAACAGAGGGAAATCCACGGTGCCCATTTTATAACCGTGGATTCGAACAAGGAATAAAGAAAAGGATTCTTCATGAAGTATACAGGCGCACAAATCCTTATGAAGGTTCTTCAAGACGAGGGCGTTGACTTGATTTTCGGGTATCCCGGAGCGGCGGTCATCGATATATACGATGAGCTGGCACGAACCGATATCCGGCACATAACGGTTCGTCATGAACAGGCAGCGGTCCACGCGGCCGACGGCTATGCAAGGGCCAGCGGGAAGGTGGGGGTCTGTCTGGTCACTTCGGGCCCCGGCGCGACCAACACGGTCACCGGCATTGCATCCGCCTACATGGATTCAATTCCCGTCGTTGTGATCAGCGGCCAGGTTCCAACGCATCTTATCGGAAACGATGCATTTCAGGAAGTCGATATTGTCGGGATCACCCGGCCGTGCACCAAACATAATTATCTCATTAAACAGACGGAAGACCTCGCGAGGATCGTCCGGGAAGCGTTTTACATCGCCCGGTCCGGCCGTCCGGGACCGGTTCTGATCGATATTCCAAAGGATGTCGCCAAAAAAACGGTCAGCTACGGGGTTCAGAAGGAAGTCAAGATCCGGTCATACAACCCGACGTACAACCCGCACATGAAACAGCTGCAAAAGGTCATCCATCTGATCAAGAGCGCGGAAAGGCCGGTTATTTTCGCCGGCGGCGGGGTGATCCTGTCAAAGTCTTCGCGCGAACTGACGGAATTCGCCAGAAAAACACGGATTCCCGTGACAACGTCCCTGATGGGTCTGGGTGCGTTTCCGGGTACGGATCCGCTATGGCTGGGGATGATCGGCATGCACGGCACCTATCGGGCCAACAAGTCCACGAGCGGATGCGATCTTCTGATCGCCATCGGAACCCGTTTTGACGATCGGGTTACCGGAAAAACGGATGCCTTCGCTTCGCAGGCCAACATCGTGCATATCGATATCGATCCGACTTCGATACGAAAAAACATAGGGGTCACCATACCTATTGTGGGGGATTGCAAGATCACGCTGAATCACCTCAACCGGCTGGTGGACGAGGCCGATCTGGGCGATATCCCCAAAAAAAGAGAAAAATGGCTCCGCCAGATCGAAGAATGGAAAAGCACCCAACAGCTGGCTTATGAGCAGGGAAATGTGATCAAGCCCCAGTACGTAATCGAAAAACTCTATGAACTCACCCGAGGAGAAGCCATTATTACGACCGAAGTGGGTCAGAGCCAGATGTGGACCGCGCAGTATTATCATTTTGACAAGCCCGATCATTTTATTACTTCCGGCGGTCTGGGCTGCATGGGGTTCGGATTGCCGGCGGCGATCGGCGCGCAGATTGCCTGCCCGGACAAACTGGTCGTCGATGTCGCCGGAGACGGAAGCATCCAGATGAACATCCAGGAAATGGCAACCGCCGTTGAATATGGGCTGGCGGTGAAGATCGTGATTTTGAACAACGGATATTTGGGCATGGTGAGGCAGTGGCAGGAGCTGTTTTATGAAAAGCGTTACGCCTACACAAAGATCGGCCATATGCCCGATTTTATCAAATTGGCCGAGGCGTATGGGGCGGCCGGTTTGCGTGCGACCAAGCCGGAGGAAGTGATTTCCGTTCTTTCCGAAGGTCTTTCCATACCGAAACCCGTGATGATGGAGTTTCTTGTGGACCCGGAAGAGTGCGTGTATCCGATGGTTCCCGCGGGGGCGCCCATTTCGGAAATGCTCCTGGTATAAAAATCGTTTTGCAATTTGAAAAGGTTTCCGCATGATCGAGGAAAAAAGCATACTTTCGATTTTGGTTGATAACGAGCCCGGCGTACTTTCCAGGATCGTGGGATTGTTCAGCGGAAGAGGGTATAATATTGAAAGCCTCTGCGTCGCGGAAACAATCGATCCTCACGTATCCCGGATCACCATCGCAACCATGGCGAACCTGCCGGTGGTTGAACAGATCAAGAAACAACTCAACAAACTTGTCAATGTGATCAAAGTACATGAGCTTACCGGCACGAAATATATTGAAAGGGAGCTTGCCCTTATCAAGGTAAAGGCCAAACCGGAACATCGTGCCGAAATTTTAAGGATCGTGGATATATTCCGATGCAAGGTGGTGGACGTGGGGTTGGATCACTACACCATTGAAATAACCGGCGACGAAGACAAGCTGTCCGCCATACTGAATCTTTTAAAGCCGATCGGCATTAAAGAGGTTGCAAAGACGGGCATCATTGCGGTATCCCGTGAACCCAAAAACTACTAGAAGCGATTTCAAGACCTTTACGGGATCCATTTGGTATTTTGAGGATCGAACGCCTCCCTCCGACACGGAGATTCAGCCCGGGGGAAGGTGTTGAAGTCGCTTCCGAGGCGGACAGGTAAACCTTTAAAGAAACCTTACAAACTTAAACTATCCGGACGGAATGAAGGAGAATGAGATGGCAAAAATCGATTTTGGCGGAGTTGTTGAAGAAGTAATCACGTCTGAAGAATTTCCCCTGAAAAAAGCCGGGGAAGTGCTTAAAAATGAAACGATTACGGTGCTCGGCTACGGGGTCCAGGGCCCGGCGCAGGCATTAAACCTGAAAGACAATGGATTCGAGGTCATCATCGGCCAGATGGAAGGCGATGAGTACTGGGACCGGGCGGTGGCCGACGGTTTTGTTCCGGGTAAAACTCTTTTCTCGATTACGGAAGCGGCTCGAAAAGGAACCATCGTAATCAATCTTCTTTCGGATGCGGGTCAGGTGGCCACATGGCCTCAGATCAAAGAATGCCTCAACGAAGGAGATGCGCTGTATTTTTCGCATGGATTTTCAATTGTCTATAAAGACCAGACCGGTGTGATACCGCCTAAAAATATCGACGTCGTTATGGTCGCGCCGAAAGGTTCGGGCCGGACCGTACGTACCAATTTCCTTGACGGCAGCGGCATCAATTCCAGCTTCGCGGTGTACCAGGACTTTACCGGAAGGGCGAAAGACCGAACCCTTGCCATCGGCATCGGGATCGGATCCGGGTACCTGTTTCCGACGACCTTTGAAAAAGAGGTTTACAGCGACCTCACCGGGGAACGGGGGGTTCTGATGGGATGCCTCGCAGGTGTGATGGAGGCCCAGTACAATCTTTTACGGAAACACGGTCACAGCCCGAGCGAAGCCTTTAATGAAACGGTGGAGGAACTTACCCAGAGCCTGATCCGTCTTGTCGCTGAAAACGGCATGGACTGGATGTTTTCCAACTGCAGTACCACCGCACAGCGGGGAGCGCTGGACTGGGCGCCGAGATTCAGGGATGCGGTTGTTCCCCTTTTTGACGAACTGTATGAAAGCGTTGTGTCCGGCAAGGAAACGCGGCGGGTGATTGAAGCAAACAGCGCTCCGGATTATTTGCGGAAACTGCGGAAAGAGCTGGATGTGATCAAGAATTCCGAAATGTGGAGAACCGGCGCGGTTGTGCGGTCTCTCCGGCCGGAAAACCGCGGAAAATAACCGGATGGAAATTTCTCATTCATAAAAACAAGATTTTTCAGCTTCATGATCTCACCGGAGATTACAGGAAAAAAGCAATGAAGCGTATTTCGGATATTAAAGCGAGGATCAATGCCGCAGGGTTTGTTTTTCATTCCCCCCTGCGGCCCATGCTTTCCATGAGTTTGCTCGAAAACGGGTTCCAGCGTTTCATCGAAGGATGGAAAAGCCGGAAAAACGGATACCTTAACTTACCGGTTAAAGATTACGTCGGTGTCCATTTTAAAATGGACCGGCGTCTAAAAGGAGCAAATTCATGAAAGAAAGACTCATAATTTTCGATACCACCTTGAGAGATGGCGAGCAATCACCCGGGGCCAGTATGAATAAGGCCGAAAAGATGCGGCTTGCCATGCAGCTGGAAGGCCTGGGGGTCGATGTGCTGGAAGCCGGTTTCCCGGCTGCTTCGGAAGGTGATTTTGAAGCGGTTTCAGAAATCGCCGCAAAGATCGAGCGCTCCGAAGTCGCGGCACTGTCGCGGGCGGTCAAGTATGATATCGAACGGGCATGGGAGGCGGTTCGACACGCAGCGAAACCGAGGATCCATACCTTCATCGCCACCTCCGATATCCATATGCGTTACAAGCTGAAAATGACAAAGGAAGAGGTCATGAATGCCGCTGTTGAAGCGGTCCGATACGCCAAGTCTTTTACGGACAATGTGGAGTTTTCCGCGGAAGACGGTTCACGAAGCGATCGGGATTTTTTGTGCAGGATTTTCGAGGCGGCCATTGAAGCAGGGGCTACCACCGTTAATCTTCCGGATACGGTCGGATATGCCATTCCACAGGAATTCGGCGATCTTGTAAAATATGTCATGACACATACGTTGAATGCGCACAAAGCGATATTCAGCGTTCACTGCCACAACGATCTCGGTCTTGCCACGGCAAACACCATCGCGGCGATTTGCGCCGGAGCACGGCAGGCGGAAGTGACCATCAACGGGATCGGGGAACGAGCCGGAAACACATCTCTGGAAGAGGTCGTAATGGCCGTATACACGAGGCCCAATTTCCTTCCGGTAACCACGGGTATCAAGACGGACCATATTTATCCGGTCAGCCGGCAGGTGAGCATGATCACCGGTATCATGGTCCAGCCGAACAAGGCGATCGTGGGAGCCAACGCATTTGCTCACGAGGCGGGAATTCATCAGCACGGCGTGATGAACAATCCCATGACCTATGAGATAATGAAACCGGAAATCATCGGGCTCAGCGCCAACAAACTGGTCCTTGGGAAACATTCGGGAAGGCATGCGCTTCGCGCCCACCTGAAAGACCTGGGATATGAACTCAGCGAAGAAGAGCTGAATTTGGTTTTCACCAAATTCAAGGAGCTCGCGGACAAGAAAAAACATGTCATGGATGAAGACCTGGAAGTAATCGTTACCGAAGGGGTTCTGCGGACTTCCGATATCTTCGCTTTGAAGTACCTGCATGTGACCAGCGGAACAACCGTGCTTCCCATGGCAAGCGTGGAACTCACCATTAATGGAAGACCGGTCCGGGACGCCGGATACGGCAACGGGCCTATCGACGCGACCTTCAATACCATTTCAAAGCTTACCGGCGCGTGCGCGGATTTGCTCCGCTTTTCGATCAGTGCGCTTACCGGCGGTACGGACGCCCAGGGCGAAGTGACGGTCCGCCTGAGGGAAAACGGCCTGATCGCGCTGGGCAGAGGGGCTGATCCGGATATCATTACGGCCAGCGCCAAGGCCTATATAAACGGACTGAACCGGCTGGAATACTTGAAAGCGCATCCGACCCAGTCGGCGCAATCGCTTTAAACGCAACACCGAACCCATTCCCCGCCGCCTGCGGCGGGGAATCTTTTTTATCGGCGGATCCCTTCGGATCGAATCCGGTTTTTTTCGGATTTATACAATAACGGCCATCTGCCTGACCGGGGCGTTTTCCGGCGGGTGTGGATGAACGGCTCCGGTGTCATGCGCCCCAAAAATGTTTTTCGACGCCGGTTCAACCGGCAAAGCCGCGGAAATCAGGGACGCGAAACTAACGAATGGAGTTCAAACCGGCCGCGGGTCGGATGAAAGGGGTTCCAAGGCTGTCAGGGTTTACCATTCCAGAGTCCCTATCAGGTCGGCCAGGCGGGATATTTTGTTTTCCACCAGAAATGCCTCGATTCCTTCGATAATATCCGTCGTCGCACGGGGGTTTACAAAATTGGCGGTACCCACCTGGACTGCCGTCGCACCGGCAATCAAGAACTCCAGGGCGTCTTTTGCGTTCATGATCCCCCCAACGCCGATTACCGGAATTTTCACGCATTGAACCGTCTGCCATACCATGCGCAGCGCGATCGGTTTAATGGCCGGCCCCGAAAGTCCTCCCGTGATGTTGGCAAGTTTCGGACGACGGGTATCGATGTCGATCGCCATGCCGGTGATGGTATTGATCAGGGACAGGGCATCGGCGCCTGCTTCCTCGACGTTCCGGGCGATGGCGGTGACATCGGTCACATTGGGCGAAAGTTTGACGATCATCGGAAGCGAGGTCCGGCTCCTGACGGCGTTTACCAGATGATAAGCCGATTTCGGATCGGCTCCGAACGCAATCCCTCCCTTCTTGACATTGGGACAGGAAATATTTACCTCCATCCCGGCGATTCCCTCGACATCATTCAGGCGCGATGCCAATTCCGCGTATTCATCCGTGCTTTGGCCATAGATATTTACAAGGGTCGGAGGCGAAAGGGTTTTCAGGAAGGGGAGCTTTTCCGTTATAAACGCTTCCAGTCCCACGTTTTCAAGACCGATCGCATTCAGCATTCCGCAGGGCGTTTCAACGGTTCTCGGAGGCGGATTTCCGGGAGCGGGAACCAGCGACAACCCCTTTACGATAATCGCGCCGATCCGGTTTAAATCCACAAGCTGCGCATACTCGCTTGCGTAACCGAATGTGCCGGAAGCGGTCATAACGGGATTTTTCAGTCGTATTTTTCCGATATCCACGCACAGATCCGGATGTTGTTTTTTGTTCATCGTTCACGACTCATGATTATGGAAATTAATTTGGACGAACATACATTCACTTCGGCAGAGAGTCAATGGCTTCGCTCAGTCGATCGTTTTTTATAACATGTACTTCGACTCCGGCGTCCGCGAAGACGTAAGCGGGCCCCTTGTTTCTCAGATCTTCTTTCACCCCCACCACATCCACTTTCTGCCGGACCAGCCATTCGGCCACCCGTATCCCTTTGGCCTTGGGAAGCTGCGCGTGAGGATTGGCAACCACTTCCTGTCGTTCGATTCCGCCATCGGCCACACGCAATCGCGTGATTGAAAAATAAGGTGCTTCTCCGAAGTGTTCGCTGACCTTTCCCGTGGTGTCCGCAAGCGGCAGCGCGATGTTCATGTACTCGCGGGGTCGTGGTTTGTAGTGAATCACCACGCGTTCGATATGAGGAACCTGTTTGCGGATTTCGCTTTCAATATGCCGGCTGATTTGATCGGCTTTTTCCAGATCCCCGGTTCTCATTACGACATCGGTTTCCAAAAAACAGAAACGGCCGGCGTTTCGGCCCGTCAACCACCTGATTTCGGTTACCATCGGCTCGGATTCGATGATCTTTCTTACCGTGGCAAGTGTCCCCGGGTCAATGGAGGCATCGAGCAGCACCCGCATTCCGTCCGAGAGAAGTTCCCACCCGGCGCGGGCAATAAAAATCACCACTATCCCCGCGGCCAGATGATCGATGGGGATGCCGAAAACTTCGATGGTTATGTTGAAATAGTTCAGCAGAACCGACAGCAAAACGACCAGCGAGGATACGACATCCACCTGCCGATGACGACCTTCGGCAACCAGTGTCGGCGATTCGGTGCGCCTGCCGACCTTTATCGCGTACCGGCCGAACAGAAAAGTAATGAGCACGCCGACGGACAGCCATCCCAGGAAACCCAGGGTGATCGACGGCGGCTGATCCGTTGCGGAAAATGCCTCTCGAACGATTTCGAATCCGGCAAAAAAAATAAAGATTGCTATGATGACCGAAATAACATTTTCAATCTTGTACAGTCCATAGGGAAACGATTCGCTTTTTCGGATGGATAACTTCAGACCCCCGATCACGACCAGAGAGGAAACGGCGTCCGTGGCGGAATCGATTGCGCCGGCGGTAATTGCAAGGCTTCCGGAAACAACCGCGATCAGGGTTTTGACGGCGGCGAGCCCGATATTGATGAGGAATGCATAAACGGCGACCCTCAGGATTTGCCCGGTTTCATTCGACCGGCGCCCGGGGTGCTCGTGCGTATCCGGATTTGCCGAAAAATGGACCATGACGGAAAAGGCCTTTCCGAAAAATTCCTGTCTTCCGGTCGTACGTTCGTCCAAAGGGAGGCAGGATGTTCATTTTTTTCCGGTTATTGAAATCCGAAGATCGGTTTTTTTTATGTTAGATCTTTCCGTGTTGTCGCGTCAACCGCGAACTGTACCATAAATCGAACCGAAGGAGAACGCTTTCTGTCTGTTCGGGGTCGCCGGATGGCGGGTTTCCATCCCCCTTCGGTATCGCGGAAGGGGGATGGATATTGATCGCAAGTGGCGTTATTCTTGAAAGACGTATGATTACGGGCGTTGTTTCGTCGGTTCCTTGAACGTTTTTACCTTTTCCGCGATGATCGCCGGCAGACGGGGATTATCCGAATTTTTCTCGATCAGATCTTCAAAGGCGCTCCCTATGACGACCCCGTCGGCAAAAGAAGAGATGGCGGCGACATCATCAGCCGTGGAAATTCCGAAGCCGCCACAAATGGGGAGGCGGGTGACGGCGCGAAGAGATTCCGTCTGTTTTCGGATGTCATCCGTATCCAGCCCGCCGGTGCCGGTTACGCCGGTTCTGGAAACCAGATATAAAAAACCGGAGGCGGAGGATGCCACCCGCGACATTCGCTCCGGAGGCGTCGTCGGAGCAATCAGGCGGATCAGGGACAGTGCGTCGCCCGGCCATCGGGCGGTCATTTCAATCGATTCTTCCGGTGGAAGATCGACCACCAGCACTCCATCGGCGCCGGCAGCCAGCGCATCCGCATAAAAAGTCCCGGAATCGTATGCAAGGATGGGGTTGTAATAACTGAAGAGGATAATCGGGATCCGGGCGATTTTCCGGAGGGTCCGTGTCATATCGAGCACCGTCTTCAGGTTTACCCCGTTTTTAAGCGCTCTGGCGGATGAGCGCTGGATGACCGGTCCATCGGCTGTCGGGTCGGAAAAAGGGACCCCCAGTTCCAGAATGTCCAGCCCGGATTCAACCATTGCGGTAACAATTTCCACCGATGCGGAAATGTTCGGGTCCCCGGCGGTTACAAAACCGACCAGCGCCTTTTCTCCTCTGCTTTTCAGGTCTTCAAAAGCTTTATCGATACGATTCATGATTCTTTCCACTCCATATTTGAAAACGACACTTTCTATCAGCGTAAGTGAGAGGTAACGATCCCCAGATCTTTATCTCCCCTTCCCGAAAGATTCACCAGGATTTGCTCGTTTTTGGGTCTTCGTCGTGCTTCCACCATCGCCCATGCGACTGCATGCGAACTTTCCAGTGCGGGAATAATTCCTTCCAGCGTGCACAGCGTTTGAAATGCTTCCAGCGCCCGGGCATCATCGACCGCGACGTAACGAACTCTCTTCCGATCCTTTAACAACGAATGCTCCGGTCCGACTCCGGGATAATCCAGTCCGGCCGAAATCGAGTGCGCCTCCAGGATTTGTCCGTTTTCATCCTGCAGAACGTATGATTTGGAACCATGCAGAACTCCCACCGATCCGGCCCCCAGGGTCGCGGCATGCTTTCCGGTTTTAATCCCTTTCCCGGCCGCTTCAACCCCCACCATCGATACCGGGTCATCAATAAACGCGTGAAACAGTCCCATTGCGTTGCTGCCGCCCCCGACACATGCGATCAGAAGGTCCGGAAGCCGACCGGTTTGCTTTCGAATCTGCTCTCGCGCTTCTTTTCCGATCACCGTCTGAAAATCTCTCACCATCACCGGATAGGGGTGAGGTCCGGCAACCGAGCCGATCACATAAAACGTATCCCGGATCGCTCCCACCCAGAAGCGCATGGCTTCGTTCATGGCATCTTTCAAGGTGCCGGTTCCCGAGGCAACGGGAATCACTTCGGCTCCCAACAGCTTCATTCGCAGCACGTTGGCTGCCTGTCTGCGGATGTCTTCGGTTCCCATGAAGATACGGCATTCCATGCCGAAGAGCGCGGCAACCGTCGCGGTGGCGACTCCATGCTGTCCCGCGCCGGTTTCCGCGATCAGTTTTTTTTTGCCCATCCATTGCGCCAAAAGGGCTTGTCCCAGGGTATTGTTGATTTTATGGGCCCCGGTGTGCGCGAGGTCCTCGCGTTTCAGAAAAATGGATGCACCGTCGAGCCGGAGGCTCAGCCGTTTTGCGTGAAATAGCGGAGTCGGTCGCCCGGCGTAATGATGAAGGAGTTCATTCAACTCGTTTTGAAAAGTCGGATCCGGTCCGATCCGGTAATATGCCTCTTCCAACTCCAATAAAGCCGGCATGAGGGTTTCGGCAACGTATCGTCCCCCGTAAAGGCCGAAGTGGCCTTTTTCATCCGGGCGGGATCCGATTTTAAATGGGTTCATTAAAAAATCCTCCTTAAATTTTTCCTGAGATCGCAACGGGAAACCGCATCGATGAAAGCCTTCACTTTTTCCAGGTTTTTTCGACCGGGGGCGCTTTCCACACCGGAACAGACATCCACCGCATCCGGTTCACCGGCTGTAACCGCATCATAGACGTTCTCCGGCGTCAGGCCGCCGGCAAGGATGCGGGGATAAGCATCGCCAAGACGTTTTGCCTCTTTCCAATCCCAAATCAATGCATTGCCGCCGGGAAGCAATCCTTTTCCGCATTCAACCAGGTACGCCGATGCCGCATAATTTGAAACATCTTTAAAAGACGGGCTCCCTTCACTGAACAGGGCTTTAATGACCGGAAGCTTTTCCTTTTGAAGCCGGCTCACAAGACCGGGAGACTCCCGGCCGTGCAGCTGAACGGCTCTGAGGAAGCAGCGTTCCACCTTGCGCATGATCGCGGAAAAGGTTTCGTTAACGAACACTCCCACCGGGGTTACATCGGGAGGGACGGCGAGAGCCATTTCCCTTGCCTGGTCCTCCGTGACGTTTCTGGGGCTTTTCGGATAAAAAACAAAGCCGACCGCATCGGCTCCGAGCGATGCACAGGTTATCATTTCCTCAACGTTTGTAAAACCGCAAACCTTGATCTGAGGGAAATTGTTTTTACGGGTTATCGGTTGTCTGTTTTCCATTGGCTCATCTTCTCAAAATCAGGATCGGCACTTCCAGTGGCATTTTATTTCAGGCTCCGCCCATAAGGGATCTCAGAAACTCCGTGGGGTTTTCCGCCCGAACGAGGCTTTCGCCGATAAGAAAATTCCGGATTCCTGAATTTTTTGTTCGCTCGATGTCTGCGCGATCTCGAATTCCGCTTTCAGCCACGGCGACCTGATGAGCTTCGAGAAACGCCGCCAAATGAACGGCGGTTTCGATATCGGTTTCAAAAGAAGACAGGTTCCGGTTGTTGATGCCGATCAGCCGGGCTCCCGCCCGTGCGGCTTCTTCCAGTTCTTTTTTTGAATGAATTTCGACCAGGGCATCCATCCCCAGTTCATGACTTAGATCCAGATAGTCACGAAGTTGTTCACGGGACAGAATTTTAACGATCAGAAGAACCGCGTCCGCTCCAAGGACCGAAGATTCGTAGATCTGGTAGGAAGAAATTAAAAAATCCTTCCGAAGCACCGGTATGGATACCGCTGCCCGAGCTTTTTTCAGATCTTCCGCGCTTCCCTGGAAATGCATCCGGTCCGTCAGAACGGACAGGGAGGCCGCTCCTCCCTTTTCGTATTCCACCGCATAGCGGGCTGCGTCCAGATCGGCTCGGATCAGCCCCTTTGAAGGGGAAGCCCGTTTGATTTCGGCAATGATGTTCACGCCGGATGGGCCCGGTTGCTGAAGTCTATTCAAAAACGGCCGTTTTTCCCGGAAGCCGGCGGCTTGTTCCCGAATTCGGTTTTGCGGAAGACGCCTTTTGGCGGCTGCAATCTCTTCTTTTTTACACCGAACGATTTTCTTTAGAATATCGGTTTCCATTATCTTTCGATCCTCACCCGTCAAGGAATCGGATTGCCGATCGGAAGGATCCCTGAAGGGCGTCCTTCCATCATCCGTTTTCCTTCGTAAATCGTACCAGGGCATCCAGTTTGGCTGCAGCCGCCCCTTCATCAATGGAAGCCTCGGCCAGCCGGATGCCGTCTTTCAAATTTTCCGCCTTGCCGGCGGCGACCAGAGCCGCGGAGGTATTCAATAAAACCACATCCCGCTTTGGACCTTTTTCCCCGTTGAGAATGCTTCGGGTGATTGCCGCGTTGGTTTCCGGATCGCCTCCGGAAAGGTCTTCCGGATGGGCCTTTTTCCCGAAAAACTGTTCCGGATGAATATCAAAGGTGTGAATGAGACCGTCCGTGAGCTCTGAAATGCGCGTCGGAGCACAAACGGTTATTTCGTCCAACCCATCGTGTCCATGAACCACAAACGCCCTGCGGGTTCCCAAAAGCCGCAGGGCCTGCGCGAACATTTCCGTCAGTTCGGGGGCGTACACCCCAAGGAGCTGGCAATTGGCGCCGGCCGGATTCGTGAGCGGTCCCAGCATGTTGAAAATACTTCGAATCCCGACTTCCTTTCTTGCCTTGGCGGCGTAACGCATGGCCCCGTGATAAAGCGGTGCAAAAAGAAAGCCGATGCCGATTTCCCGAACCGCTTCCTCTACGATTTCCGGGACCGTGTCCAGTTTCACTCCTATGGCTTCCAGAAGATCGGCGCTGCCGCATTTGCTGGAAACCGAGCGATTGCCGTGTTTGGCGACGGTTACGCCGCAGCCGGCAACAACAAAGGCCGTGGTGGTTGAAATGTTAAAGGTTTGCGTTTTGTCTCCCCCGGTTCCGCAAGTGTCCACGATGATCGGGGAGGAAACTTGAATCCGGATTGCGCGGCGGCGCATCGCCCGGGCCGCTCCCGCCAGCTCTTCGAATGTCTCTCCCTTCGTGGAAAGGGCCGCCATAAAGGCGCCGATCTGAGCGTCGGTAATTTTACCCGAAAAAATTTCGTTCAACATTTGAGACATTTCCGCTTCGCTCAGGTTGATCTTCCGGACAATTTTATCAAGATTTTCACGAAACATGATCATTTTTCTCCTGCGTTATGCTCGATTTTAAAAAGCGGTTTTCCCCGGCGACTTCATGATTGAAGGAACGGTTCGTCATGGATTGGTTCCCCGAAACACGGAACGGATATTCATTGGCTGATTCCGCTTCGGACCGGTTGATCGACCGCTCCGATTTGCGCTGGCGGTCCGTCTTCACAGTTTTTTAGAAAATTCCGGAGAATCCGTTTGCCGACCGGGGTCATGATGGATTCCGGATGGAATTGAATCCCTTCCGTGCAAAACCGTTGGTGCCGGATGCCCATAATTTCTCCGTCATCTGTTTGCGAGCTGATTTCCAGACACGGAGGAAAATTTTCCCGGCTGACAGCCAGTGAATGATACCGCATGGCCTGGAACGGTTCCCGAATTCCTTTATACAGCGTTTTACCGTCCGCATAGATGGTGGAGGTTTTTCCGTGCATCAGGTGTCTGGCGGCGACCACTTTTCCGCCGAAAGCAACGGCAATGGCCTGATGGCCCAGGCAGACTCCCAGGATGGGCGTTTTTCCGGAAAAGTGCTTCACCAGAGAAAGAGACAGACCGGCCGATTCCGGTCGCCCGGGTCCGGGCGATATGACGATTCCGGAAGGATGGAGGTCGTGAATCGCCGGAATGGATACCGCGTCGTTTCTGAACACCATCACAGGAAAACCGAGTTGTTCGATGTATTGTACCAGGTTGTAGGTAAACGAATCATAATTGTCTATCATCACAATCATGCCTGTATCTCCTTCGTGATAAAATTTCTTGTTTGCTTCCCTTTCAGTTGTTCTGCAAAAGCTGCAGCGCCTTCTGGATCGCCATCGCTTTGTTTACCGTTTCGATCCGTTCCCGCTCGGGATCCGAATCCGCGACGATTCCGGCACCGGCTTGAACCGTCATTGTTCCGTTTTCAATGCATGCGGTGCGGATCGTTATTGCTAAATCCATATTCCCATGAAAGGAAACATATCCCACCGCTCCCCCGTAAGGCCCCCTCGGCGTTTTTTCCAGTTCCGCGATAATTTCCATGGCCCGGACTTTTGGAGCCCCGGATAAGGTTCCGGCCGGAAATGCGGCGGAGAGCAGATCCCATGCATCGCAATCGGATCGCAGATCGCAGCGGATGTTCGAAACCAGGTGCATGACGTGCGAATAGCGTTCCACGACCATCAGGTCCGTCACCTGAACCGTTCCGACTTCCGCGACGCGCCCCAGGTCGTTCCGTCCCAGATCCACCAGCATGAGGTGCTCCGCTCGTTCTTTTTCATCGGAAAGAAGTTCGTCGGCCATCGCACGGTCCTCCTGCTCGTTTTTTCCCCTCGGGCGGGTCCCGGCGATCGGTCGAAGCGTGGCGATCCCGTTTTCCAGCCGGACCATGGTCTCCGGCGACGAACCCACCAGCGTGACATCATCCAGGTGGAGGAAATAAAGATAAGGAGAAGGATTGATATATCGCTGCGCCCGGTAAAGCTTACATGGATCGGGATGGTTTTCACAAACAAAAGGCTGCGAAATAACGGCCTGAATAATTTCCCCTTCGTGGATATATTCTTTTGCTTTTGCGACGCTTGCCCGGAAACTTTCCTCATCCATGACGGCACCTAGGCTGAACTTCATGGGAATCGGGGAAGCGTTTTCCTCCGGAAGACATCGGTTCATTTTCCGAAGCAGGGATTGAATTCGGTCCATTGCCGATTGATACGTGCCATCCACCGCTTCCGGCCCGTCCGGAAATGTGATGACAACCCCAAACAACGTGTGCCGGATATTGTCGAAGATAAGGAGTTCATCGGGTATGATGAAATGAGCAAGCGGTTTGCTTTCCGGCACCCGATTGGGAATCGATTCAAAAAAGGAAACCATTTCATAGGCAAGGTAACCGATCATTCCGCCCCAGAATCTTGGAAGCTCCGGTACGTGAGCCGGGTGGTAGCGGTTCATGAAATTCCGCAGAACGGTCAATGGGTTTCCATCATGAGGAACCCGGCGGACAGACCCCTCCTCCTCGAATGTAAGGAAATTCCGATAAACCCGGACATGACACCGGGCGGAAGCGCTCAGAAAGCTGTATCTTCCCCACCGTTCGCCCCCTTCGACGCTTTCGAAGAGAAAAACCGGCCCCCGGTTTTTGTAAATCTTTTTCAGAAGCGAAACCGGGGTATCCATATCGGCAAGCACTTCGACGCAAACGGGGACCACATTACATTTTTCAGCCATTCGTCGAAATTCGTTTTTATTCGGGAATTGTTTTATAATCATCGATTTTTTCCTTTAATGGGATTCGCAGCCGGTTGTTCATTTTCCTTCGCTGAAAGTTTCTTAAACCGGGAAGTATCAAACCCGATCGATCCGTCAGACCGTTTTCTGTTGAATCGCGGACCTGAAACTCGAAACGGATCCTTTGCAATAAAATAAAAAAGGGCCGTAGAAATCTCCACGACCCTTTCGAAATAAAAAAAGGATCGCGGGCTTTGGGATTGCCCGCGGTCCTTGAAACTTTCCTTGACTTTACAATCAGACGGATGGAGTTACGCCGGCAAACCCATAGCGATAGGCCCGCCAACACCAGGATTTATGATCGCAATTTCTTAAACCGTTATCGGTTGAATGGCAACTCATGTCCGTATTTTTCTCCATTTTTAAATGTAATTATCTACATCTTGATGCGGATGTCAAGGTGTTTTTTTAATTATCGGCATTCCCTTGTTTTCATAAAGTGAATCTCCGGCCATTGCTCCGCTACGAATTTGAGACGCCAATCGCCCTCGGCCAGATAGGTCAGGTTTCCTTCCGCATCCAATGCCAGGTTGGACTGGTTTTCCATTTGAAATGCCGCCAGCCGTTTTTTGTCCTCGCACCCCACCCAGCGGGCGGCGGCGTAATCCACCGGGTCATAAACGGCATCCACGCCGTACTCGGCCTTGAGCCTTGCCATGGTTACCTCGAACTGAAGGATTCCCACCGCCCCCATGATGAATTCGTTTCCCAAAAGCGGACGAAACAACTGCACCGCTCCTTCTTCCACTAATTGGGTCAGGCCCTTTTGGAGCTGTTTGACCTTGAATGGGGATTTCAGCCGCACCCGGCGGAAATGTTCGGGAGCGAAATTCGGAATGCCGGTGAAATTGAGCGGCTCCTTTTCCGAAAAGGTGTCGCCGATCCGGATCGTACCGTGGTTGTAAATACCCATAATGTCGCCTGGCCAGGCTTCCTCCACAAGGGTCCGATCCTGAGCCATGAATATGATCGGGTTGGCAATAAGGATATCCTTTCCCGTGCGATGGTGGCGTACCCTCATCCCTCTGCGGAAACGGCCCGAACAGATTCGCAGGAATGCAATCCGGTAGCGATGCGCCGGGTCCATGTTGGCCTGGATTTTGAAGACAAAGCCGGAAAAGGCCTCTTCTTCGGGGAAGACCATGCGGGTGGTGGTCGGCCTCGGCAACGGAGCGGGTGCGATCTCCACAAAGGTGTCGAGCAATTCACGCACCCCGAAGTTGTTGATCGCGCTGCCGAAGAAAACCGGGGTCTGGCTTCCATTTAGAAAGTCCCGCGGATCAAATGGGTTGGCGGCTCCCTCCAGCAACGCCACATCCTCTCTCAGTTCATTGGCCTGGCTCCCGAGAATTTCATCCAGCAGGGGTTCGTTCAGGTCCCGGATGGCGATTTCATTGTCGGGGCGGCGTTCCTGACCCGGCGTGAAAAGAATCAGTTCCCGGCGGTAAAAGTTATAGGTGCCCTTGAAACTTTTACCCATTCCGATGGGCCACGAGAGGGGCGCGCATTCGATCTGCAGGGTCTCCTCGATATCGCCCAGGATATCGAGCGGCGGCATCCCTTCCCGATCCAGCTTGTTGATGAAGGTCAGGATAGGGGTATTGCGCATCCGGCAGACCTCCATCAGCTTCCGGGTCTGGGCTTCGACTCCCTTGACGCTGTCAATCACCATTACCGCGCTGTCCACGGCGGTTAAAACCCGGTAGGTATCTTCGGAAAAATCCTGGTGCCCGGGGGTGTCCAGGAGGTTGATCTCGTAATCTCGATAGTTGAACTTCATTACCGAGCTGGTGACCGAAATACCGCGCTCCTGTTCGATGGCCATCCAGTCGCTGGTCGTATGGCGGATGGCCTTGCGTGCCTTGACCGATCCGGCCATCTGGATAGCGCCTCCAAAAAGAAGCATTTTTTCGGTCAAGGTCGTTTTGCCGGCGTCCGGATGGCTGATAATCCCGAAGGTTCGGCAACGGTCAATTTCACGGCCACGGTGTTTTTCACATGGATTATTCATAATAACGATTCTTGTCGGTTGCCGGTTGATTCGAAAGCGTGGGGGAAAATTTTCCTCGGTTCTCCCGGATTCGGATCGGCCGGCATGGTTCCGTTCTGCGGAACGGGTTTCGCGGAAGATCGCTCTCTATGCCTGAATGACAGGCATGTCCTCTATTACCGCCTGTTTATGGAAATATTTTTATTGAAAAAAAGTATTTTTTGAATTTTAAATGGAGATCCGACGGCTGATTCCCGCCGCTTTTTTTCTCGGATGAAGCGATCCTTCTCTGTGCGGTGTCATTCAAACCGGCGCATTGCGGATCGAAGTGGCTTCAGAGCCTTCCATCAGGTTTTCGATCAAGGCGGAGTGGGAAGGCCACCCGCAAGAACACATGGAGTGTGATGAGGATGGAACGCATCTCCCCGAAACAGCGACCGGGCCTGAGAGGAGGTTTTGAAATGCCTTCCGATAAGCGTTCGCGGAGGGAGTAAAAGCGCGCAAATCCGTATGAATGAAACCGAGGAACAGCGGAAAAAATTCATAATTCGGCTTTTATAAATCTTTGAATCGAATTTGTAAAGCGAAACTCTGAAATTCAATGTCTTAAACGGACCATTCGATTTTTTGATGTTTGGAATTAACAGGGTGTTGAAAAACAAGAATCAGGCCGTCAGGCAAGGCGCGCGGCGAAGCGACAAGCGCAGCATATTCAAGCATTGGAGAGAGCCGTGCAACGCTGAATGGCGGCCTCAGGCGCAGTTTTTCAACACCCTGTTAAACCTTTCACGAAATATCTTAACAAGACGGGGGTTGAATGATCGGTTATGATCGCGGAAATTCTTTCCACCGGGGATGAAATTCGAACGGGAGCTGTAGTCGACAGCAATTCGGCTCATATTTCATGCGAACTGGAGGCGGCCGGGATCGAGGTGGTCCGGCACACATGCGTTGGCGATGATATGGATCGGCTGGTTTCGATACTGAGAGAGATCGGAGGCCGTGCGGATGTTGCGGTTGTAACCGGGGGCCTGGGGCCGACCATGGATGATCTTACGGCGGAGGCAGCAGCCGCCGCGTGGGGGGTTGAACTCATCGTGGATCGAGCGGCATTGAATTCCATCGAAGATTTTCTTCGGAAGCGGGGTCGCCCCATGACGGATCCTCTCAAAAAACAAGCCCTGCTGCCGGAGGGAGCTCAATGCCTTTATAACATCGTCGGAACCGCTCCCGGCTTTTTCATGAAAATCGGAAGGTGCTTTTTTTTCTTTCTTCCGGGCGTCCCCTTTGAGATGCGCAAAATGCTTTCAAGCGGAGTCCTTCCTCAAATTGAAAGGCTGAGGGGCGGTCAAAGAGAATTTTCCATCGTAAAAACGATATCGTCGTTCGGTTTGACGGAATCGGAAACCGGACAGCGGATTGCAGGTCTGGAGGAAAAATTTCCCGGGATTAAACCGGGTTTGCGTATCAAGTTTCCGGAAATTCATATCCGGCTATATGCCAGGGGAGACAATGAGACGGAAATCGGGCGCAGGATGGATGCGGCTGTTTACTGGGTCCTGGAAAAGATGGGCAAGTACGCGTTTTCTGCTGACGGCGATTCAATGGAAGCGGTTGTCGGCAGGCTGCTTTGCCGGAAAAAGGCAAGTGTTGCGGTTGCGGAAAGCTGCACCGGCGGTCTCATATCGCATTGGCTTACAAACGTGCCCGGGAGTTCGGATTATTTTTTCTTTTCCGGCGTTGCCTATTCAAACGAAGCCAAAGTAAAGGTGTTGGGCGTGTCGCCGGAAACCTTACATCGATACGGTGCGGTTCACGAAGAAACCGCAAAAGAAATGGCGGAAGGCGCATGCCGGGCTGCCGGGGCCGATTACGCCGTTTCGGCAACCGGCATCGCGGGACCGGGAGGCGGAACCGACGATAAGCCGGTGGGAACCGTGTGCTTCGGGCTTTGCGCACCGGGACTGCTGAAAGGGTTCCGGTTCCATTATTCGTTCCAGGAACGGTGGATGAATAAAAAGATTTTTGCCATGAAAGCGCTTGATCTGCTCCGCCGGGAACTTATGGATTGAAGACCGAATCTTCGGCCGCGGGACTTGAAGCGTAGCGCCGCATACAGGTCCGTTGCGAAGCCGATGGAATTTCGGATGACGCGGAAACGGACGAAAGGAGACCTCATGCAATGGCCCTACAGCCTCGTCAATACTTCCGCCACCTCCAGGGCTTGAATATAAATCGCCGGGAGTTTGTCATCCTTGATATTGAGTTTCTCCAAAAAAACCGCCACATTGTCCCATTGTCCTTTTTCATAGGACTTGGCGAGCTTCAGGCAGTTAACGATATCGGCCTTTCCCGAGACTAAAGCGTCTTTGATATTCTGTGAAAGCGGCAGTTTTTCCATGATATTTTCCATGGAATCATCCATGATGGCGTCGATGATGGAAAACAGACCGAGGGTGAAAAGTTCCTCGGGGGCGTATGACAGCTTATAGTTTATTCCCAAAAGCTCGCAAAACTTGGCTCGAAAAGCGGATAATTTAATCAGTTCATCCGGTTTGTTATCCGCCAGCTTCGACATGGCCATCAGAGAAAGAAAACGCCTGATCTCGATCTCTCCCAGAAGAACAATTGCCTGGCGTATCGAAGAAATTTCCACAACTCTCCGATAATATGCGGAATTGATGTAGTTCAGCAATTTATAGGATATGGTGATGTCAAGGGAAACATATTTTTCCAGGTGATCAAAATCCAGTTCCAGACGGTTGATTTCGCCCATGATGCGAAGCAGGTTCAGTTTCGAGGTGGCCAGTCTCTTTCTTTTTATGATTTGAGGTTTGGCGAAGAAATAACCCTGGAAATAGTGAAATCCGAGATCGATCGCCGTCTGGAATTCTTCGTAACTTTCAATTTTTTCGGCCAGCAGTTTTTTATTGTGTTTTTGGAGCGCCCGGACATTTTCTTCTACGATCTCAATGGGTCCCTGCCTGAAATCGATTTTAATTATTTTTGCCAGTGAAATCAGCGGTTCCAGATCGGATGTATAGACAAAATCATCCAGTGCGATCATATAACCCTTTTCAGCGATCTCCTTGCATGCACTTACAACCTTTTCTTCCGCGCGCACGTTTTCCAGGATTTCCACTACCGTGGTGGCTCGAGGAAAGAGCAGGGGGATCTGGTTGATCAGTAGATTTCTGGTAAAATTAATAAAGGCTCTTTCTCCTCCGGTATACTTGCTCAGATCGCTGGTCAGGTAAGTATTTGAAAGGAGTTCCGATGTCGCGGTATCCTCATCGATTTGAGGGGCGAAATTGGCCATTCCTTCTCTGAAGAGGAGTTCATAGCCATAGATCCTCATGTTTTTCTTGAATATCGGTTGACGAGCGACGTAACCGTACATTAAATACCTTTTTAGAAAGAAATAATCCGTTTCTCGCCTGCAAAGGCCGGAGAAGAAGAACGTTTGAACCGCGACAAGGGAAGACTCGATCGACGGTCGAATCTCTTGGATTCGGATTCCATTGTCAATTTCAATCGGGTCGGTTCAGCCATATAGCCGGGCGCAAAACCAGGCGCACGCCTCCCGAATAAACTCTTTCTGATGATCGGTGTTACTCATGAGGTGGTCTCCGTTTTTTTGAATGATGATCCTCTTGGGTTCACCGACTCGTTCAAATATCTCCATGGCATCGGAAGGCGGAACGATGGTATCCGCGTCACCGTGGAATATGAGAACACGGCGAACACGGGAGAGTTCGCCGGAAATATCAAACCGCAGGTTGTTTGCGCGAAAGGAAGGATGGCCTGAAGGCGGATATTCCGAGCTTTCGGGCGGATCGAGGATGGTACGGCTGCGAACCGGCGCCGCGAATGTGACGATGGCATCGATATCCGGATCTCCGGCAACCGTCAAACAGACCGCTCCTCCCATGCTGCTTCCAAAAAGCCCGATCCGGTCTCCGATATCGTTTCTGCCGCGGATGATATGAATAGCGCTTCGAAGATCATTGCACCGGGCCTCAAAAGAAGTAACATTTTCAAAAACTCCTTCGCTGGAGCCGATCCCCCGATGGTCGAACCTGAAAAATGCCATGCCGTTTGCGTTGCACCGACACGCCAGTTCGATCTGCTTGGGAGAATTGCCGCTGCTCAGAAGCCCGTGAGATCCGATGATAAGGGGAGGGCGGTCGGCGCCCGGCAGATGGAGAATTCCTTTTAGGCGGAACCCGTCGGAGGAGAAAATGATTGTCCGGATGTCCGGTTGTTTTATATTCGGATTCAAGTTCGCTTCCTTTTGGCAGCCATCAAACGCCGGGAGGCGGGCTGAAGTCGCCCCGGATCCGACGGATGCCTGATAACGGTTCCTTCAATAGCTTTTTCGCCGAGGGGCAAGCAAAACCGTCGGCTTCAAAGAGAGAAACTTGAAGACAAACGCTTGTTTTTAAGCTTTTTACAAGGCCGTCGATTTTTGGTATCATAATATGCAAGTAAATTTTTGTCACTTTTCTTTTTTGGGGGATGAATTCTGAAAGCGCCCCCGAATGATTTCGCAACGAAAATGAATCGATGGTTGCTGTAATGTGTAATCGTAATTTTTTGCTGAAAAATTAAATAAAATTCGAAAAATCGGCATTTACTGAAATTTTTAATGCGGGCATCATAAAAATACGGATCCTATCCCGGAGCATGGAATGATAAATTGAAGAACCCCGCGGCTATCCGTGGGGAATGCGCTCGCTGTTGCGGTTCAAGAGGATCGAATGATAAAGGATCGGTTTATGACGTTGCAAAAGGGACAGCTACTGGAACTTGAAATTGCCGAAATGGCATTCGGCGGAAAAGGATTGGCGCGAGTAGACGGTTTTGTCGTTTTTGTTGAGAATTCCGTACCACAGGATCGCGTGACTGCCAGAATAATCAAAAAAAACAAAAATTTCGCGGAAGCCCGGCTGGTCGACATCGTGAAGCCGTCTCCTTTCCGGATAAAAGAGCCGTGTATGTACAGCGGATATTGCGGCGGATGCAAATGGCAATTTTTAGCGTACGAAAAACAGCTGGAGTACAAACGGCGGCATGTGGTTGATTGTCTCGAACATATCGGTTTGATGAAAGAGGTTGATGTTCGGCCGGCAATACCCTCTCCGCTGATGTTCGGATACAGGAACAAAATGGAGTTTACCTGCTCCGACAGAAGATGGTTTCTGCCGGACGAGATGGGGAGGGAAGATGTTGACGCCGGTTTTGCCCTCGGACTTCACGTGCCGGGTACATTTCAGAAAGTGCTCGATCTTCGCGAATGTCTGCTTCAACCCGAGACCGGAAACGATATTCTCAACGAGGTCGGGCGGTTTATAAGGAAAGCCGGCGCACCGGTTTATGGGCTTAAGAGTCACATCGGTTTCTGGCGGTTTCTAATGCTGAGGCACTCGGTTGCATATGACCGGTGGATGGTCAATATCATTACCGCTTCGGAAGATCGCGGGCAAGTCCAGCCGCTTGCGGACCTTTTAAGGGAAAAATATCCCCAAATCGTTTCGATCGTAAACAACATCACTTCAAGTAAGGCCGGTATTGCCGTCGGAGAATACGAGATTCTTCTTGCCGGCGATTCGTGTCTGAGAGACAAGATCGGAAGTTTTGAATTTGAAATATCGGCAAACTCTTTTTTCCAGACCAATACCCGGGGTGCGGAGCGGTTATACGAAACCGTGAAGAAATACGCGCATCTTTCCGGAAAAGAAATGATCGTGGATCTATACAGCGGGACCGGAACGATTCCCATATGGCTTTCAGATGCGGCAAAGGAAGTGATCGGAATGGAAATCGTGGAAAGTGCGGTATCGGACGCCCGAAAAAACTGCGAGATCAACGAGGTTTCCAACTGCCGGTTTATCCAGGGGGATATCCGGAATTGTCTTTCACGGGTTTCAGTCAGCCCGGATATAATGGTCATTGATCCGCCGAGATCGGGGATGCATAAAGATGTACTGAAACGGGTGATTGAAATGGCCCCCCGTCAAATGGTTTACGTTTCCTGCAATCCGGGTACAATGGCCAGGGATCTGGGCATGATGAAGGACCACTACCGCGTCCTTGAGGTGCAACCGGTGGATATGTTCCCTCATACCTGGCATATCGAGTCGGTCGCGCAGCTTGAAAGAAATTCGTAAAAAAAGCAAACAGCCGGCAAATTGAGGATTTCCCCGCCGGTCCGAATGCCGCGGGGGATTAAGGGGTAAGAAATCGGAATCGCCGAACCAAAACCGGCGCGCGGCCGCGGCTACTCAATTGTTTTCCTTTTTTCTTCGAGTTGCATGTCCAATCGCTTCAATTTCTCGATGATTTCTTTCATGTTCTTGTTTTGCAGGGAGAGGTTCTGGTTCATTTTCTTTAACATTTCATTCTCCCGCATCAACTCCTCGATACCGTCCCTGATATAATCATCGCCGGCTGTTAACTCGGAAATCCGGTGGATCAACCGCACGTTTTTTTCTTTTAATTCGGCGATGTCTTCTTTCAGATCATCTCGCCGCCGATTATTTTCTTTTATTTCCTCCAGAAGCGCCATTACGTACCGAACAGAATTTCTCTCGTTGGTGTCCGGGTTAAGGTAGACGAATTCTTTCAGCTTTTCCAGCGCCTGTTCATAATCGGGAAACGAATTATTATAATGCGAGTAGAGCAGGGCAAGATAAAAAAGTGAATTTGTATTCGATTCCTTTTCGGATGGAGCGCTCACGATATTTTCGAGGCGACAAATTTCACTTTCGATGGTTTCCTTTTCCAGAGCCAGATAATAGGCCGATCCTTTTGCATTTTTTTGCTTCAGAACACAACCGGACGTAAGAACCGCCGTGAAAGCCAGAAAAAGGAAAACCGTCTTCAGGCTGATTTTTAAAACATTATGCAATTTCAAACACTTCTCCTCTTCCTATTATCCATTCCCATCATGTCCGCGGCGCGGACGAAACATTTTTCCCTCTGCGGTCCACAACGCACACACTGCCGGGAATCGACTTGGCATGCCCTTTCAATTCCGCGGCGATTTCTCCGATTTTAATATGATTGATCGCGGTTTTTTCTTCGTTCGTGACAACCGCGATGGAAATGGTCATGATCGGAAATCTCACTTCTTCCCCTTGACGCGTTTTCCCCCGGATGCAACCATTCGCACGATCATCGGCATTGTAAAAGCCAATTATTTTTTTGTCAAACTTCTTTATCATGTACTGACATACGCGTTCGTATTTATCCGGAGTGGTTATGATTGCGAAATCATCTCCGCCGATATGCCCGACAAAATCATTCTCCGCTCCGTGTTTTGAGACGGATTTTTGAATCAGGGCGGCCGTCGTTGTTATGACCTGATTACCCATTGCATAGCCGTAGCGGTCATTAAAAGACTTGAAGTTGTCCAGGTCGATCAAACAGAATGCCAAGGGCCTTTTACCGGCCAGTCGATGTTTGAGCACGTTTTCGATGGCGATGCCGCCGGGAAGCCTTGTTAAGGGATTGGCATCCAGTGACACCTCTTCCAGCCTGGCCAGCCGCCGGGCCATTTTACCGAACGCCCCGGCCAGTTCGCCCAATTCATCATCCGCTGTGACATTCGGAACATGGTCAAACTTTCCTTCCGATATTTCCCTTGTGGAAAGTTTCAACTGATGGATGGATCGGGCGATGTTACGGATAGTGAATGTGGCCGAGCCGATACCTAAAAGAATGCCGATACTTGCCAGGATCGCCGTAAGCCGGAACGCCTTCAATCCGGCGCCGCTTGCCCTTAGGATCTGCCGGTTTTGATTCTGTTTGACATCCGATACCATTGTTTGGATGAGATCCGTAAGTTCATCCAGTTTGCCTTTTATTTTCTGGTCGTACTCCCTGGTGAGCGAGGCCGTGGCGTTTCCCAGGTTCTTCAGCCAGTCTTCGTACAGATCATTGAATTCCTTGTGGAGAACCGCGAGTTTTCCCGAAGGAATGTTATCCTGTTTCTGAAGAGTCCGGATGCGCGCGATTTCCGCATCGAACGCTTTGCTTCGCTGTAAAAACAGTTCGCGCATTTGGGGACTTTGCAGGATCACGTAACGGCGGCCATAGGATTCCTGGGCCAGGAGGGTGCCGATCATGTTGTTCGCGGCTTCGATTAAAACGATGTCTCGTTCAACAATCTCCTTGCTGATTTTGCCGACTTCATTAAGGCTTGCCAGCGCATAGGCGGCAATCAGGATCATCACCGAAACGAGCGGGACGTGTCCGAGAATTATTTTTGCTGAAATGCTAAGCTTCATAAAGTCCGCCAGGAATCCAGGCCGAGTAAATTATGCCGTTCTATACCGGATCTCCGCTTATGGTTCTTGGAAGTGATTTTAAATATCTCCCCCGAGCCCCCGTTTCCGCGTCGGGGCAAGGCGTTATCCGATGAAAGATTTTGAAACCGCCCTTCCTTTTTAAGAGAAAACTAATAATTTATCATTTGAAACAGGAAATGATAAATATAAAGACGATTCAATGTCAAACATTAAAGTACATCCACCATCATTCCTTCCGATTCCCTGCCGGAGGGAAATAAACGGAAAGGAGAATAAACCATGCGAATGGAAATGAAACCCATCGGATTCGCGCGCACCGATGCCGAGACGGTGCCCCGGCACTGGACGGTGTCCGATGTGAAGGGGATGCTGGTCATTGACGAAAGCTATATGGAGGGGCTCAAGGATATCCATCCGGGGCAACGAATCGTCGTTATTTTTCATTTCCATAAAAGTCCGAAGTTCACCCCTCATTTTCTCGTTCAGAAACCGCCTCACCGCAACCGGAAAGCGGGAGTGTTCAGCACCTGTTCCCCGATCCGGCCCAACCCCATCGGCATGTCGGTTTTGCAAGTGGTCTCGGTTCAAAAAAACACGGTTTACGTAAAAGGCCTGGATATGCTGAACGGAACCCCGATTCTGGATATCAAACCTCATATGGATGTCGCCCGCTGTCAATCGGTCGACGGATAGCCCGCCGGATCCGGCGCATTGCTTTTTTTCGCCCGGTTTTCCATCCAATTTCGGCGGTTGAATTCTTTAACCCCTTCCTGAAGCCCGGCAACGGCGGCACGACCCCATATCCTCACCGTGTAATGTTTCGATGCAGGGAAAAGACCGCGGCCAAGGAGACATATTTAACCTCGCCCTTTTTTTGCCGTGCGCTTCCCCGCCTGAATTATAGAAAACCCTGATGTCTCGTTTAAGGTTTATTGATATTATCAATTTGCATTATTTAATATTCATATTCTATAAATTCCTATCGATTTGAGAGTTCTGCATAAAACCCGTGATTCGTGGATCATCGGAATAAAACAAAGAAAATGGAAGGAGCATGAGGATCGATGAAGAATTTTTTCGCTACCCGTTGGGGAATCATCAGTGTCGGAGCCTTTATCGGCGTTTTTGCCGCTCTTTTACAAAAATGGGGCAATCCGGGGAATATGGGTATCTGCGTGGCCTGTTTCGAAAGGGATATCGCGGGGGCCGTGGGACTTCATCGCGCGGCCGTTGTTCAGTATCTGCGACCGGAGATTATCGGATTCGTTATCGGAGCGCTGATCGCCGCCTATCTTTTCAAGGAATTCCGCCCGAGGGCGGGGTCTGCGCCGATTGTCCGGTTTGTCCTGGGGGTATTTGCCATGATCGGCGCCCTGGTTTTCCTGGGATGTCCCTGGCGGGCCGTATTGCGGCTGGCGGGCGGAGATGGAAATGCCATCTTCGGTATTCTCGGCCTGATCGGCGGTGTCTGGATCGGAACCTTGTTTTTTAAAGGCGGATACAATCTGGGGCCGACCAGAAGCACTTACGCATCGGTGGGTTGGCTGCTTCCCCTGGTCATGGCGGGTTTTTTAGCGTTCCGGCTGATTTTTCCGCCCATTAACGAACAGGCGCAGAACGGCATTCTGTTTTACAGCCTCAAGGGTCCCGGATCCATGTTCGCGCCCCTGAGCGTTTCATTGGGCATCGGAGCGGTGATCGGTTTTCTGGCCCAGAGAAGCCGGTTCTGCACCATGGGCGCCATTCGGGATTTCATTCTGTTTAAACAGGTTCACCTTCTTTCCGGATTCGTCAGTCTTGTAATCGCCGCTTTTATCACCAATTGGATCGTGGGCCAGTTTCATCCCGGTTTCACCGGACAGCCGGTTGCCCACACGATGAGTATCTGGAACTTCGGCGGGATGGTAGTCGCCGGTCTGGCGTTTGCGCTGGCCGGAGGGTGCCCCGGTCGCCAGCTGTTCATGGCCGGAGAAGGGGATGGAGATGCCGCGGTTTTTGTGTTGGGGATGATCGTCGGAGCGGGATTTTCCCATAATTTCGGTCTGGCCAGTTCTCCCGCTGGTGTCGGGCCTCACGGGATTGCCGCCGTGATCGTCGGGCTTGCGGTTTGCTTGTTCATCGGGTTTACGATGAGAAAAAAGGCTTGATAAGGAGTATCATATGAGCAAAAAGATTGATGCACGTGGACTATCCTGCCCGCAGCCGGTTCTTCTGACTCTGGAAGAACTGAAGAGAGGCGACGAGAAAGAGATCGTTGTCCTCGTGGATACGGTAACCTCCAGGGAAAATGTCATGCGCGCTGCAAGCAGCAAGGGCTGCCGGGTTGAGGGAACCGAGTCGGAGGAGGGAGGATACAAGGTCGTCATCCGAAGGAATTGATAAGCCGACCCGCCTCTTTTGCATGCGGATATACGGGACGGTCTAATTCATTGACTTTCCGTTCGAGGAAATTAAAAGAGTCCAATAAATATCCTTTTTCGTTCTTCCATAAGGGAAGGAGAGGGGAGGGCTTTAATAAATTTTAACGTTTATAAGGCTTGTATTTATCCACCATGTCGATTTTTACGTTTTTCCAGAGAAAACCCGGGAAGCCCGCAGTGCTTGAGGATAAGGATTGCGGTCTTCTGGTCTTTGAGAACACCACGGAGGTGATTCGTGCGGAGAACGTACTGAAAGCCGAAGGATGTGAGATCCGCTTAATGGGTCCGCCGCCCGAAATTCAGAGCGGATGTGACCTGGTCATTGTGTTTCCGCTCATGGAAAAGCTGAACATCCTGAGAGCGCTTACAGACCGCGGGGTTTCTCCGATTGATGTCGTTCCGGTCTCCAGTCCGCTGCTGCACCCGGTCGATCTTTTTCAAGTCAAGGATTACGGGGCCTACCTGATGGTCCGTGCAGCCAATATGAAGCTGTGCGTGGATAAAAATTCGCGGCGTATCGTCAACATTTCCGGAGGCGGGTGCCCGGATGTCCCCTATCTGGCCTATGAGATGGTCGGCAAATCCATTGGCGAAGCGCCCAGCCCGCGGAAAATCGGCCATACCCTGTGCGGGTACGCGTTGGATTTGGCATTCGAGGAGATAAAGCGCCGATGCTTGCCGTCATAGGAACCTATCCACGGAAAGATTTTCCGTTGGTTTTCGGAAAAATCGCGATGGAAGACGAACGGATATGCATCCAGGGAGAGCGGATCCCGGTCAACCGGGGAACTCCGGCGCTGATGGCGGCCGCGCTCCGGACGGCGGAGGCGCTGGGGCAACCGGCACCCTTTGGATACCTGGTCGGAGATATCGGACAGGGAAAAGGCAGCCGGCTCCTGTATGATCATTTGACGCATAACTTGCCGCAGACCGGTTTCAGCACCCTGACATTCCACTACCTGCAACCGATCGTCCACTGGCACGATCGGGTTCTGTCCGCTATCGAAAGGATTTCTAAGCGGCCGGTTCTGATTGCCGACGCGGGGTATATGTACATGGCCAAGATGAGCGGTCATGCTCCGGCTTATGATCTTTTTACCCCCGATGTCGGAGAGCTCGCTTTTCTGGCCGATGAAAAAGCCCCCCATCCTTTATATACGAGAGGTTTTATCCTGCATGAGGAAAACAAGGTTCCGGATCTGATCAACCGTGCCTACGCCAACAAAAACGCGTCACGTTTTCTCCTGGTAAAAGGGGTGAAGGATTATGTGGCGAACCGCGAGGGGATTCTGGGAATTATTGAAAACCCCGTCACGGAAGCCCTGGAAGCCATCGGCGGCACCGGTGACACCTTGACCGGTCTGGTTTCGGCCCTGATCGAATCCGGCATTGAAATCAGCGAGGCTGCATTGATCGGAGCGCATGCGAACCGACTGGCCGGATTTCTTGCAAACCCCACACCGGCCACACAGGTGATGGAAATTATCCGGCAGATACCCAAAGCACTGCCGGAAGCCCTTGATAGCAGGCGTGGAAGAAAATGACAAAAATTCGGGTACCGAAAGAGCCGAGGATCGATCCGGAAATGACGGTACTGGATGTGATCAGCCGTTACAGGGAAACAGAGGCGGTCTTCAAAACATATGAAACGCAGTCCGGTGAATGTATCTGCTGCGAAGCGCTTTTTGATTCCATCCGGGTGGTTTCCAAAAAATACGGGTTGATTTTGGAGCGGCTTCTTGCGGATTTGGAATCCGCTATCGGCTCTTGAATTTTTTATTGCTCACGATTCCCATCCCTCATTTCTCCGGAGCATCGATTGAACCGGCTTCGAATAAATTTTTTTCATTCGAAGCACGGCCGGTATCCTTTCAATTTTAAACAAAGGGTGCGGAACTTACCGGAACCCCTTGATCCGCCTTTTACAGCCTCCTTTATTTATAGACCGGAATATGATATTTTCGGATCATGAGAAAACTTCCGGAACAAGAAGCAAGGGACGCTCTGAAACGGTTGAGAAACGATATCCTTCAAGCCGTCGATCAGCTTTGCATCGAGGAAAGGATGGGGATCGATTCATGGACCCGTGTGATCGACGGCAAACTGCTTCCCCGGCTTTCACCGGATTTTCCCCTTACGGTCGCAATCTGCGGCGGGGGCTCTTCCGGCAAATCGACTCTTTTCAACTCCCTGGCCGGTGAGCGGCTATCGCCTTCCGGCGGAACGGCAGGCATCAACCGAAGAATCCTGGTGGCTGCAAACGAAGAACTGCTCCGGCAGACCCGCTTTTTCCCGCTGCTGTTCGAACCGTTCGAATGCACTCCCGAACCCCTGAAAGATCCGCTGGAACTGACGGTTCCCGGTTGCCCGCTTTTTGTCTTGAATAACGCCATTCCCCGGAACCTGGTGATCATGGATACACCTGATTTTGACACGGGGTCCAGGGGCGGGTACATCAACCGGGATGTCGCCCGGAAGGCGCTGGAATCCGCCGACGTTCTGATTTACATTTTTACCAATTCCAACTACAGCAACCGGGACAATACCGATTTCATTTCCCAAATGCTTACGGGTATCGGGGTGAGAAAATGCTTTCTGGCCTACCGGGTCTATCCGAGTTTTGAGGATTCGGAGGTACTGGCCCATGCCATGACCGTTGCCCGGAATTTATACGGCGATGAAGCGGACCGGTACGTTCTGGGAATTTATCGGATTGATGAGGACAATGCCATTGCCGCGGGAGATCGGCTTATGGAGTTGCGGCCGGTTCGCGACCAGGATCCGCCGTTTATGCAGGCTCTCGGTGCGATCGATCCGCGCGTGCTTCGACCGGAACTGCTGACCTCCATGCTGAGGGATGTTCTGGATGAGGCGCAAAAGATTCTGGGTCGCTTGAAAAACTCTTTCGATGATCTGTGCCTGTATCATGACGCCTTGCAGACCGCGCAGAGTCACTGCGTTCACGAGGCGCTTCTTCACTTTCCGATGGATTTGCTGATGCGAAGGTTCGCGGAGATCTGGGTGTCCACGGATCCCGGTCACGTGAAAGCCATGCGGGAGGCCGGGAAGGTTCTGGAACTCCCTTTTAAAGCGCTGATAAGAACCGCAAAATGGGCGAAAAACAAGCTTTCCACTGAAAAACTCGAGCCGCCGCCTCCTACTGAAGACTATAAAGTAAAACTCGAAGAGGATCTTCTCAACGCACTCAACCGCATGCACTACCAGGCGGTCGGTCCGGAGATTTCGGTTGCGGCCGCGACGGCGGATCCGGTTGCCGGGCGAATGATGGAAACAACGGAACGGGTGAGAGCGTTTAAAGGTTTGACGGATTTGCATCATCCGCATATCGAGACCGACGGCACGGAAGGAAAGGTCGTCTTTTTCGTAAACGCCCATCCCGTTGTTTTCTACGAGCAGGAAAAGTTGAGAAAATCCGACTGGAAACCGATACTGGAATCGATTCTTTCCCGTAAGAATCTGATTCTCTCCTTGTCCGAGGATATCGAATACGAGCTGAGAAACCTTGCGGACGCTTTTCGCCGCGGCATGGATTTCTGGAGCAAGGCGCGACAGAGCTTTTCCGCGTTTTTGAACGTGCTTCCGGCAACGGTGGCCGTTACGTATATTCTTTCAACCGGAGACCCGGTCGGCGCGGCGGGAATCAAGGTAAAGCTGACCGGCCTTTTCGGGTTGCATGACCTGTATGCGCTGCTGGCCCTTCCGGCCACGACCGGCCTGAAAAAGGCCGATCAGAAGCAGCTGGAAGCCGTGCTTGGCCCGATTGCGCAAACCTGGCTGAACAGCAAGCTGAAGACGGTGCGGGAGCTTTTCGAAAGCGAGATAACCGGTGGGATCATCCGGGCCGCACTTCGTGCCGTCGATCAATCGGAGAATCTGATCCATGAGATCGAAAGCAGCATGGAAATATGCGGAAAGGCGATGATAAACGGATGATTTCAAACTCTTTTCCCTCCGCAATCAAGGCCCTGGGTAAAATCGAAGGTTTTAAAAACGATATCAAAACGTATCGTTCTTCTCTGAGCGACGTGCCTCTATGGCGTCCCGGCGATGTGCTGAAGAAACAATGCGACGAGGCGCTTCGACGGATCGACAGACTCGAAGAGCGTTTTGAGCGAAAGCTTGTCGTTACGATACTCGGTCCCTGCGGAAGCGGCAAGTCCACCCTGCTGAATGCGCTGGCCGGCATCGACGGGTTGTCCGATACGGGGATTCACCGGCCGACCACCCGGAGCCTGGTTATCTTAAGCAGGGACGGGAGCGATGCGGATGCCCTGAGCAGAGATTTCGGACGCGAAAACATCAAAGTCGTTTCCAGTCATCGCGCTTCATCCCTTGAGCGCGTACTTCTCATCGATACGCCCGACACGGACAGTACCGAGCAGGAAAAGCACATTCCCCTGGTTCATAAGGCCATCGAGATGTCCGATGTGCTCATCTGCGTTTTTGATGCGGAAAACCCCAAAAAAAGGGATTACGTTGATTTTCTGGCCTCCTATGTTCGTAAATTTTCCGGAGAGTCCATTATCGCGGTGATCAACAAATGCGACCGGCTGGAAGAACGAGAACTCAGGGAGCGGATTGTGCCGGAATTCAGAAATTACATCCAGGAGGCATGGCAGCCCGAGTCAGGCGATATTTTCTGTGTTTCCGGGCGGCGGCACCTTCACGATCCGAAGTGGGATCCACAGGCGCTTCCAAAACACGACTTCGATCAATTCGATGCGCTTCGAAATATGATTTTCGGAACCTTCGATTCCCCTGGATACATTGTTGACCGGAGGCTGGAAAACGCCGGAAGCCTGCGGAACTGGGTTGTCGATGAGATCCGCGCGGAAGTGGAAATGGATCGGGAGAGATTGAAGACCGCCCGGGAGAATATCCGGGCGGCCGAAAAAAGAGCGCTGGCCGCGGCGCTGTCGGGGTTAAGCGGGGATGATTCAAAACAACTGCTCGGGGTCAATGTCTTGCTTTATCAAAAACTGGCGCAGCGTTGGCTGGGGCCCGTTGGATGGCTCATCGCGATCTGGGCGCGGATATTGATTTTCGGTGTCGGAATCGCGGCTGTATTTCGATTCGGCAATCCGATTCGCCAGATATGGGGAATCGTTTCCTCCTTACGACACTTCAAGGATTCCCGGGCTGCGGTTGTAGAAACCGAACGGGGCGAGACGATTGATACCGCTCTGCGGGACTATCGATTTTCCATTCAACGGGACTGGCCGGATATCGGAGAAATCCGTGTGAAGGGGCGGTTTGAAAACTCGGTTCGGAGGATAGAAGAAGTGATTTCGGACGGCGGCACTTTTACCGCCGAAATTTCCGCAATCTGGAGAAGCGCTCTGGAAACCACCATCGAGGAAACATCCAAAAAGCTCAGCGGCTTGCTGATGCAGTTTCTTTTTAACATGCCGGTGATTGTAATTATGGGGCATGCGGGCTGGGTGACCGCGAGGGAGTATTTTTCCGGAAATTATCTATCCTCCGGATTTTTTCTCCATGCGTTTCTTACCATTGGCCTCGTTTTGTTTATTCTTTTTTTCATTTTCCAGGCGTGCGTCCGTTTGATATCCGGCGCCGATCGGATCGGCGGGAAAGCGTTTGAAAAAATGAAGCGCCTGATGGACCAATACCCGCCGCTCTCGGTCAATCCCGTCATCCGGCAGTTGGAAAACATTCTGATGATGACTTTGCCGGGTCCGTCCGCCGATTCGACTGATATTTTGTGAAATGCGGTTGCGGCCGGAGCGATTCCGTGATGGCGGTTTTTGAGAGGATTTCCCGTTGATCGGGGCGGGTTGAAGGGAAATGAAGCTTTTCAAATCGGGTGTGATGCGGAGACGCATTCCGGCAACATCGCGCTGGACGGATTGTATTTCAAAGTTTACCGGTTACGATGCATTATTTCCGCGAGATGGGATTTTACTTGACAATGGAAAATTCAAATGGGATAGAGCTACGGTAAAAACCGCTGTTCCAGGATGAAAAGATAAGAAAAGGTTGATATCGTAAGCCCCGGAATACGTCCGGGGCTTTTTCATTCGGGATAAGACTGATCTTCGTCCTAGACGGCATGGAGAGACGGAAGAATTTATCTTAAAAACGAAAAAGCCTATCTCTCGGGAAAAATAGATGAAGGAAAAAGAAATCGACTCCCGGAAAAGGAATGATTATGAAAAACAGGAAGGTTCCTTCGCTTAAGATTGGAGATCTGGAAATTAACCCGCCCATTATCCAAGGCGGAATGGGGGTCAGGGTTTCTAAAGCCAATTTAGCCGCCGCGGTTGCCAATGAAGGATGTGTCGGCGTGATCGCCGCGGTCGGTTTGGGAAGATTTGAAGATCACCCGGGATCGGAATTTGTCAGGGTGAACGAAGAAGCGCTCAGGAAGGAACTGAGAAAAGCAAAGAGCCTGACCGACGGCGTTGTCGGAGTAAATGTGATGGTTGCCTTGTCCAATTTCAGAAACCTGGTCGTGACCGCCGCGGAAGAGGGCGCGGACATCATCATTTCCGGGGCGGGACTTCCCTTGGATCTTCCCGAATTGACGGAAGGTTCACACACCAAGCTCATTCCTATTGTATCCTCCGCAAGAGCACTCCAAATTATTTATAACAAATGGAAAAGACGTTACAACAGGACCCCGGATGCAGTCGTTGTGGAAGGTGTGAAGGCCGGGGGGCATCTTGGATTTGCATATGAGGATGCGGTTAACGGAACAACCCCTTCTCTGGATCGAATTCTTCTCGAGGTGGTCCATGCCGCCCACTCATTTGAACATCCGGTTCCGGTCATCGCGGCGGGCGGGATTTTTGACGGGGAGGATATTGCCAGAGTTCTCAACCTGGGCGCTTCCGGGGTTCAAATGGCAACCCGTTTCGTGTGCACGGAGGAATGCGACGCCCATCAAAACTTCAAGCAAGCCTATCTGGATGCAACCAAAGAAAGTGTTGTGATTATCAAAAGCCCTGTCGGAATGCCCGGAAGAGTTCTTGGCAGTAAATTTGTCGAAAGAATCAAGATGGGGGAAACGGTTCCATTCAAGTGCAAGTATAAATGCCTCAAATCCTGCGATCCTAAGACAGCCCCTTATTGCATTGCGGAGGTCCTGGCAAATGCCTCGGAAGGAAAGCTCGACAAGGCGTTTGTCTTTGCCGGAGAAAACGCCTACCGGTGCGATAAAATTGTTTCGGTCAAGGAACTGATTCATCAATTGAGTGAAGAAACGGTTTGTCACCTCATTAAAGCGGCGGCGTAAACATCGAAGAGCGACAAGCGGTTTTGAAATCGGCTACCCGGCACCTTTGCCGATTATCCCGAGTTCGGTCGTCACATATATCATTCTCCGATAACAAGGCTGCGGTACAGCCGCCTTGATATCGGAGATCAGGGGCATATGCTTGAGCATCAGACTTCCAAGAGCGGGTAAACTCCATCCTTGTCATGAACTTCCCTGCCCGTAAGCGGAGGGTTGAACACACAGATCATCCGCATATCCGAGAAAGCACGCAGGTAGTGTTTCTCGTGGCCGTTTAATGCATACATTGTGTTTTCCCTGATTTTAATGATTTCCCCGGTTTTAATGACTTTCAGTTCTCCTTCACCGCTGACGCAATAGACAGCCTCCAGGTGATTTCTGTACCAGATGAGTGTTGTGGTTCCGGCAAATATCGTGGTGTCATGGAAAGAAAATCCCATGCCGTCTTTTTTCAAGAGCATGCGACGGCTAACCCATGTTTTTGTTTCCGCATGAATATCATTTTCGGATCCGATAATGTCTTCCAATGTTCTTACAATCATTATAGTTCCTCCGTCAGTTTTTTCTTTTTATCCTCGATGACTTCTCCGATGGATTGTTCAACAATCGAAATGCCATTCAAAAGGGTTTCTTCATCAATGATCAGCGGCGGAAGAAATTTAAGGACCTGGTCATCCGCGCCCGCAAGCTCGATGATCAGTCCATTTTCAAAACATTTTTCAGAAACCTGTGAACAAACTCCTCTTTCCGGTATTTCAAGGCCATAGATCATGCCCCGTCCTCGAACCTCTGCATCGAGTTCCGGAAATTTTACAGCAATCTCCTTAATTTCATTTTTCATGATTTCCGATTTATGTTTGACGGCATGGCTCATATCCATGTTATCCCAGTAGTGAAGGGTTTCATAGGCTGCCACGAACGCCAGGTTGTTACCCCGGAATGTTCCCGTATGCTCTCCCGGTTTCCATTGGTCCAGCTCCTGTCGAAAAAGAAGCAGCGCCATGGGAAGGCCGCCGCCGATTGCCTTGGACAGGGTCACCATGTCGGGTTTGATGCCGGATTCCTCAAAGCTAAAGAAGTCGCCCGTACGTCCGTTGCCTACCTGGATATCATCGATTATAAGGAGAATGTCATATTCATGGCACGTCCGTGAAAGTTTTCTGAGCCACTCGGAGGTGGCAATATTTACTCCACCTTCAGCCTGGATGGTTTCGACAATCACGGCAGCCGGCAGGTCGAGCCCGCTGCTGTTGTCGGACAACAGTTTCCGGAAATAATCCACAGTGCAGACATCCGGTCCCAGATAACTGTCATATGGCATAAAACTAACATTTGAACGGCTGATGTAGGCCTCATCCCGATAAAAGTTATTTCCCGTGATTGAAAGGGATCCCATGGTAAGTCCGTGAAATCCATTGGTGAAAGCAACGATGTTTGAACGACATTTGATCATCCGGGCCAGCTTTATGGCGGTTTCCACTGAATTGGTGCCTGTGGGACCGGTAAATTGAACCTTGTATTCCAGATTCCGGGGTTGCAGGATGGTGTCATTCAGTTTTGTCAAAAAACGTTTTTTGGCACTGGTTGCCATATCCAGTGAGTGAAACGGTCCCTTGTTGTTGATATATTCAATCAGCGCATTGTTGATGCGTTCATTGTTGTGGCCGTAATTGAGTGCTCCGGCACCTGCAAAAAAATCGATGTATTCTTTACCGGATTCATCCGTCATAGTTGAACCTTCGGATGATTCAAATATTACAGGAAAGGACCTTACATATCCTCTCACACGTGATTCAATCTGTTCAAAAATTCTCATGTATTTTCTCCTTTGATGTAAATCGTAGATTCCCCGAAAAAGTTCGAGGGTATTACGGCTGCTGTTGCAGAGACTAGGCGGCGCTCATTCATTCACGGGTAAACACGAAGCATTCCGATCCCGACTCCATTACAATCGACTATAAAATCGGGCCGATATGAAACAGTATTTCCGGTTCATGCACATTTTGTCCAAAATCAGCTCCTGAAAAAAATACTTTTTCAAATTCAAAAGGAGCTTTCAACCTTCTTGCGACCGCCGTAAAAAGCTTGATAGACGCCTTATTGGAAGGGGTGATGGTTGCATCTATGTTGTTGACATGGAATACTTTCACCTTTTTAAAAACATGTATCAGCATATCAACCCCAAGACCTTGACCGCGTTGTTTTTCATCAACCGCTACCTGCCAGATAAAAACCGTATCCGGTGAATCCGTCGGAATATATGCGATTACAAATCCGATAACCTGCCCCTGCTTTTCAGTAACAATGCATGTTTTTTTAAAATGACGGCACATAATCAGGTAATGGTAGGCTGAATTGACATCCAGTGTGTTGGATGCTTTTGCGATTTCCCAGAGATTTTTACCATCTAGAGTTTTTGGGTTTCGAAAAACGATACCGTTTGTTTCCATTCCGTTTTCTTTACTCAAAAGTTCCTCCCTCAATTTTTGTTTTCAAGTTTTTAATTTCATTTAATATTTTTTTCCCTCCGGTTTCCAGAATTCGAATGCCGGCTTTTTTTCCCAGCTCTGCCGCGTTCTTTTTCTCTCCCGTCAAGATTTCTTTCAATACCTTCCGGCCGTCGAGACTGATAAGACCGGCG
>JAHDSC010000169.1 GCA_018432925.1 Desulfobacterales bacterium | reverse complement strand
TAACCGACGGATTGGTGAGAGGTATGCCGGTAAAGGATACGGGCAAACCGATCATGGTGCCGGTTGGTAAGGCAGGATTGGGACGGGTTTTGAACGTGGTCGGCAGGCCTGTGGATGGTCTGGGGCCGGTAAGCCAGGAAAAAATGTCACCGATCCATCGAGAAGCGCCGAAATTTACAGAACAGGACACAACGGTTCGGGTTCTGGAAACGGGTGTTAAGGTTATTGACCTGCTGGTGCCGTTCCCACGAGGAGGGAAAATGGGAATGTTTGGCGGCGCAGGAGTCGGTAAAACCGTAATCATGATGGAGATGGTAAACAACATCGCCATGCAGCACGGGGGTATTTCCGTATTTGCCGGTGTGGGTGAACGCACCCGTGAGGGAAACGACCTGTATCATGAGATGAAGGATTCCGGGGTCCTTCCAAAGGCTGCGCTGATTTATGGACAGATGACCGAACCGCCGGGAGCGAGAGCGCGCGTGGCGCTTTCCGCATTGACGGCTGCCGAATATTTTCGTGACGAGGAAGGCCAGGACGTTCTTATTTTCATCGATAACATTTTCCGGTTTACTCAGGCCGGGTCGGAAGTTTCAGCTCTCCTCGGGCGTATGCCTTCTGCTGTTGGGTATCAGCCGACTCTTGCGGTTGACCTGGGTGAGCTGCAGGAAAGAATCACCTCGACGGATAAGGGCTCCATTACCGCTGTGCAATGCGTTTACGTGCCGGCAGACGACTTGACAGACCCGGCACCAGCGACGACGTTTGCCCATCTTGACGGAACGGTAGTTCTGTCAAGACAAATTGCCGAGCTTGGAATTTACCCGGCTGTAGATCCGCTGGATTCAACGTCAAGAATCCTCGATGCCGCATATATAGGGGATGAACACTATCAGGTTGCACGAAAGGTCCAGACGATTCTTCAGAAATACAAGGAACTTCAGGATATTATAGCTATTCTGGGGATCGAGGAATTGTCGGATGAGGATAAGATTACCGTCGCTCGGGCGCGAAAGATACAACGGTTCCTTTCCCAACCTTTCCATGTCGCCGAAACATTTACCGGAATGGCGGGAGTCTTTGTGAAGGTTGAAGATACCGTGAGAGGATTCAAGGAAATCTGTGAAGGCAAACACGATGATCTTCCGGAGCAGGCCTTTTACATGGTGGGCGGCATCGAACAGGCAATCGAAAAAGCCAAAGAAATGGGAAAATAATACATAATATCGATGTAAGGGGAAAAGCATGGCTGGTACTATTCGATTAGAGGTTGTTACACCAGAAAAAGCCATTGTGAGTGAAGATGTGCAAATTGTGATGGCACCCGGCTCTTTGGGAGAATTTGGCGTGCTTCCGGGACATACTCCTTTTTTGACTTCACTTAAAGTGGGAACGCTTCGTTACAAGGATACCGGTGGAAATGAGGAGTGTGTTTTTATCAGCGGAGGCTTTGCCGAGGCGCTTCCAAATAAAGTGACAGTGCTGGCGGAGTCAGCCGAGAAAACATGTGATATCAATTTAGATCGCGCACGGGCATCCTTGGAAAGAGCAAAAAAACGTTTAAGCGGTGAAGGGGAACCGGGTACGGATGTCGTAAGGGCAAAGGCATCCATGGATCGTGCCATGTACCGAATTCATCTCGTTGAAACTGGACGCAGATAAAAGAGATATTCAGCCCTGCCTGCATTTCATTTGAATACTGTGGAGTTATAAGATTATACAGACAGGTTGTATGAAGTACGGGGGCAGTCCCTTTGAATTGGGGCTGCCCTTTTTATTAGTTGCCGGAAAACGGGAACACAATTTATCAAGAGAAGAAATATAAAGCTTAATTGGTATCCGATGGTTTTTGCTGAGTTTCAATTTCCGTCGAGAGCGAAGGAAAGTCGAATTGAACCGGGAGGACACAATGAAATGCGAGAGAAATGATTTGGCGGTCATAATACTTGCAGCCGGGCTTGGAACGCGGATGAAATCAGATAGAGCGAAAGTGCTTCATGAAATTATTGGAAGGCCGATGATTTGGTATGTGATCGAAACAGCAAAAAAGGTCGCCAGCAACTCTATTGTTGTTGTAATAGGGCACCAGGCCGAAAAAGTCCGCGAGGTGATATCAAGGAGTGCAGATGTGAAATATGCACTACAGGAAAAGCAGTTGGGTACCGGGCACGCCGTATTATGCGCAATGCGTTATATCTCTGAAAAAATAAAAAAAATAGTCATTTTATGTGGCGATGTTCCCCTGCTTTCTTCGGATACGATTTATCATCTGATCGAAAATCACGATAAATTTAATTGTGATCTATCAATTTTAGGAGTGGAAATGGAAAATCCAAAAGGATATGGTAGAATTTTGTTCGCTGAAGAACAGCAAGTATCAGGAATTGTTGAAGAAGCGGATGCAACCGATGAACAGAAAAAAATAAATAAAGTAAATACCGGTATTTACTGTGTAAATAAAATATTTTTAGAAGAGTCCGTAAAGAAAATTAAAACAAATAATGCTCAAGAAGAATTTTATCTTACAGATATTATAAAAATTGGGCATGAGGCTGGAAAGGATATTCGGATACTGATAATGAATGATCCCGAAGAGTTTATCGGTATCAATACCAGCGAGGATTTAAAACGAGTCGAAGAGATCATGATGAGACGACCAATGTAATTTGGCTTGAAAAAGGAAATGAGGGAAAAATCCGAATCGATAATAAATAATATTAAAAAAAGAACGATCGGTTTAATAAAAATCGATTCGGACGGATTAAACGATGAAAGCCTATTGAATAACTAAAGGGACATAAAAAATCTTGACTTTCATTTATGGCAAGGGCTATATTTCAAGTGAAATAATGAGGTGAAAGATTGGATAACGAACAAATTTTACGACAATTTGAAGCGATTGAAGGAAAAGTTGAAAGACTTATCGGTGTTTGTAAATCACTTGAGGCAACCAATTCAGATTTGATCTATAAAATTGAGGCATTAGAAAAAGAGCTCCAAGTTAAGGTTGAGGCGGAAAATAGCTACACGGAAGAAAAGGCCCTAATACGATCAAAAATTGACAACCTTTTGGCCAAACTGGAGGATGTTAACGAAGTTTAGTCGTGGCGTTCAACGAGGTATCAAACTTAGAAGGCAGAATAATTATTTTTGGAACAACTTTTAAAAATAGAACTATTTGGGCAGCCTTTCACAATTAAAGCCGATTCGGAGGTAACAAAGGCAAGAGAGGTCGCTGATTTTCTGGTAAAAGAGGTTTCAAAAATAGAGGCACAACAACGGGCTTCAACTTCAAATTTGAATAAATTGGCAATTTTGATTTTAGCTGCCCTAAATATTGCAAACGAGAATCTTGAGCTGAAAAAGAATCATTACGACTTCATGCAAAGCATTTCTGAACGTGCGAAAGCGATTGATCGTTTATTGGATTCGAGGTTGAAATAAAATAAATAGAGATATTGATCTAACGCCTTTTAATTGTTTGATCTTAGTTCATCCCTTGTTGGCACACAATTATGCGCCGGTGTCATTTATCCCAAAAATGAAATTAGCCGTAAAGAGGATTTCAATTGTCAGGTAATCCGGCCCCTGCCGTGCTCGTGATTGATAGATGATCTTTGACCCAACACTTCATTTAAAGGGAGCCTACCCTGGTTTTGGTGAGCATGTTCTGCTTGTACAGAAAAGCCTAAAGAAACTATTAGGTACCCACTTTGAACCAATGGTTCAAAGACATACCAACACGACACCGTGGTGGGGGTCATCTACAGCCGGATTATTGATTAATAAGAAGAAAACCGCAATTTATCTGGAATATTATGATAGATATTTTCGTGGCAATATGATGTCCTCGATTGTTCAAATTTCATTCGGGAAAAAAATTCCTAGCATTAGTCAGGGATTATGCGATTACAGATCATCTGGATCAACAAAGTCACGATTTTCTGATCGAAGCAATATTCACCGGAAATAAAAGCTTGGCCGGTAGTCTCGCCTTTTATCCGCATTCATTAAAGCCTCATCCCAATTATACCTCATCATAGATCCCTCATGGATCGTTTGAAAGTTCTGATTGATTCGGCTTCTAATAAAGATACTTTTTTTCCAAATAGAGGCTAAAAAGAAATTGCTGTTTTTGGATGGGCAGTCAATTCGGGACCTTCAAAAAAATTATATGGAATACGGTAAGGAAGTGCTTTTACATCAATTATTTTTTAAGTGGATATGTGGCCCGGTAACGGTCTATAATTTATGTTTGTAAGTATTTACTGGAGGTTATACAAATACAGTGATTCCACGGAACGTGTGAATGACGAACTATTATGGATGGGAATCTGAAACTGGGTTCGGACAAAAGACCATAGATTGATGGATATCATCCAGCGGATACAAAATGTTAATTAAACGAAAAAGGCGGCTGTAAGATAAACGCGGCTACCGAGAGCATTAATAAGGTTAGCAGGGTGTTGAAAAACAAGAATCAGGCCGTCAGGCAAGGCGCGCGGCGATACGACAAGTCAAACATATGTGAGCATTGGCGAGAGCCCCGCAACGCTGAATGGCGGCCTCAGGCGCAGTTTTTCAACACCCTGTTGGATTTAAAATTGAATGATATGATTTCAAGCTCACATTCAGGCGGTTATCATCGGATCGATAGAAATTCGATTTTTCACGTGACGGTGAGCTTTCGAACCGAGAAATATCGGTCGATACGGATTAAGTGAAATTGAATCGATATTTCCCAGGAGAAAAATAATGAACGGATATTACATACTAATATGCCTAATCGGTTTTGGGGTCGGTTTTATCCTCGCGTTTTGGGCTAAGGGTAAAATTGCTTCCGGAAAAATTAAAGATGCGGAAGAGAAGGCCTCATTAATCATTGAGGATGCCGAACAAAGGTCGGAAAAAGTTATCAAAGATTCTGAAATTAAAGCCAAAGACATCCTTTTTCAGATGAAGAGTGAATTCGATACCGAGACGAAAGAAACTCGGTCCGAATTGAAAAAGAAGGAAAGAAGGCTGATTCAAAAAGAAGAAAATGTCGATCGGAAACTGGAACAGATGGAACGCAGAGATCTGGAGCTATCACAGAAAGCAAAGCAACTGATCGAAAGAGAAGGCGAGGTAGAAAAAAAAGAGCTAAAATACAATGAAATGCTTGAGGACCAAAAAAAACAGCTGGAAAAAATTTCCGGACTGACAGGGGAGCAGGCTAAAGAGCTTTTAATCCGTGCAATGGAAAATGAGGCTAGATATGAGGCTGCTAAACTTATTAAGAGAATAGAAAATGAAACGAAAGAAGAAGCCGATAAAAAATCTAAAAAAATTATCGCAACAGCTATCCAGAGGTACGCTGCGGATTTTGTTGCTGAGAGAACCGTTTCCACTGTGCAACTTCCGAACGACGAAATGAAAGGAAGGATTATCGGGCGAGAGGGTCGTAATATTCGTGCTCTTGAGGCCGCAACGGGCATTGATCTTATTATTGATGATACACCAGAGGCGGTTATTCTATCCGGCTTTAATCCGGTCAGGAGAGAAATCGCACGTATAGCGCTTACACGGTTGATTTCAGACGGTCGAATTCATCCCGCGCGTATTGAGGATGTGGTTAAAAAGGTAGGCGAAGAAGTTGACCTGGTAATTAAGGAAGCGGGGGAACAGGCCGCTTTTGATCTGGGTGTTCATGGCATTCATAATGAATTGATAAAATATCTCGGCCGATTGAAGTATCGAACCAGTTATGCCCAAAACGTTTTGCAACACTCCGTCGAAGTTGGGTTCTTAACGGGAATAATGGCTGCTGAACTGGGATTAAACCAAAAGCTGGCCAGACGAATGGGATTGCTTCATGATATAGGAAAGTCGATTGATCATGAAGTCGAGGGACCCCATGCGCTGATTGGTTCCAAGCTTGCAAAAAAATATGGAGAAACATCGAGGGTTGTGCACGCGATTGCTGCGCATCACGAAGACATTCCGCCGGTTTCAGTATATGATTTGTTGGTGCAGGCTGCTGACGGGCTTTCGGGAGCAAGGCCGGGAGCGCGGAAGGAGTTGCTTGAAAACTATATTAAGCGCTTGGAAGACCTTGAGAACATTGCGAATTCATTTAAAGGGGTGGGTAATTCCTATGCGATTCAAGCCGGAAGAGAGCTGAGAGTCATCGTGGAAAGCGATACGGTTTCAGATGAGGATGCTGTATTGCTAAGCAGAGATATCGCCAAAAAGATTGAAGAATCTCTAACTTTTCCAGGTCAGATCAAGGTTACGGTTATACGTGAAACCAGGGTTGTTGAATATGCTAATAAATGAGGCAAGGCTGTACTATGAATGTGATTGAAATTCTTCAGGAACGCGGGTTTATTGATAAGAAAACTCATGAAAGCGAGTTGTATGAATACATCGAAAAAGGCCCGGTAGTATGCTACATCGGTTTCGATCCTACAGCCTCTAGCCTGCATGTCGGAAGCCTTGTGCCTATCATGTCGCTTGCTCATATGCAAAGGCAAGGTCATCTGCCCATAGCTCTCATTGGTGGAGGGACCGGGCTTGTCGGAGATCCGAGTGGCAAAACAGAAATGAGAAAGCTGCTGACATTGGAAGCGGTAGAGGAAAATATCCAAGGCATTAAGAAACAGCTATCCAGATTTATCGATTTTAGTAATGAAAAAGCGCTATTGTTAAACAATGCCGAATGGCTCACGAGCTTACGATATATCCAATTCCTAAGAGAGGTGGGGCGTCATTTTAGTGTGAACCGTATGATAAAAGCCGAAAGTTATAGAATGAGGCTTGAATCGGATGAAGGGCTAAATTTTGTTGAATTTAATTACATGCTTTTGCAGGCTTATGATTTTTACAAACTATTTGACAAATACGGTTGCAGGCTTCAAATGGGCGGAAGTGACCAATGGGGTAACATTGTAGCCGGAATTGAACTGGTTCGAAGAATGCGCCAGGAAACCGTCTTTGGAATAACTTTTCCTTTGATCACAACGAGCACTGGGGCTAAGATGGGCAAAACCGCCGGCGGTGCGGTATGGTTGGAGCCGGAGCGAACAACTCCCTATGAATATTACCAATTTTGGGTTAATACGAATGATGAGGATGTCGCTCGGTTTCTGGCGTTGTTTTCCTTTTTGCCCATGAACGAGATCGAAAAGATTAAAGAGCTTGAAGGTTCTAAGTTAAATTTTGCTAAGACCGTGCTTGCATTCGAAGCAACCCAGTTGGCGCATGGGAGGGAGGAGTCTCTTAAAGCTTATCAATCAGCCCAAAAAATGTTTTTTACCAAAGATGTTCCCTGTGAGATCCTTCCCTCGAGTTCGATTCCTCGAGGCGGATTGAAATCGGAAGATATTTCCGTACCTCATTCATATTTTGAGTTGAAAGAAATAAAGGCTGGTATCTCGGCCTTTAAGCTGTTCCACCTGGTGGGTCTTGCCGATTCCAGCAGTGCATCAAGAAGGCTTATTGAGCAGGGGGGGGCTTACCTGAATGGAAAGCGGATCGACTCTATTGATTATTTGATAACCGATACGGATCTAGTCGACATGGAAATGTTATTGAGATCGGGGAAAAAGCGGTTTCATAAAATTATAATTAAAAAATAGAAAATGGTTGACAAATCGTAAGAGTAAGCGTATTTAACATTGTTTTTTCAAATCTTGGCAACAAAAAACGGCTTGGATTAAAAAATTCGGTAAATATAAAAAATTGTCTTGACAAACGATCATAGCAGAGATAGAAGATACATTTTTCCGACCGACTTCGCTCTTGGTAATAAAAAATTAAATTTGCGGGTGGCGGAAAAGATATTGACAGACTGAAAAAGGAATGCTATAAAAAACGAGCACAAGTATCAGCCTGTATATCTGGCATACGAAATTTAGATTTTACCGTTTTAAAACTTGATCTTTGAAAACTAAATAGTGACGCAATATAAGAGTTGGGCCTTTTAACAAAAGTTGTTTAATTCCTTGAACAACGAAATATATTATATAATTGGAGAGTTTGATCCTGGCTCAGAATGAACGCTGGCGGCGTGCTTAACACATGCAAGTCGCACGAGAACTCTTCTGCTTGCAGAAGATAGTAAAGTGGCGCACGGGTGAGTAACGCGTGGGTAATCTACCTACGAATCTGGGATAACTCCGCGAAAGCGGTGCTAATACCGGATGATATCCTTAAGTCTACGGAAATAAGGATCAAAGGTGGCCTCTACATGTAAGCTACTGTTCGTAGATGAGCCCGCGTACCATTAGCTAGTTGGCAGGGTAACGGCCTACCAAGGCAACGATGGTTAGCTGGTCTGAGAGGATGATCAGCCACACTGGAACTGACACACGGTCCAGACTCCTACGGGAGGCAGCAGTGAGGAATTTTGCGCAATGGGGGAAACCCTGACGCAGCAACGCCGCGTGAGTGATGAAGGCCTTCGGGTCGTAAAGCTCTGTCAAGTGGGAAGAACTTGGAAAATGTTAACACCATTTTTCACTGACGGTACCACTGAAGGAAGCACCGGCTAACTCCGTGCCAGCAGCCGCGGTAATACGGAGGGTGCAAGCGTTATTCGGAATTATTGG
>JAHDSC010000003.1 GCA_018432925.1 Desulfobacterales bacterium | reverse complement strand
CGCTTGCTCCCGAGTCCGGTCAGCGGAGGCCAGACCCTGTCAGGTCCACTGGCTTGTTCGCGCAGCGCTTGCGCGGAGCGGGCAAGTCAGTGGAACAGCAGGTCACCGCCGCATTCCCGCGACGCGCAAGCGTCGCGGGAATACCATGATATCCTGCGTTTTGCGGATTTTTTTCGTGAATTTCTCGCTTGCATCGGTGAGTTCCAATTTCTCAGCATCCAATGATGGTTTTTCGGGACTTGGCGATGCCGGATCGTTCGTTTGTTTTCATTCTGCCCCGGCGGAATTACCAAATCATTAATTTTTTTTGGACATCGATTCAAAAATATCATAAGTTTTAAAAAAATCTGTTTTTTTCAAAGCAAATCAAGTGAATAATAAAGGATTTCGAAAAAAACATCTTATTTCGCTATCCTGAAATCTGCGAGTGATCCTGAAGAGTTGATCATGAATGCGGACAAAAAAAATATAAATCTCCAGCAATGGAGATCACTGATTCCTTTTTTCCTTCTCCTGATCATTTTTTATTTTTGGGGCCAGTTGTTTACGGCAGAAAATCAGAGATACGGAAAAATCAGTTATACCGAATTCATCAAAGAGCTTGATCGAGGAAACATAAGATCCGTTACAATCAGCGATTTGCAGGTGCAAGGAGAGTTTTTCGAAGAGGCAAACGTGCTTACACCCGATGGGAAAGATACCGTCAAAGTCAATAAATTCGAAACCCTACTGCCCTCCTTCCAGGGTGAAGATCTTCTTTTAAAGCTTGAAAAAAAACAGGTGATTATTAACGTGGAGTCGCCTGAGAAGCAACTGCTCTTTTGGGAATTGCTGATACGGATCCTGCCGTGGGTTTTAATTATCGGCATTTGGATTCTCATCATGAGACGGTTTCAGACGATTCAGGGGGGAGCCGGCGGGCTTTTCTCTTTCGGTTCGAGCAGAGCCAAGCTCCATGATGCGGAAAAACCAGGAGTTACCTTTGATAATGTCGCCGGGATGAAGAATGTCAAACAGGAACTCCAGGAAATCATCGGATTTTTAAAAGAGCCGGGAAAATTCGTCGCAATGGGTGCCAAAATCCCAAAGGGCGTGCTGTTGGTCGGCCCTCCCGGTACCGGGAAGACCTTGCTTGCCAGAGCAACCGCGGGAGAAGCCGGCGTTCCGTTTTACAGTATCAGCGCCTCGGAATTTATTGAGATGTTTGTAGGGGTCGGCGCGGCACGTGTTCGGGACATGTTTCAAAAAGCGAAAGCCGCTCATCCGAGCATTATTTTTATTGATGAGATTGATGCGGTCGGACGAACGCGTGGGGCGGGATTGGGGGGCGGTCATGACGAAAGAGAGCAAACGCTGAATCAGCTTCTCAGCGAAATGGACGGATTTTCTCCGCATGAAGAAGTCATTGTTATGGCGGCTACCAACCGACCGGATGTTCTGGATCCGGCACTTTTGAGACCGGGGCGATTCGACAGACATGTCGTAATTGACAGACCGGGATGGAAAGAGCGGAAAGAAATTTTAGAGGTACATGTTCGCAATAAGGTTCTGGCGGAAGATGTGGATCTTGAGCGTATCGCCAAGGGGACGCCCGGCATGACCGGTGCCGATCTCGAGAACATTGCCAATGAAGCCGCTCTTATCACCATCCGAAAAAATAAAGAAAAAATCGACATGGAGGATTTCGAAGAAGCCGTGGATAAGGTTCTGATGGGTTCAGTAAAAGAGATAAGCATCAGCGATATGGAAAAAAGGATCACCGCATACCACGAGGCCGGGCATGCCCTGGTTTCCCGGAAACTTCCCGGTACGGATCCCATCCACAAGGTCAGCATCATTCCCCGGGGTATGGCGATGGGCGTTACGCAATTGCTTCCCGAGGAGGACAGGCATTATTACCCGAAAACTTACTTGATGAACAAACTCAGCGTTACGCTTGGAGGAAGGGTTGCGGAGAAGATCGTTTTCAATGAATTCAGCAGCGGAGCCCAAAACGACCTGAAGGAAGCAACGGCTCTGGCAGAAAAGATGGTCGCGCAATGGGGGATGAGTGAGAAAGTGGGCCCCTTGAGCTTGGGAAGAGGAGAAGAACATCCCTTTCTGGGAAGGGAACTGGCTCAACCGAAAAGGTATAGCGAATCCATGGCATGGCTGATGGACCAGGAGATAAGAAAACTGATCATCGATGCGGAATCGAAGGCGGAAGAAATATTGGCAGCGAATCGGCATGGTCTTGACATCCTTGCCGAGGCCTTAATAAAAGAAGAGATACTGGACAAAAACGATATTGAACGAATCTTAAAAACCTTCGAAGACAAACGATAACACGATCCATCCGCCTTTACTCTTCATCCGGTTTGCTTGCCCGTTCATGGAAGGATCCGCTTTCCACAGTCCGTCGGTATCTTCGGCTCCAGTCATTAGCGCGTTTTCTTTTCCTAATGGAATCTTCATACAGGCGGCGTTTTCACGCGAAAATCGTTTATAAACCGAAGAGCCGGCACCATGTATGGGGAACCGCCGTTGAGAAACCGCCTTTTAAATCGTTTTCTCCTGATCGAAAGAACCCACTTCCTCTAAACAGAAACATTACGCCCCCGGCATCTCCCGCCAACCGAAAAGCCTTGGCTGAAAAGCGGAAGTTATTTTTCACGGTATCTCCTCATTAAAAAATATAGATTCTTTCTCTATCCCAAGTGATTTTAAATCTTCAAAATTGGTTCCAAGGGCAGATTTTGAAAACACTTCCAAATGGTTTTGCCGCAAGCTCTTTTCGAACGTCCTATCAATTTATGACGCTTTTCACCCACGCTTAGAAAATAATTGCATACATACTCGAATGGATGTTATTCGAAGTGAAATCAACATTCATATTCGATTGCAAAAGGATATTGAAGCATTTTTCAAATCGGGCGAAGCAGCGGGTTATTTTCGTTTATTGAAGCTCCATGCGATACGCTGCGGGGAATCTTCGATCATAATGACTTTTTCTGTTTCCAGATTTGCGCGATAACCTCTCGACAATACGGGGGAAAAGGGTATCGACGCCCAAGGATGCCATAAACATCGAGAACGAAAAGTACACAATCGGGTCCGGCGGTTTTCCGTGATACCTGCCCTAAGGGCTAGGCAAACCGTATCGCTTTTTTTGTGCAAACTTCTTGGGCGGTATGATCCAATCATTGCATAAGGATATTCTGAGCATGAAACGCTTATTTCAAATGGTTATCGGCTTTGCTGACAGCGTTTTCCCCGGTCGCCCGATTATCTGTCTTGCGTTGTTTCTGTCGCTAATCCCGGCGCTTTCAGGGTGCTCGGTGGGGCCCGATTACATTCGGCCGGAAACCGAGATGCCTTCAAAATGGCAACAGCGGAGGGATCCTGCATGGGTCCCGCAAGAGGCGGTTGTTCGTTGCTGGTGGAAGGTTTTTGATGATCCCATTCTTACATGGCTGATTGAGCAGGCTGCCGAGAGTAATCTGGACATTCGTGTCGCAGCCGCACGCGTAAATGAAGCCAGATCGCGTATAGGCGTTGTTACCGGAGAGTTATTTCCGACAATTGATGCCGTTGGCACCATAAGCCGGCAACGGTATTCCGAAAATGGTTTGACGACACTCGGGGGTACGACGGAAACCTCCTACTCTGCGGGTTTTGATGCAAGCTGGGAGATCGATTTGTTTGGTCGAATCCGCCGGTCCATCGAGGTTGCTTCAGCGAGCTTCCAGGCCAGTGAAGAGGATCTCAACGATGTGATGATTACGCTCTTTGCCGAAGTGGCTCGGACTTATGTAACGGTCCGGGCCATACAGGCACGCCTGGCTGCAGCCAACGGCAATATCGAGTCCCAAAAGCAGGTGATCGCACTGACGCATTCGCGATTCAAATACGGGCTGACGACCGGACTGGCCGTAGCACAAGCCGAGCGGGTTCTCGCGGGCTCCGAATCCGAGGTGCCGCTTTTGCGCATTGAACTGGCACGGGCGATTCATACCATCGGTGTATTGCTGGGCCGGCCGCCGGGCACCTTTTATAAAGAACTGAGCGATGTAAAATCCATCCCGATTCCGCCGGATGAGGTCGCTGTGGGAATTCCTGCCGATCTCCTGCGCCGGCGGCCGGATATACGACGTGCCGAACGCGAACTTGCCGCTCAGTCGGCGCGTATCGGTATTGCCACGGCCGATCTGTATCCAAGGTTTTCGTTGGCCGGTTTTTTTGGTTACGAGGCTCTGGATGCGGGCGAAATCTTTGAATCCGGCAGTCGGGCCTTTCATTTCGGCCCATCCATGCGCTGGCTTTTGTTCGACGGAAACCGAGTGCGAAATCGGATCAATGTCGAGGATGCGCTTACCGAGCAGGCATTGTATCGATATGAGCAAACGGTTCTGAATGCGTTAAACGAAGCCGAAAATGCGTTGACTCAATACCTTGAGGAGCGCGTCCGTCTGGAAGCCCTGAAGCGTGCAGTCAAAGCCTCACGCCGGTCGCTTGAACTTGCGGTCAACTTATACAAAGAGGGACTTACGGATTTTCAGAATGTGCTGGATGCCCAGCGGGCGGTCTTTGTTGCCGAAAATCAATTTTCCGAAGGGAAGGGGAATACTACCATTAATCTTGTTCAGTTATACAAAGCGCTCGGCGGCGGCTGGAATCCATGCGAGGCCTCTGGAACACATGCTTCTGGAAAGAGTTCAAAAGAAGTTTCAGATCAGCCGCATAAGCATCGGAACAGAGAATAAAAATAAGGAATGGAAACCATTTTCCGGCCCCCCTTGGACCGATCTCCGTGTTGGGACGAGGCGTTTCATCCTTCAGATGAAAAATGTGTTCGGGCGGGTGAGCGTTTTGTCCCACTTTGATTTCAAATCCGATTGGAGGCGCTGAAATCACTTCTGACCAAATAGTATCTCGAACAAAAAACCTTGTCCGATTGGCAAATGGAATGACGGGCTTAAAAAAACACTGATGAAGAAGGAAAAATCGTAAAGAAAAAAATCGGACCGGCTTATCCAAAAGGACATCATCATGATTCGATACTTGACGATAAAAATTTTTGAAAGAAAAATAACACTGTTCTCGATTTTTTTGACGGCAATAGGAATCATGGGCTGTGAGAGACGAATCGAGTATGTGCCGCCTCCGCCGCCTGCGGTTACCGTGAGCCACCCCATCAAGCAAAGCGTGACCCATTTCGCCGAGTTCACCGGAACCACCGAAGCCGTTGAATCGGTCGAAATCCGGGCCCGCGTGGAAGGCTATCTCCAGAGCATTCATTTTATACCCGGTGAAAGGATAAAAAAAAACGACTTGCTGTTTGTCGTCGATCCCAAGCCGTTTCAGGCCAAGCTGAATGAGGTTGAGGCCGAACTCCTGATCCGGCAGGCCGAACTCAGGCTTGCTCAAGCGACATTGCAACGGAAAGAAGGCGCTTTCAAGGAAACGGCCGTCAGTGAAGTCGAGGTGATTCAGGCGAGAGCCGAGCGCGAAAAAGCGGTTGCGGCCATCGAGGCGGCTCTTGCATCGATTCAGACGGCCCGGCTGAATCTGTCATACACGGAAATCCGATCGCCCATCAACGGTCGAGTCGGTAGAAATCTGGTTGACGTAGGCAATCTGGTGGGTGCGGACGAGCGCACCCTGCTGACCCATATCGTAAAGGACGCCCCCATTTTCGCCTATTTTTTTATCAGTGAACATGATCTGATGGACTACCGTCGGAAGTATCAGGAAAAGAAGATACCCACGGACGGGCAGGGCCGGGCATTCGCATATTTAGGCCTGACCGACGAAACCGGTTATCCGCACGAGGGACGGATCGATTATTTCGATATCCGCGTAGATGCATCCACCGGAACAATACAGGTCCGAGGCGTTTTCCCCAATTCGAACAATCTTCTTTTACCCGGACTTTTTGTTCGCATCCGCGTTCCCGTCGGCACGCAGTATGACGCATGGGTCGTTCCGGATAGCGCCCTGGGTGCCGATCAACAAGGGCGTTTTCTCCTTCTGGTTGACGATAAGAACATGATTGAGTACCGTCCGGTCAAGATCGGAGCAAAGGTGGACGAGATGCGTGTGATCGAAAGCGGCATCTCTCCCGATGATCGGGTCATCATCAAAGGAATTCAGCGCGCCCGGCCCGGCGCCACGGTAAACCCCGTCGAAGCCGAAACGCAGGCAACGGATGAAACCGGATCGCTCGGGATTATCAAGGACAGAGGAAACGATTATGTTTAGTCGTTTTTTTATTGACCGTCCCATTTTTGCCGCTGTAATTTCAATCGTCATTGTGCTCGCCGGGCTTGTGACCTTCAACGCGTTGCCGGTGTCCATGTATCCCGAAATCACCCCGCCCACCGTGCAGGTGAGTGCCACTTATCCCGGTGCCGGTGCCCAAGTGCTGGCCGACACCGTGGCCAGCACCATCGAAGAGGAGGTCAACGGGGTGGAAGGAATGCTCTACATGTCGAGCGTTTGCTCCAGCAACGGCGAATATGGCCTGACCGTGACCTTTGAAGTCGGTACCGATTTGGATATGGCTGCCGTCCGCGTCCAAAATCGGGTGGCCGTTGCGGAGCCGATGCTTCCCGCAGAAGTCCGACAGCTCGGGGTGACAACCCGAAAGCGCTCCACCGATATTGTTTTGATAGTCGCCCTGATCTCACCCGATGGCCGCTATGATGATCTGTTTTTGAGCAATTACGCCAAGCTTCGAATCAAGGACGAGATCGCGCGTATTGAAGGGGTCGGTGATGTGACCATTTTCGGGCTGGGCGACTACAGTATGCGAATCTGGCTGAACCCCGGAAAGCTCAAGGCAAGAGGGCTAACCCCAACGGATGTTTCTCGCGCCCTCACAGAGCAGAATGTGCAAGTAGCGGCCGGACGCATCGGCCAGCCGCCGGCTCCGAAGGGGCAGAATTTTCAATACACCGTCAATGTGATGGGACGTCTGGAAGACGTGGCGCAGTTCGAAAACATCATTGTTAAGACGGGTTCAGACGGCCGGCTGACGCGCCTGAAAGATGTGGCTGACGTCGAACTGGGATCTCAAAGCTATGACGCGGTCGGGCAACTCAACGGTCGGCCGAATGCTGCCATGGCAATTTACCAGACTCCCGGCGCCAATTCCCTGCAGGTGGACAAGCTGGTGCGGACCCGGATGGAGCAACTCAGCGAAAATTTTCCCGAAGGCATCCAGCATAAAATTCCTTTCGACACCACGCGATTCATTACCTATTCCATCAACGAAATTATTATCACTCTCTTCATTGCGGTGATACTGGTGTTCATTACCCTTCTGGTGTTTCTGGAAGACTGGCGGGCGACACTCATTCCGGCGGCAACCATACCCGTTTCGTTGATCGGAACCTTTGCGGTGATGGGACTGTTGGGGTTCGGCATCAATACCCTCACCCTGTTCGGGATTGTATTGGCGATTGGTATCGTGGTGGATGACGCAATCGTGGTAACGGAGAATACCGTCCGCAATATGGAAACCTTCCGCCTGGATTCTCGGACTGCGGCCATCCGGGCCATGGGGGAGGTGACCGGACCCGTTATTGCCACCACTCTGGTTCTGCTTGCGGTTTTCGTGCCCACTGCTTTTCTGGGAGGCATTACCGGTCAGCTTTACCGCCAGTTCTCTCTAACGATTGCCACCGCAACCTCCTTCAGCACCCTTAACGCGCTCACCCTAAGCCCGGCTCTATGTGCGATTCTTCTCCGGCCGACGCCTGAGCGGCGGAACTGGTTTTCCAAGGGTTTTAACTGGAGCTTTCGAAAGACCGCTTCATTTTATCAGCATGCAGTGGGTACCATGGTCCGGCGCACGACTTTCATGCTGATGATATTCGGAATCCTGACAGCGGTAACCTACTTGGGTTTTATTCACCTTCCCACCGGTTTTGTGCCCAATGAAGACCAGGGATTTGTTATCATCACCGCTCAACTGCCGGATGCCGCTTCCAAAGAGCGTACCCATGCGGTGGTGGATAAGATCAATGAGCGCCTCGGCTCCATGGCGGGCGTTGAAAACTGGGTCTCGGTTACTGGATTTTCAATTCTTGATTCCGGAATGGCTTCCAATTCAGCGACTTTCTTCGTCTCCCTTGAACCATGGGAAAAACGGATGGATCCGGAGTTGAGCGCGGAGGCCATGGCGGCCCGAATGTGGCAGGATTTTTCCGGTATTCAGGAAGCATCGATTTTCGCTTTTATTCCTCCGGCGATTCACGGCCTCGGTGTAGCAGGCGGTTTTGAGTTACAGCTTCAGGACCGGGCCGGTATCGGCATGCCGGCCCTTCAGGAGATGGCTCAGGAGATATCCGGGGAAGCCAATGCACTGGTCGGTCTGGAAAATGTCTACAGCACATTCAGGGCCAATGTTCCCCAACTGTTTGCCGATGTGGATCGCACAAAGGCAAAGACCCTGAATATCTCCCTGTCTGATGTATTCGATACGCTCCAGACCTGTCTCGGATCTTCTTATGTAAATGATTTCAATAAGTTCGGTCGTACCTACCAGGTAAGAATCCAGGCCGCTTCCTCCTTTCGTGCCCACACCGATGATATCAAGCGTCTCGAGGTCCGGAACAATCGGGGCGAGATGATTCCCCTGGGGACCCTGGTTTCCATCAGCGAGAGTTTGGGGCCCCAGTTCATTAAGCGCTATAACATGTACCCCGCTGCCGCCGTCAATGGCAAAGCGGCCAGGGGATTCAGCTCGGGCCAGGCCCTTATTCTCATGGAGCAGATGGCCAAAGCCAGGTTGCCGTCGTCCATGGGATTTGAGTGGACCGGCATGTCTTATCAAGAAAAAACCGCCGGTAAGCAGGCAACATTTATTTTCGTTCTCGCGGCGGTGTTTGCGTACTTGGTGCTATGCGCCCAGTATGAGAGCTGGTCCATTTCCTTTGCAGTGGTTCTTGCCGTTCCGTTGGCGTTATTCGGCATGGTGGCGGCGGTAGCGGTGCGCGCCATGGATGTGAACGTTTATACCCAGATCGGAGTCGTTCTGCTTATCGGTTTGGCGAGTAAGACGGCCATTCTGATTGTAGAATTTGCGCGGGATGCCCGGGAGTCCGGAAAAAGTATTGTCGAGGCGGCTATGGAAGCGGCCAGGATTCGTTTCCGACCGGTTCTGATGACCGCCTTTACCTTTATTCTTGGCGTGTTTCCGTTGGTGATCGCATCAGGTGCCGGAGCCGCCAGTCGCCGGGCCGTTGGGACGGCGGTGTTCGGCGGCATGATCGCGGCTACGGTTTTCGGCGTGTTCTTCGTGCCTGTATTTTACGTGGCCATTCAAAGATTCAGCGAATGGGTCAGACCCCGGAAAAATTCATGAAAAAGCTCATTTCAAGTTTTTCGTATCACACGGTTGCTTTTCCTCCTGTCGGCACTTTGCCTGGGGCTTGTTTATGGCTATAAAATGAAGAACACTGAAAAAAGACGGGTCACGGAGGCGGAGAACCACTTGTTTCCCCTTTTCAAAGCGTATCGAATACCGTTTTTGGCGTGTCAGGCACGAGGCGCTCCGCATTATAAAAAAAAGGAAATGGCAGCCATTTTGATCCAAAGGTGCTCCAGGGGTTTTCTGGAAATTCCAGCCGACCTTTTGGATGAAACGAACTCCCCATGAACAGGGAGGCGCTGAAAAAATTGCAGCCGATGCCTGGGTAATGCGAGGTTCCAATTCCGGCATTTTAAAAATAAGGTCCGAATTCACAAGAAACAGGTGAACGAGGTCAGGGATGTCTTCATCCGATCGCGGCATTTTCATTCGCGGCAGGCGTATTTGATATTAAAATTTTCTCCAGAAATTTGCGGAGGGCAAGGCCCGCCCGGCGATACAAATATTTTGGCTTGCGTCAAATTCCACTCGGTTATATAAACAATTTTTTTATACATAAAAGGTTTTTTCGGCCGGCTCTGTGTTCTTCGAGGATTTTCGATTGCGGTATTGAGGTGGTATGCCTCACCGCAAACCCTTGTTCGGCCTTGATTCGGGCAAAAACTGATTATAGAAATTTAAAAATCTTTGATGATTATTCAATCTATCGAAATCAAAGCGAAAACATCTGGATGGAAGCAAAAAGGAGGTTCTGAAAGCCTGAAATGAAACGGTATATCTATCCTTTTACAGCGATCATCGGCCAGGAACCGATGAAAACAGCGCTTCTTCTTAATGCGGTGGATCCTTCGATCGGTGGTGTGCTGATCAGCGGCCACAAGGGCACGGGAAAATCAACGGCGGTGCGAGCCTTGGGACAGATTTTGCCGGAAATTGAAATCGTTGAGGGCTGCCCGTTTAACTGTTCTCCGGATGATTCGGATGCCATGGAGGATGAATGCCTTGAACGTTTTACCCGGGGGGAAAAATTGCCCCGAACCAAACGGTCGATGCCGGTTGTCGAACTGCCCTTGAGTGCCACGGAAGACCGAGTCGTAGGTACGCTGCATATCGAGCATGCGCTGCGAACGGGAAAACGTCGCTTTGAACCGGGGCTTCTCGCGGCTGCCAATCGCGGGATTCTCTATGTGGACGAGGTGAACCTGCTGGATGATCACCTGGTGGATATGCTATTGGATGCGGCATCGTCGGGTGTGAACATTGTCGAGCGTGAGGGGATATCATTCAGCCATCCGTCGCGTTTCATTTTAATCGGCACAATGAATCCCGAAGAAGGTGAATTGCGTCCGCAGTTTTTGGATCGTTTCGGCCTTTGCGTGAAAGTGAAAGGCCTGGATGATATTAATGAAAGAAAAGAAGTGATCCGTCAACGCATCGCCTTTGAACAGAACCCGGAGGGATTTCTAAAAAAATGGTATGAGTTCGAAAAAGTGGTTGCGGGCCAAATTTTATATGCGCGAAAGATACTCCCGAATATTCGTATGCCGGATGAAATGCTGGAGATGGCCGTGCGGCTGTCCACCGAAGTCGAAGTGCATGGGCACCGCTCTGACATTACGATTTTGAAGGCGGCCCGGGCTTTGGCGGCCTTACTGGAAAAAGACGAGGTGCAAAGGCGCCACATCGCGGACGCAGCCGGTTTTGTCCTCCCCCATCGAATCAGTACTCCACTGTCTTCGCCACAGGCTTTGGATGAAAAGCTCAATGCGGCCTTGGTCCGAATTGTCGAGGATGCTCCAGCTGGAAAAGAAGAAATCCAATCGGAATATCTTCTTGACGAAATCGATCGACAGACTCCGAGCGCACACGGAGCCAGTAACATCAATGCCCTTTTTTCGCTTTTCAAAAAAAAGGAAAAAGAAAAGATGTTCGATGCGGATGAATCCGTTTGTGTCGCTGATATAGAAATCGAGGAGTTAAAGACGCGGGGAAGTGCGGTGGGGCGGAGGACCCGAGTTCGAACCACATCCCACTCCGGTCGCTATGTTCGAGCGGTTCCCTTGCGTGAAGGAGAGTGCTCATTTGATGTGGCTGTGGATGCCACCCTTCGGGCATCACTGGTGCGTCAGGCACAAACCGGGGGAGAACCGCCTCCATCCGTTTCCATAATTCCCGAAGATTTGCGTAAGAAAGTGCGCACGCGTCCCCGCAATACCCTGATCATATTTGCCGTGGATGCCTCCGATTCGATGGGAAGCGGCACTTTTGCCCGTATGGCCGCGGCGAAGGGATCGGTCATTGCGCTTTTAACGGGAGCCTATCAGAAGCGGAATCGAGTGGGACTGGTTGCATTTCGCAATGAATGCGCGCAGGTGCTCCTGTCTCCGACGTCCAGTATCACGCTGGCCAAAGATCGTTTGCGCCAACTGCCGACGGGTGGCGCCACTCCGTTTTCGGACGGCTTAATGAAAGCCTGGCAACTGGTTAAGACGGAACGAGCCAAGGATCCCGATATCAAGCCTATACTGGTTGTGATTTCCGATGGAGATGCGAATGTGCCCCTTGAAAGCGGGCGAATTCTGAGTGACCGGAAAGTTCTGGAAGAAGTGTGCGGACTGGCGCGACAAATTCAGAAGGATCAGATTCACTCGATCGCCATAGATACCAAACCGCGTTCAGAAAGATCCGACCGGATGCAGCGTATTGCTGAATCTTTGGGGGCGACTTATCATCACATCGATCGACTCCGGGCAAAAAATGTGATTGAGGCTGTTCAAGCCATCCGAGAAGAGTAGGCCTTAACTGTAAAGACATGGTTGAATTATTCCCCTTTTTTTCCGGTTATTGCATCCGGCTCCGATTTTTATAGCTTCGCAAAAAGTTCATATGCAGCGTTGCATTTCATCCTGTGTCATTGCGACAGACGAATAATAAGGCTTTCCCCCGGGGCTTGTTTTTGAAGTCATAACAATTTTAATCGTCGAGATATTCAACTATCCTTTGAAAAAACGATCTCCCCACTTGAACTTGAAAAAATTTGGACATTTTTCAAAGGCCTCCCATGATCGGCATGTACGATTCGGAGTCTCCGAAACAGAAAAACTAATTCAGCGCCATGGCAACAGCAGATTCCGGTTAAAAAGATATGATATATTTGAACCGCAACAGCGGGCGCATTCCTCATCCGTAATCGATCCTTTTCAGCCAAAACCGGAGTGGATGGGCGAATATGAAAGATCCCCCCTCTTACAAGGGCGGATGGGAGAGGGGTTTTGATCAAATTTCGGATTTCTTATCCGTCGATCTGCCCGGCGCAAACCGGATCAACTTAAAACTTGCCAAATCCTTATTAGTTTATTATTACTATCTCTATATGCTACTCTTAACATAATCGGGCGGGACATGAAAAATATCAAAGCCACATTAAGGGTCCGAACTTGGTTTGAAACTGAAAAAGGCGTTCTGTTCGGCATCGGTCGGGTTCTTCTGCTAAAAAAAGTTAGCGAGCTGGGATCACTCAACAAGGCGGCAAAAGAACTTGGAATGTCTTACCGAGCGGCTTGGGGAAAGATAAAAGCCACGGAAGAAAAGCTGGGATGTAAACTATTGAACAACTCCCAGGGAGCGAAAGGGTTTCGATTGACTGATATCGGGGAAAATCTTTTGGAAAGCTTTGATCGTTTCCAGGAAGAAGTTGAACAGTTCGCCATGAAGAAGGCAAAGGATGCGTTCCCTTGGAAGGTCCAAAACTTTCAGGCATCCAACGAACCGCCTGAAGAATGATATGTGGGTGAAGTTTTTACTTTTTGTATTTTCTGTAACCGGCAATCACCCATATGACACTCCATTCTACAACCACCGGTACGATGCCGAAATAAAAAAAGAAAAGCCAATTCTTTTCCCACGGTTCCAGCAGAACCGCTGTTAGTGACAACCACAGAAAAGAACCCGCAACCGCTAAACGCATCCATCCTGAAAATATCCATGCGGGCCTTGCCGTTCTTTTGACCGTCTGTCGGATGCTCCGTCTGGGCAGGTAGAAGACAGCCAGGGCAACCATCACAATCAATAGGATTTCCTGCATTCCGGACACCGTGTTACCCCCAATGAATCCAATAATAATGAACGCTGTTTTTATCACAAATGATGATAGCGGGCAAGCATTCCTTGCCGTTTATTGGCCGTATACACTCCGGGCAGCGGGTTGTCCGCAAAAGAGATCGATCTCACAAGCTCAAATGGAGGATTTTTCAGCTCGATCGATTAAAAATGCCCGGGGATGTTTTTTAAAGAAAGTTTTTTTATCATCAGAAAAAAGATTTGAATTCGTATGCCGGTTCATATAGGAGTTAATCATACCGAAATCGTCCCAATCCGCCTTTAATTTGCATCCGCATGCAATGTGAGTCAACATGAATATTTTTCGAGATTGGTTTCGACGCCATTTTGCCGATCCCCAGATCGTTATTTTGGTTGCCCTGCTGGTCATTGGAACCTTTATCATTCTGACGATGGGGCATATTCTGACCCCTGTGCTGGCGAGCGTCGTAATTGCCTATTTGCTGGATGGGTTTGTGGGCTTTCTTGAGCGTTATCATTTGCCTCGACTTATCGGTGTTTTGTTGGTGTTTTTAATTTTTATGGCATTTCTGCTTTTTTTGCTGTTCGGACTGCTGCCCATGCTTTCTCGTCAGATCGGGCAGGTTCTCGGAGACCTTCCATCCATGATCTCCCGCGGCAGGGAAGAACTCCTGCGACTGCCCGATCGGTATCCGGATTTTATTTCGAAAGATCAAATAGTTACCCTTACGGATTTTTTACAAACGGAGCTGGGGGACCTCGGGAAGAGGTTGCTTTCTTTTTCTTTTGCTTCGGTTCGAGGCGTCGTGACGTTTTTAGTGTATCTTGTCCTGATGCCGTTGATGGTGTTTTTTTTCCTGAAAGATAAGACAAAGATATTGCAGTGGTTATCAAGGTTTTTACCGGAAAACCGAAGCTTGAGCAATCAGGTCTGGCAGGAGGTTAATCAACAGATCGGCAACTACACCCGGGGGAAATTCTGGGAAATTCTTATCGTCTGGTCCGTCAGCTACTCCACATTCTATCTGCTGGGTCTCAGGTTCGCCATGCTTCTTGGACTTATCGTCGGATTGTCGGTACTGGTTCCCTATATCGGTGTCACAGTGGTGTTTTTTCCGGTTGGAATAATGGCTTTTCTGCAGTGGGGCTGGGGTTCCGAATTTATATCCGTAATTATCGCTTACACGGTTATCCAGATATTGGATGGAAATCTGCTCGCTCCGCTGTTACTTTCCGAAGTGGTAAACATCCACCCTGTCGCGATTATGGTGGCGGTTTTGGCTTTCGGCGGAATCTGGGGCTTTTGGGGGGTATTTTTCGCAATTCCTCTTGCCACCCTCGTCCACGCGGTGATCCGGGCATGGACCCATAGAAGCGACAGAAATATTTCGGATGATGCCTCCCAGGCAAATCCTGAATAAGGAGTAACGGCAACGGTTTGGCTTTTCGAACATTTTGCACCACGTTCAATCGTGTATCCATAAAGATTTTCTTTATTCATGAGGAGCCGTTTTTCGGTAAGGAATGAAAATCGAAAACGGTACGGATCGCTAATTGGTGAGGATTGTTTTTATGATGGGAATTAATCCCTTTTCCGTTCGAAAACGGCATTCCAAAGGCAAATCATCATCGGCGAGCAGGATTCCGAACCACTATGTTTCTATTTTTGACCGGAATTGACACCGCCCATATTTGATAATGACGGATATCCTTCTCATACAACCCCCCATCCGGGATTTTTATATTACTTCCAAACGAACCGTGCCATACGGCTTGGCCTGCATTGCCGCTTCACTGATCGATGGGGGATTTTCCGTGGAAATATTTGATTCCCTGGCAACTTCCCGATCACGGATTCTCGATTTGCCTCCGGAAATGTCGTATCTCACGGAGTACTACGGAAAATCCGACCGCTCCCCGTTTGCTCTTTTTCATGCTTTCAAACACTATGGATACAGCTTCGAGCACCTCGGAAAAAAGATCAGAGAAACCAGTGCGTTTATCGTTGGAATCTCCTCCCTGTTCACAGCGTACAGTAATGAGGCCATAAAAATTGCCGAAATTGTCAAAAGATTTCATCCGGACTGCAAAGTCGTACTCGGCGGCAATCATCCTACCGCCATGCCGGACAAGATTATGGAATCTAAAGCAGTGGATTTCGTTCTCCGGGGCGAAGGGGAAGTCTCCATGCCGATGCTCGCTCAAGTAATCAAAAAAGGGGAGGATCCGGAAGGAATCCCCGGCATCGTATTCCGCAGCAAAGACGGGACCAATAAAATCGGGGCGCCCGCTATCATCGATGACTTGGATGCTTATCCCTTGCCGGCTGTCCGGCTTTTGAACCGGTCCTTCTACAAAAGGGGTACGAGGGCGTGCGCGGTTGTCGTTGCCAGCCGCGGGTGTCCCCTGAACTGCACCTATTGTTCGATCGGATCATCACCATTCATCCGTTATCGGCGAAGAAGTGTCGAAGCGGTTGTTCGGGAGATCGAGGAAGCCATCGATCGATATAACGCGGGCTTTATCGATTTTGAGGATGAAAACCTGTCTTTGGATAAAGATTGGTTTATGAGATTTCTGAATGAAATTAAAAAACGGTTTAGCGGGGCCGGGATTGAATTCAGAGCCATGAACGGGCTTTTCCCGCCTTCTTTGGATGAAGAAGTGATTCAGGCAATGAAAGAAGCCGGATTTAAAACCCTCAACCTGTCGCTTGGATCCATATGCGAAGATCAGCTCAGAAAATTTAGAAGACCCGATGTCAGGAACGCTTTTGAGCGTGCGGTTATCTGCGCCGAAAAGAACGGACTGAATGCCGTCGGCTATGTGATTGCCGGCGCGCCGGGCCAGAGGGCGCAAGACAGCGTCTGCGATTTGCTGTATCTTGCCGGTAAAAGGATTCTTGCCGGAGTGTCTGTTTTTTATCCTGTCCCGGGCAGCGATGATTTTGAGTTGTCTGAAAAGCTCGGTATTCTCCCCGCAAACTTTGCGTTGATGCGATCCAGCGCGATTCCGGTTTCTCATACGACCAGTCGGCGGGAAGCCGTGACGATTCTGAGGCTGGGAAGAATTCTAAATTTTATGAAACTCCTTTTGGATCGGGGGAAAGCGATTCCCGTTCCATCACCGTTTGAACCGGCGTTGATGAAGGGTTTGACCGATAAACAAGAGATCGGAACCTTACTTCTACGATGGTTTCTTCATGACGGTAAAATCAGGGGTGTGTGCCCGGATGAAACCGTTTTTGAACATAAGGTTTCCAGGCGGCTGACGAATCAATTTATCGAAGGATTGAAAAGAATTGAAGTGCGGGGCACCGGGTCGATTTTCTGCTTTCCGCGTTTATAATTTCAAATGGAAACTTCCGATCGATTACTTGACGGAAAGGGGTGAAAAACTATAGCGATGAAGTGCGAATGGAGATTTATGACGGGGTATTCTCTCCGT
>JAHDSC010000034.1 GCA_018432925.1 Desulfobacterales bacterium | reverse complement strand
GCCGACGGTTTATCGGTTACCAGCGTCACTATCAAACATTTGTATTTCTTTGTTCGGGATGCTCCGGAATACTGTTCGCGATCAAACAGAATACTGTTCGGGATGGATCGGAACACTGTTCGCGATCGTTCGGAATATGCACTTGTAAACGAAACACTCCTATTGTGGTTGTTTCCTGCTAATATCTTTCGGTGCTTTAAAGAGGTTTGGGTGTTGAGCTATCTCTTTGAAGGCTCCACTCAGAAGGCTTACTACGATATGTTTGGGATTAAATATAAATATTACTCGATTGAAGGTTCCTATGATGAAGGATATAGCTTAGTTGATCATACTGATCATGAAGCTCCGGTTAAAGCCTCTTTGAGGGGCCTAGTTAACATCTATCAGGGGCATCTAAATAATATTGGCGATCCTGAGAAGGCTCTATCCGCTAATTGGTATTCGAGAAATAGAAGGAAGCTAAGGCCGTTAAAAAATAACCTAAGAAGCTTCTTTGAATATGTAGCCAAAAGTGAGGCGAAACTTAATCTTTGGACAACCTTCAAGGAATACCAAAATGCCCTCAAGAGAAAGGGATACAGTCAAGGCTTTGCACCATGCAGTACAAGGGCTACTAACAAATACCGGAATAAAAGTAACCTTGCCTATTGTGTCAATCGATATGTGAATCCTATTATTGTGAATTACTTTAAAGCTAATGGGGTCACCATCAATGAAGAGAGTTTTGCTTTATCTGAGATGATACAATGGGTCTGGCGCTCGGCAATACGGGATCGTAGACCAATTAATATTTACATCCCAAGCTCAAGGATGCGAAGCTTACTCTATCAATGGCTTGGAGCTGGGAATCCTTGTAAACCCTTATCCATGTAGTTCGGACTTTGGAGGTCCGAAACTCAAATTTTTCCCATGTGAATACAGTAAGTTAGGGGGGTATCCCTTATAAAACAACATGTACAAAATAGGAAAGTTAGACTAAGAGTTTAACCCTTTATACCCAAAGTTGAACCATGCCAAGTTACAAATTTGCGATAGGCTTGATTGGTCGAACCAATCAAACTCATTTTTTTATCTTATAATTCCAATAGTTTCCGAACAAAACCCTTATAAGGAAAAATAGGGAAAAATACCTGGTAAAGTTAAGGGTAAAAGTTGAACCCTTTGAGCTTTGAGTTTGGTTAAAGAGGTAGTTAAACTAATAGTTAAAGGGGTAGATATACCTGTGTTAAAGCCTCAAGACCTCCGGTCTTATATTTAACCGTTGTATATGGTGAAAGGGGGCAAGCCCCCCTCACACTCCCCCCAAGAAGATTTTTTTAAGACAATCCAAGATTAATTTTAGTTTGGGTTAAGTTACCCGATTGTTTTTGTATGTTCAATCGGGATAATAAGAAAGTATCTAACAGAGTTCTTTTAGGTTATGGTAATCCCACAGCTTATTTATGTTCCTCCAAGATTACCTGTATCTAAACCATAGGTTAGCTACCCATTATACGCTTTCAGTTCTTCCCATTATTAAGAACCTTCAGGAGCTACAGGAAGTCTAACTCTTAGTCTAACTCTTAGTCTAACTACCAGATAGAAAGGATTAAACTTTTTAATACCTTCCCGACTGAATAGTTATGTCCTTTTGGGTTTATCTCTTTGGGTTTATCTCTTTGTTCTCTGGTGGAGCTTGGGGGTTCAATTTAGACTCCGAGCTTCACCTTCCTCCAACTATTAAAGGTTAACTATTATGTTTCAACTAGCAACTATTAAATCTTTTAATAGCTGTTGTCTTCTCTTAATATATGAAGGGCTAATCATGCCCTAAGAAAGGAAGTGTGCACAATATGCCAAAATATATCAAAGACGCTCTATCTTTTAATAAGCAAAAGCTCTGTAGTGTCTGTAACAATTATAGACACGGTTTATCGGCATATTGCCATAAGCATAACCAGAGAGCTATAACCTTTGGGCACCCGTTAGGCTATGGACTAAGGAAAAAAGACTATGAAGGGGAGGTTAAACTAATCGCAAAGCTATTTGAGCTTAATCCAAACCATGTAGGTCTTCGGGAAGGGATATTATTCTTTGATAATTGGCGCGGCCCTTGTCCTGATAGGCTGTTCTTCTTGCGTTCAAACGGTGTTACTCCAGAGCAGTTATTGATTGAAGTATCCGCTGTATGGCTATTTGGAAGCTCAGAGCCAAACCATCGGATTAAATCAGACAGACATCTGATATGTCTATTGGGCCAAAGGGTGTTGAACTATAAGCGGAGATGCAATCCACCAAAGATAACAGTAGAGAGCGCTTATAGACATACGGGGTATTATATTTATAATAATATCGGTATACTTTTGATTAATATAGCTAAGTCGATTATCAAAAACCAAGAAGAGAAATACCGGATTAAAGTCAAACTGGCCGAACCGTTTATAATAAAATAAATAGAAAATAAATAGAAAATAAATAGAATAGGAAGGAGGTAACAAGAAATCAGATATTACACAACTATCGATCCTAACGACTATACCAAGACTGTTACAATTGATTTAAACAGGGCTGTAGCTATTATGCAATTTTGTCTTTATTGTAAGGCTGGTTCTGTTGAGAAAGTAGAATCTTGTGGTGGTCGGGGGAAGTGCCCGCTGCATCCATTTAGATTAGGCCCTAATAGAGTTGATTTTTCGTCTATCGGAAGTTAAACGGAGAGTCTAACGGAGAGTCTAACGGAGAGTCTAACGGAAGGTAAACGGAAGGTAAACTAAATGCTTCTAATCTCTACTATATTAGCAGTTGTCTTATTCTATCGGAAAAATGATCTATTACAATGATTCGGAAGTCGAGCCTCAAATTTATCTATTACTGACCGACAATAAGACCGAGCGGTATCTAACTATCGATGAGGCTGTACGGAAAGGCTTTATCAAAATAACTAAGGAAACCCCCTTCGGTCGGGGGTGTAACACAGAAATCAAAATTAACAGTTCTAAAATCAAACTATTCATGAAAGGAATAAATAATACAAATGAAATATAAAACACTATCACAAATTGCTTTCAATCCCAATGCTACTACAGCTACAGTCGTCTATAATGGTCTTTCAATGTCGGTCGAAAATGGTGTCAAAATGAGCCTAATCAAAGCCAATCCGATACCCAGTCCGATTGGTCTTTCTTATTGTGTGTCGATTTTAAAACCGAATGTCCAAGTCTGGATTGAATCTAAAAGTTAAGCTAAAGTTAAACTAAAAGTCGAACAGATGAAAGTCTTATACGACGGCTTAGATCCGTTTTACTACGAATCGCTAACTGTCTCTGATATTGCTATCGGTCTGACTTCCAATACCGCAAGAGAGGTTTTGATAACTATCGAAGGTGATATAAGATATCGTCTTGATGGTATCAACCCAACTTCCTCTGAAGGTCATAAAGCGGGTAATGAATTGATTCTTAGAGGTAGAGGTCAAATAGATAATTTCAAGGCTATTAAAACAACAGACGATGCAACAATCCGAGTAACCTATTTTAGGTAAGTTGAAAAAAAAACACTAAAAACAAAGAGAGAGAGAAATGTCTAATCATATCGAAGTCCAATCATACAAAGAACATAACAACGAAGATAACTACCCTAATATCGATCCTATGGCTCCTCCCCAAAAAGGCTGTGTTGAAACTGATGGTGTAAATGTTAAAATCAAAACGAGTATGTCTTACATTCCTTCGGATAATGCCAAGATCAAATTCTTCTCTGAGAATGGGGCGGCCAGAATTACAGACCCGAAAAACATCACCGACGATTCGATGGTTGAAATTGACGGAATTACCACCAATATAACCACAGCTAAGCGTTTGGGCCTCATAAACCAGAGAGATGTAGATGGTTATTCGGAAGAAGTTAAACCTAAGCCTCCCGCTACTATTGAACCCCCAAAACCCCCCGAAGCCACCACCACCATCGATTTCATGTCTACAGAAGCAAGAAACGTTGTCAATCTGATGGGTAAAAAGACCGGCTCTCCTAGTTACATAGACAACCTCATGATGAAATGTATTACACATACCTATAATAACGGGGTTAGTGATGGGCCAGAAGGGAACGACGGGGAGGTGGCTATCAGGGAATTAGCTTCAGCTATTGGAGTCGAACCAGACGTGGCAGAAATGACGGCCAACAATATCATAAACTCAATTCATTCACGAGTTATCGGATATGCCAACCATCTTGGAGCTGATGGTCAGGAGCTTTTTAGCTGGGCTGCTAAGAAACTAAGTCCGAGAGTCTACACACAGACCTTGCAAAGACTCTATCTCAATGATATGCAGGTAGTCCCCGAACTGATCGAAAGAAAGAAATACAATAACAGGTATTGAGTTTTTTAGACTAAGATAAAAAAGGCATAGTAGGGTATGGCCCAACCACTAATCGTTCAACCTTGGGCCTCTGGTGAAGTCTGGTTAGGTGTGTTTCCTTCATGTTCCCTTCATGTTCCCTTCATGTTCCCTCCTGTTAGCTTAGATACATTTTGCCATTATAAGATCAAATTGTATATATCATATTGATATTATTAAAAAATAATGATTGACAACCTCCTTTTGATAGGTTAAATTGGGTTTAACTTAGTTTAACTTAACATTATCAGAAAGGAGGATACACCATGATCATCAGTAATGGGGACGTTGAGGTAGAGGCTTGGTTAGATATGCTTTATATCGGAAGGAATGATACAGAGGGAATTTGTTATCAAGGACTCAACCAAAACGATATGGCCAAGTTTGAAGATTGGAATACCAAGATCAATGGGATTATCAAAGAGGCTAAAGAGTTAGCCTTAGAGTTAGACAAGAGGGCCGATATCATAAGGGTATCATAAAGAAAGGGGGGGGGAGTTCATCTTCATTAGTTAAGCTCCCCCTTCCTTCTATACTATCTGGCAAATCTTGAATTTTTCAAATGGCTGAAATCAATATCATAGTCGAGCTTTGATATTACATTATCAAACAAGTCTTTTGGGCTAAACCTTTCAGCATACCTTCCGAATGTAATATCATCACCTTCAGAATGACCGACAACCTGTTTTAGCATCCTGTCAGGTACTTGTCTGTAAGTTAGATTTGTTATGAATGTACCCCTGAAGGAATGGAAATCTTTTTTTCGGTCTTCTTGGATGATATTGCATTTCTGTTTATATGCCCTGAACCAATCCGAAACCGTATGGCCGTATCCATCACGTCGCTTAGTCAGTTCAGGGAATAGTCTGGTTTCACCTTCAGCCTTCAGCCGTTCGGCATATCCGATAAGGTTTAAGTCTATTAAGAGAGGGTGTATCGGAACGATTCTTTTTGAGGCTCTATTTTTCAGCTTTTTGTCTTGTTGATCGTTAATATCAAATACCCAAACCCCTTGGTCTTGGTGGATATCAGAAAGGTAGAGTTGGGCTATCTCATTCAATCTGGCTCCGGTATAGAGGGCTATTATCGGTATCCAAAATTTATAATTTGCATCGTGGTAATCATGAAGATATTCATCAGAGTGAAAGAGATTAATCAGGTCATCGTGGTCAAAAATAGTCCGATACTCATCAGCACGCTTATCTTCCGGTAATTGCATTTCTTTAGCTGGGTTACTATCAATAAAGCCATTAATGGCCGCAAAGTTGAACAAAGTTCCAATTCGAGTTAAATGTTTGTTGATTGTATTAACAGCGAGCCGGTCTTTTTGGGGGATATCCATTTTCAGCAGTTCTTTGATGGTCTTATCACGATAGGCTTTCTTTTGCTTTAGATTGGCCGGAAGCTTCGAGAGCGATTCTTTAAAGATTCTAATCTTCGACCGATCATAATTCTTAATAAGCAGATCATCCATAATTTCAAGAAAAAGATTTAAGCTTGTCAATATTTCCCCTTCCGTCTTAGAAGTCCATTTTGTCCGATTCTCTGATAGATAGTGATCTATTACTTTAGATAGAAGTTCCCCTTTTTGGCGTGTTTGATGTTCTTTTAGTGCCCCATATCTCCGTAAGTTATAATGACCGTATTCCCCGAATTCTCTTTTCTGGCAAATGTCAAACAGGTTAACATCAAGTTTTAAAAGTTCACGACAAAGAATTTTGAATGATTCAGAACCATGGGAGAGGCTAACCTTGTGTTGAGCTAATAGCTTATCGGCATCCTTAGCTTTAGACCTGTGGTTTGATTTAGCCAAGCTCTCTTGAGCATCCGCTTTTAGTGATCCGTACAAATCAATACGATGGTCTAATTCATCATCATTGATGGGTTTTCTTTCTAACCTGTAAACCTCATCTTTGTCTAAAGCCTCTTTAAAATACTGAGCTAACAGTTTATGAATCTGTTCGGGTTTGAGTTCTGACATGGTTCCACCTTTCCTGATATCGTTGATTATTGCCTGTGTGATAGATGCTAAGGTTTTCGCTCGGTGTTTGGCTGTTGTGCGGCTGTGGGCTTTAACCGAATACCTTAATTCGGTCTTCTTTACAATGGGCCTTATATCCTTCGGAATTGAATACCTGAAGAAATAGCCGGAAGTGTGTAAATATAGGTACTTCGCATTGTTCATCTTCATTAGTATCCTTTCGGTTTTTGGATAACAATTTGGATAACAAAACAGCGAAAACCGACTGAAGTAAGGAAAATAAGCAATATTTCCAATAATATCAGATAGTAATGGAGTTCAAAAGAATCGACCCCCCCACTGCCGCCGCAGCCTGACCATCCATCAACTTAGTCTTGACAGTCTTTCCCAAATAGCTTATCAAAATTTGCTCAACCATTTGAATGGATCGTCTGTCTTGAATCATTTCCGGCCCGGACAAGCGGTGCATTCATTTCAGGCCGGAAACAGGGTCTTTGAATAAATTTTTGGACCAAGACGGAAGATAATGTTCCGCCTCACCGAGATGGAGCACCGGTATAATGAGCAGCGTATTTCGGATAGAAACGCTTGAGCCCGATTGATTCATCAGACGGGAGGATCTGTTTTCAAACCTTTCAATCCGATTCAAATTCTTCGTTCCGTTGCATTCTCCATGATAAGGAATTCTCAGAATAAGCAGGTACGGCATGGATAAAGAAAAAACGAGCAGAATCATCGAAGATCGCAAAGAAAAACTCGAAGATTTAAAAAATCAGAATATTAATTTATATCCCAACCGCTATACGGTTTCGCATACAATCGGGGAAGTCAGGGAAACCATTGAAAACTCGTCGGATCCAATAACGGAAGAAGCCCCCTTATTTATTGTCGCGGGCCGTATCATGGCGATCAATCGTTTCGGCAAGACATCTTTTCTCCGATTCAGGGATCGGACCGGCCAGCTTCAGGCATATTTGAGAAAAGACAGACTCGGCAACGAATCCTACCAGCTTTTCAAGCAACTCGACGTGGGTGATTTTGTCGGATTAAAAGGGGGAGTATTTCAAACGAAAACCGGGGAATGGACGCTGCTGGTCAACGAGTTGAATCTTCTCTGCAAGTCGATCAAGACGCTTCCGGAAAAATTCCATGGGCTGAAAGATCCCGAAAAGCGATATCGGCAACGGTATATCGATCTGATCATGAATCCGAACGTTCGGGATATTTTTTTGAAGCGAAGCCGGATGATTCAATCAATACGAAATTTTTTTCTGGATCGGGATTTTCTCGAAGTTGAAACTCCCATGATGCAACCGATTCCAGGCGGTGCGGAAGCCACTCCTTTTAAAACGTATCACAATGCTCTCGGAATCGACCTCTTTTTGCGCATCGCACCGGAGCTATACTTGAAGCGCCTGGTTGTCGGCGGGTTTGAACGGGTTTTCGAAATCAACAGAAACTTCCGAAACGAAGGGGTTTCAACGAAGCACAATCCGGAGTTTACAATGCTGGAATTTTATCAGTCTTATGCAACGTATGAAGAGCTGATGGATCTGACGGAAGAAATGTTCCGATATGTTGCGATGGAGGTCACGGGATCGGATACCATTCATTATCAGGGCAATACGATTCAAATGGGCGGCAGGTGGCCGAGGATCACCATTTCTTCCGCTTTGAAAGAATTGGGCGGAATTGATACCGACCTGCTGACCGATCGCAACAAACTGCTTGACTTCGCGGCATCCCGCGGAATCCAGATCACCAAAACCGGAAGTCTCGGAAAAATTGTTACCAAACTCTTCGATGT
>JAHDSC010000114.1 GCA_018432925.1 Desulfobacterales bacterium | reverse complement strand
TTGAAAAACTGCGCCTGAGGCCGCCATTCAGCGTTGCGGGGCTCTCGCCAATGCTCACATATGCTTGAATATGCTGCGCTTGTCGTATCGCCGCGCGCCTTGCCTGACGGCCTGATTCTTGTTTTTCAACACCCTGTTAAAGAGAGGAAAGAAAGGAATTCGGAATACATGATGAAGCGGCTGTTCTCCGCGGGGAAGACACGAAATACGCGAAAGGCATCTCCACAGCACTCTGCAATAAGGTTGAATGATGGTTTGATTATAATTAGCAGAACCAATAAAATTTGCATGAACAAACCGATGGCGATGCATGGTTCCATGTCAAATTTTTATTAACTGTATTTCCAAATAGTTGACCAAACAGTTTTCTATTGTTTCTTTCCTAATTGTCCGCAAGCCGACGTCACATTCCGTCCCCGGATTGAACGCGTCCTGACAAAGAACTTTTCATTCACCAACCAACGCTGAAACCGACGAATGTGCTCATCGGATGGCGGAGCGAAAAGAGAATCGGAACACCGATTATAGGGAATCAAATTCAATTTTACTCTCAATGGCCTGAGGAATTTTGCCAAATCAAGAGCATGACGATGAGTGTCATTTAAATCTTTTATTAAAATATATCCCACCAAAAAGTTACGTGATTTACTCAGGGGATAACCCAACAGAACTTCTTTAAGTTTTTCCATAGGAACTGACCGGTTAATCGGCATAATTGATGATCGTATCCGGTTATTCGGTGCATTCAGGGAAACCGCCAGATTCAAATCCGACCAGTTCAGTTCAGCGAGCTTGAGGATGCCATCCACCATTCCGGCGGTTGAAATCGTAATTCGACTCTTAGGGACATTCAATCCTTTTGGATCACTCATGACCCGGATCGCCTGGATGACATTGTCAAAATTGTCAAAAGGCTCTCCCATGCCCATGAAAACGACATTCCGGATATCCATTCCATAAAAAAATTTTGCGGTATATAACTGCCCGACAATTTCTTCTATCGTAAGGTTTCGCAGAAATCCAAGTTGTCCAGTAGCGCAAAAACGGCATCCCATTCGGCACCCAACCTGTGTAGAAACGCAGAGTGTTTGATAAGTTTCCATGGGAATAATGACGGATTCGATTTGCAGGTTGTCCTTTAGTTTCGTAATGAATTTTGTCAGGTCTCCTTCTTTTTGTTCGCCGACGACGGGGCAGGCATTTAATTCCAGGGCCATTTTGAGTTCACGTACCAGTTTTCTTGAATTCTGGAATTCCTTAACATGTTTGAAATCTGTGTTCCCATGGCAATAAATCTGTCGGTAAACCGCTTGAGCATAATATTCTCCTTTTCCATAGAGACGCTTGATTTCATGAGTCAATTCCGTTGATGTCAATTCCAGTATTTTCATAAGCCCTCGAGCGTATTATCCAAGCAATGGGTCTTTTTCGCAGCTTCATGATCCGGCATCCTGCGAAACTCTGCAAATGCAAAACCCGGCCTCTCTGATCGTTTCACTTTTCTGGCATCAATATTTTAACAAATAGCCCATTACTTTATATGTATTCAATATTCAGGAAATGTCAATCCGGACAATTTCCCCGACGCAGACTTCTATCCTCTCCAATCAGTGATTGAAAATCCATGCAAATTTTTTAGCATGGACCGCTCTATGATTTTTTGCCTGGATGTTTTGCTTGACACATACTTGCTAATATTTTATGTGAAAAGAATTCTATGGGTTACCTGAGCTGAATGCTTTGGTAAGGCATTAACTTTTGTACAACAAATTAGGAACGGATCTTGGACACCGATTTCTATCGGTTTCGTAACGGCATGGGTCTTGTAAAAGATTTGTCCAAAGTAATCTCCCGATGTGCTGCACAAAAATGGAAAGGAGTAATGTTGTCAATGACAGAAGGTCGAGTAAAATGGTTCAATGAAAAAAAAGGTTTTGGTTTCATAGAAATGGATAACGGGAAGGATGTTTTTGTGCACTACTCAAGTATTGAGGGTACCGGTTTCCGCACGCTTCGAGAATTTGACCGGGTAAGTTTTGAAATAGAAGAATCTCCAAAAGGACCTCAGGCAGTAAATGTTAAGCGCCTGTAGGTCGTGCTTCCCAAATAAATTTAAACACTCATAAGACAGGGCTGGATAATAAATGGCCTTGTCCTGTCTTATAATATTTATATAAAAGTGGTTTCAATACCTCCGATCAGCCCCGATCTCCAGGCCGGAGCAAGGCGCTGAATTCCCAAAATACTCCATTCATTCTTGGTGTTGGACGCCTCCGCTCACCTTGATCTTAAACCCGATTGAAGGCTTTGAAACCACTTCTGAATATTTCACACGGTTTCACGCACTCCCCCCTTCCAAGAAAAAGGGAAATGCGCCTGTCTGGTTGTTCAATCCTTACGTTTCTTGTCTATCTTTTGCGCCAGGGCCCGGATGGATCATCGTCCATGATCGTAGTTTCGACAGTTTCGGGTTGTGGGCTAACACTCGGGTTTCGAATCTGTATCCGAGCACAGGTGTTCCATCGCAAAATGGCATCTTCATTCCCAGCAGGACTGATCGCAATCGCCTTTTCAAAAAATTCCATGGCCTTGGCAAACCAGCCGTAGGCAACATGACCGGCTCCCGGCACAGGCTGGTTCAGATGAGCCTTTGCACGTCGTTCATAGATTATTCCGGTGTAATAGGCTTTATTGTAATCATCTTTAAGTCGAGAAACCGAATCTAATGCCTCTTTAAATGCATTGGGATTTTGCCTCTGCCCGAACTGATCGGTTAAGGCCAGTATTAAGGTAATCAATGCTTTCTCGTTATCGGGTTCGACGTCAAGAATATCAAGGCAGATGCTTTCCGCTTCTACAGGTTCACCTAAAAACCGGTAACGCTCCGCTTTGTTGAGAGCGGCAGGAATAGTCTCTTTTGACAACGATTTAAGTTCAAACATACCCATCTCCCCCTATAGGAAATTCATAAGGCATCTAAAGTTTAACAAAAACCCCCAACCGCCTACCCACGGAAAATACATTACTTGTATTTTTTTAATCGATCGAAACGGTTTTGTCCATAGAGTAAAAAACTCATTTTTATAGGAAAAATCCCCAATTCTAAAATTAGCTACCGATACCGCCAATCACATGATCTTATAGAAAATAGAGAAGAGAATAACCGGAAAAACGGAGAGTATCGGCATCGATTCACACAAAAAAATATTTTTTCGGTTTCACAGGGTTTGATCAGATGATCATCCGCATCCTATCTGATGGCGTCAACTTCGGAGACCATTTCACCGGAGCCGGTTAAAATGATGCCCTTGGTTTCAGGATTGCACTCCATTACGTTTTTTCGCTTATCGATTCGCCTTCCCCGACCCTGAATCGAGATTCAAGGTCCCGAAATAAAATACTTCTTGTGTATAATAGGGAAGAGGCTGTTTTTCTGATAAAATGTCCCAGTGGGCATAAATCGTTCTTCTTACCAACGAAAATAATGACAATTTTAGGAACTTGGGTTTTACTTGACAGTGGGTAAAGGTTTATCTATTTATAAATTATCTTTTTCAAAGCATGCGTAAAACCAGCAAAAAACTTAATTTGTAAGCAAAAATTTTCCTTACCATGCCAAGGAGGATATCTCATGTACGTTGGGCGTGTCATGCATACCGACCTTGTCACCGTTTCTCCCGATACTCCGCTGTCCAATGCAAAGGATATCATTGCCGAAAAACGGATTGATCACCTTTTGGTCGTTGACAAAAACGGAAAACTGATCGGGATCGTTTCAGATAGAGACCTTAAGCAGAGTTGGGCATCCCCGGCGACGGCACTCAGCGTTCATGAACTGAACTATTTATTAAGCAAACTGACCGTCGATATGATTATGGTAAAAAAAATAATCAGCATTTCGCCCGATACCACCATTGAACGCGCCGCACGGATCATGCAAGAAAACAGAATCGGTTCGCTGCCGGTGCTGGAAGGGAAAAAACTCGTCGGAATCATTACAACCACAAATGTCATGGAGGTTTTGCTTGAGGCCATCGGCATCGATGAAAACAGCTACCGTTTCTCGGTTATGGTTGAGGATCGGATCGGCAATATCGCCGAGGTGACTAGAATCCTCAAGGAGGCACAGATCAATATTCGAAGTTTTATCACTTGGCCTGAAAAAAAATGGCCCGGGGTTTATCAACTAGTGATGAGAGTAGCAGGCATAGATGCAGATAAAGCGGTTTCAATTCTGGCAGAAGCAGGATTCAAAGTTATGACCCAATACGTTCAGGATATCATCCCGTATTTACCCGGCAAATAATCCGAACTTAACAGATGGAAAAACCCGTCAAAATTTGAAACACGAAGTAACAAAATAGAGATCATCTCCTTTCGTTTTTCTTCCGATCTGCCTTATTTGCATTCGCAAAAAACCGGTTATAAAGTTTTCTTAAGTACCGATTCCATCCACTTCGTTTTGTTTTCTTTGAAAAATGTTTCATTTCGTTCGAATTCCAGATTGGGGATGGTTTTTGCCGAAGAAAAGCATTCAAGTATTTCGAAGATTAAAATTGGGGGCATCGTAAAAAGCCTCAAACTACAATAAATTCGGACGACCAGGAAAAACCCTGGAGGCGAGGCGCGTGAATCATGAGAAATGAAACACTACTCGCATATGGATCTTTTTCGAAGTTGTTAACATTTGAGCCGGAACGAAAATCGGATGAAAAGACACGGTAAGCAAATATTTATTTAAAATTCCGAGCGTTGGAGTGCAACATGTTCGCAAACGTAAACAGAAGCACAACCTTGCATAAAGGCAGTGTATTCAGATTGGTATCAGAAAATATCACCCTGTCCTGCGGAACAGAGATCGATATGGACATCATCCGGCATCCAGGCGCATCGGCAGTTGTTCCGTTTACCTGCAGCCACACCGTCCTTTTAATTAAACAATACCGCCATGCCATCATGGATTGCATCTGGGAGATACCTGCAGGAACACTCCGAATGGGAGAAACAGCCATTGATTGTGCAAAAAGAGAATTGATTGAAGAAACCGGATTTTCGGCATGTGAATGGCAAAAACTGGGAGAAATCGTTCCCTTGCCGGGTTACGCCGATGAACGAATCCATCTTTTTCTGGCGACAGGGCTGGAGTCGGTCGGCCAAAATCTTGACCGCGATGAAATGCTGGAAGTCCATGAGGTTAAACTCGATAACGCAATAGGAATGATTTACAGCGGGGATATTCAGGATGGCAAAACAATTTCCGGTCTTTTTATGGCCCGGCACCGGCTGGAAAAAGATAAAAAACTGTCGCAGAAGTCAATAAAATAAGTAAAAAAAACAAGAGCCCAGACCACCATGACTCATAACAACGGACGGGTCCTGAAATATCAGAGATTTTTCGAAAGGATGATCTGGAAGATCTTCCGTGAGAGTTCCGCCAGCTGCAGTCAAAATAACGGAAAAAAACTTCAATGAGAAATGATCGCAGGAATGATTCTTAAAGCTTTCCTTGGTCTCGATGCAATCCCGGATCACCGACGTACCAGTTTGAAGCATTATCATCAGATGATCCGGCTTCGTGAAACCTTGGATGCAGCAACCCTCCAGTAACTGAAAAAATCCGAAATTTCAAAAAATATTCCCGAGACAATTGCATTTTTCAGCGCATCTCAAGCAACGAATATGCCGAATGCGCATTCCTTTTTGAAGACCGTGGTTTGGACAAAATTTTTCATATAAGTATGAAAATCCTCTCTTAATCCTTTAATAATTTTTTGCGACCTTTTTTCAGCGGTTCTTTTCTTGCTGTTTAACAATTTGAATTTTATGGATTTTGTTAAATCGAACTCATGGCATGCATTTTGAATACGCAAAAGATGTTATAAGCAACTATAGAAATCGGGAATAATACCCTTTGAATTCTATTTTTATTCGATCTCGGGAGGAACAATTTGTTTATAGAAATTATAGATACGCTCACTGAAAAACAGAGGCGCCCTTCGGAATTCCATGGGAAAGGTCAAATGGCGGAGAAAAGAACGGATCAAAGGAAAAATCACGTAATGTTTATTGATTATAGTTGTCGAAATCGCCTGTATAAGGATTTCATCCAAAACATTAGCATGGGCGGTGTATTTATTGAAACCAAGCAACCGTTCTCGCCCCGCCAAGAAATCATAATAACGATTCCTTTCTCCAAGAGTCTGAAACACCTTAAAATAAAGGGTGAAATCATTCGGGTCTCCAGGCATGGAATTGCTGTAAAATTTAAAAAGAATCGTAAATAATGATTCAAAAAATTCGTGTGCGGATGTCCCGAATCCATTATTGCGGAGAGGACCAAAATTTTCAGAAAAGATGTCAACCCGCCCGGAGTATATACTCTCCTTGTTTCCGGAAAAGCGGCATGCGGAGGTCAAATGCAAATAACAGACATCCCACAGTCTCTCCATGCGCCGCATCCTGCCTGAAAATATTTTTATCAACTTGATAAGCACAAATCGGTATGTTAACGATACCGCATCCGTATGTAACCGGTTTTTAGTTGGTCCCGGTAACGATAAAAACTTTTCATCCCGTTTTTAATCCTTAATGTGCTTACGCTTCGTCAAAAAATAATCGCCCTCCTATCGAAGGGTGAGCATTCCGCCCGGGATCTTTCGCAGGAACTTGGTATCCGGGAAAAAGATGTTTATTACCATCTTCCCCATATCGCTCGTTCAGTAATATCCTTGAATAAACAGCTTATTTTGATACCGTCAAAGTGTATTTCCTGCGGCTTTACCTTTAAGGAACGGAAGCGCTTAAATAAACCGGGGCGCTGCCCTCGCTGTAAAAGCGAACACCTGGATGAACCGCGGTACCGGATTGTTTGATAAATGTTCCATCTGTCATGAATCAATCGAAAATCAAGGACCAATGATGCAAGCGGGAAAAGGCCATTGTGACCGAAAACCGATTCGAGTTTCACGAGATAGTTGAGGAGGTTACCAAGATCTCGACGAATTTAATATTGATATTTTAATCGCATGGAAGTAATAACTCTTTGCGAGGGAAAACCTGAACCCTAGCCGAATGATCGGTGTTTTGCCATATCAAGTCAGCCGTAAAGGATAAACCTTGGCGAAAATTTTCCTAATTAACAAAGGAAAGGAGTAAAGAGTAAAAATGAATAGAAGGTTTGTGAAATGTCTGTCATGGTATCTCGTAGTGGCAATGTTTGTAATTGGGATCGCGCCACGCATTGAAGCGGGATTTTGCCCGTCCGAAATCATAACACGATCAACCGCTGATAGGGCTTCCGACCTCGAGCGTATTCAAAAGATCCTCGAAATTAAAATGGTAAAAAAACGTTTTGCCGAATTGGGCTTATCCTCCCAAGAAATTCAGGCAAGGCTCACTCAGCTCAATGATCACCAGATTCATGAGCTTGCGCTGAAACTGGATGAAATCAAGGTCGGTGGCGGAGGATTTGAAGTTTTGGTGGTAATACTTCTGATAGGGATACTGGTTGCCGTTTGGTTCATGGTGACTGGAAAAAGAGTTCTCGTCCGATAGACATGAAAAATGTTTGGTCGCCGGTCCCGCCTTTCCAGAGGATGGAGCACGATGCCGTTTTTTTGCGGAATTTGGTCCGGCCGATCTTTGCATTATTCCAGAGGTACCGGTGCATATTTTTAGGCATACTTTTTTTCACCTCTTCATGTGCCGGTACCAACAGTTCAAGTATAGACAATAACTATCATATCATCGATCAGGTTCCGTTTTATCCTCAGGAAGCATACCAGTGTGGGCCTGCTTCCATCGCCGGTGTTTTAAATTATTGGGATATCCATGTGCCTGCGGAGGAAATCGCGACCGATATCTACAGTAAATCAGCAAAAGGAACACTGGATGTGGATATGGTCCTTTATGCGCGGAAAAAAGGTCTAAAAGGCCGGCAATACAGCGGCAGCATGGAAGACATCCGACGGAATATCGACTCGGGATATCCGATAATCGTCTTGGTTGATTATGGGTTTTGGATTTGTCAGCGGAACCACTTCATGGTTATTGTCGGATACGATAAAGATGGAATCATAGCAAATACCGGAAGAGATCGGCTTAAGTTCATCTCCAACAGAAATTTCATGAATTCATGGGAAAAAACAGATTTTTGGACCCTGATCATCACTCCAAAAAATTGACGATTTTCATAAAAAAAGCGTTGACCATTCCTTTGACCATCGTTTTAGGGTCGGTGCTGTCTCTTGCAGGCTGCTCATTGCCAAGAATTATTGTTTTAGATGACCCTCTGACTCCTGAAGAACATTTAAATCTGGGTGTTGCGTATGAAAAAAACAAAGATTTTGACAGCGCGATAAAACATTATCATCTGGCTCTAAAAAAACTCCCACGAGCCCATCTTTATCTCGGAAACGCCTATTTTATCAAAGAAGAACCCGACATGGCGGAAACACATTACAAAAAGGCAATAGAAAACAACCTTCAGAGTGCCGACGCATATAATAACCTTGCGTGGCTATATTATATGAAGGGGAAAAAACTCGAAGAAGCGGAAAGGCTTGTCCTGAAAGCCATCGAAACAGATCCCTTGAAAAAAGATATTTATGAAGATACCCTGTTCAGTATCCAGAGATTGAAAAAATCTTCCGAATAAACGTTTCCTGTGACCGGATTCTTACTTTTCTCTTCATTTCCTCATGATCCGCGCGTCGACGACAACCGTCCCTTCCGGGTAGGCAATCACCGGGTTCAAGTCGATTTCCATGATATCTGGATGCGCTTCTGCTATGTGGGCCAGCTTTAGAAGCAAATCCACCAGATCCTTTTCATCTATCGGCGGTTGACCACGATATCCCTTGATAAGCGGAGCTCCTTTAATTTCATGAATCATTTTTACCGCTTCCTCCCGATCGATAGGCAAAACCCGCATTGAGACGTCGCGAAACAGCTCAACGTTTATTCCGCCCAGCCCGAAGATCAAAACCGGTCCGAATTGAGGGTCGCGATTCATTCCCAGGATTACCTCCAGGCCGGGAGAGGCCATGGCACTAACCACCCCCCCATTGATCCTTGCTTTCGGATAACGAGTTTTAATGTTATAAATCATTTGGTTGTAAGCCCTTTGCATCTCATCAATCGAGCGCAGGTTAAGCTTGACTCCTCCCGCATCGGATTTATGAAGGATATCGCGCGAATCGATTTTCAAAGCTACAGGGAAACCGATTTGAACGGCCAGATCCGATGCTTTGGAAGGGCTGTCTGCAAAACGGCTGGGAATAAAATTGACCTCCCGGGCAACCAAGAATTCAACACATTCGCTGAAACTCAGCAGAGTTTGGCCGATCGCCGAAGGAAGTGTCACGCCTGCGGGCGTATTTTTTTTCTGCGCCGGAATCAATTGAGCCAATTCTTTCATGCCTCTATCAGGAGTTGGAAACACGGGGACACCCCGTCGATGCATCTTCCCCCTTTCTTCACGCTCCACCTCCGCACCGCCGAGAAAAACAATGAGTTCATTCGCACCGGGAGTGACCACCCGCGAAGCATTTCGAATCGGATCTCCAAAGACAATCCCAAGAACATCATAATAGCTCCGTGCCCGCCGAATCACTTCCTGGAACATTTCGGCGTTGGCATCACCCGTAAGATCAAGTGGATTGGCCCGAATGGCATGCACGGGAATTATCCCCTCCAGCTCCTCGGCCAGCTTTTTCGGCAGCGGAGATGTTTCCAGCCCTTCAAGTTCAGCGGTATCGGTGGCCAAAATGGCTGCGCCACCTGAAGTTGTTATGAATAGAATGCGATTGCCGGCAGGTGGCTCAAGGTAAGCCCAGGCCTTCGCAAAATCGAAAAACTCCTCGATTGTTTCCGCCTGACAAACTCCATGATATCGGAAAAGAGCGGTATAAATGGCATCCGCACCGGCCAGAGATTTTGTATGGGATTCGGCCGCAACTTTTCCCCTTGGCGTACGTCCCGATTTGAGTATGACGATCGGCTTTTTACGATTTGCCAGTACCTTCCGGAAACGGGCGGGCCGCTTCACGCCTTCCAGATATAGGGCGATAACCCCGGTGGCTGAATCATTATTGAAATATTCAATCAAATCAGACTCATCCACATCTGCCCGGTTTCCCATACTCACAAAACTGGAAACCCCCAGTTCTTCAATGGAAAACCAATCCATCATGGCAGCCCCGACCGTTCCGCTTTGGCTGATGACCGCGACCCGACCTTGGTGAGTGAGAAGCGGCCAGGAGGCACACAGGTTATGATACGGATTGTTGACTCCCTGACAATTAGGGCCGATCAGACGAACTTTATGTTCCTGAGCAGTCTGAGCAAGCGTTTTTTGTAACCTTTCTCCCTCCGGTCCCGTTTCGCTGAAACCGCCGGTTATAATGATGGCAGCTTTTACACCTCTTGTTCCGCAATCCCGAATCGCAGAGGTCACGAAAGGTGCCGGAATAATAAGGACCGCAAGGTCAACCGGTCCCGGAATATCCTTTACGTTTTTGAAACAATCTAATCCCAGGATCCGATCCCGCTTAGGATTAATTGGATAAACCGGCCCCTTAAAGCCGCCACCCAACAGGTTTTTAACAATTTCATGCCCCAGTTTTTCAGGATTTTCCGAAGCCCCGATCACTGCAACGCCTGCCGGTTGAAAAAAAGGTTTTAAGTCACTGAAAGCCATGGTTACCTCCACCGGGATTAAAAGTTATGTTTTTGATTTGACTTTCTTCTGAGCCTGCAAAATATTATTAAATATTCGTCTGCGACTTGGCAAGTCGTTTAAATCGGATAGAAAGAAATTATGGAATCGGGCGAAGCGTATTTTTCAGCCGATTCATTTCTGATTGAGCGGAATCAAAACAAAAACAGGATTGGAAGGCATTTGGCCTCACAAAAAAATCAACTGGGATGGTCGGTAGATGTTTGAGCCTGGATATATTGAGTTATATCGTTCCGGAGAACTGGAGAAGAGAGCTGCGGCAATGGAAGCGCGGTTGGCCGCCTGTGATATTTGTCCCCGACAGTGCCGGGTAAACCGGTTGAAAAATCAACACGGGTTCTGCCGTTCGGGTTTTTTGCCGGTCGTAGCCTCTTTCTGTAACCACCATGGCGAAGAACCCGCGATTTCCGGAAACCGTGGGTCGGGAACAATTTTTTTCGGGAACTGCAACATGAAATGTGTTTATTGCCAGAATCATCAGATCAGTCAGTCTTCCACAAGTTGCATACCCTCCGAAGCGGACTTTGATGCGCTGGCCGGGCAGATGCTCCACCTCCAGAATGAACTCGGTTGTCATAACATCAATCTGGTCTCTGTTTCCCATTTTTTGCCTCAACTGATGCGGGCTCTGCTTGCCGCAATACCCATGGGTCTACGGATTCCACTGGTTTACAATAGTAACGCATATGAGATACTTTCTTCATTGGAGGAATTAAACGGCCTTATTGATATTTACTTGCCCGACCTGAAATATGCCTCGGATCATTATGCGAAAGAATTTTCAAAAGCTCCGGATTATGTTCGATATTCACGTCAGGCGATTAAAGAAATGTATCGGCAGGTTGGTGATCTGGAGACCGACAAGGACGGAGTGGCACGCAAGGGGATCATTGTCCGTCACCTGATCTTGCCCAACAATACCGCAGGAAGTGAAGATTCCCTCACATGGCTTGCCAGAGAGCTTTCCAACCGGGTAACGGTCAGCATCATGGCGCAATACTATCCCTGCCACCTGGCACCGGGGATTCCGCGCCTATCAAGAAAAATATCGGCGTCAGAGTATGACGAAGTCGTTGAACTTATCCATGCCCTTGGTTTCGAAAGAGGATGGGTTCAGGAAATGGAGGCATCGGAAGAATATTTGCCGGATTTCAACAATAGGAAAAACCCGTTCGTTCGAGATGTTTCCGGCCCGGCAAAAAATTCAGCCTCCGATTGAACCAATCGATACGGCTTGCGATATGTGAACCCGTAAATTTCTGTCATCTTGCTTCCGGCCAAGGTCTTTCAATCGAAGTAAAAAATAAAAAACATCTTGGAACCGTATCGATTTTGATGTTTCTTTCAGAAAAAGTTATTATGTATGACCGTTCAAATGTCTTTCGGCTGTAGGCGGATCTTTATGGAATATGCATGTGCATCCAGTCCTTCAATCTCGGCCAAACGAATAATATCTTTTGCTTCCCTCTCAAAGGATTCCAAGGAATAATGGATCAGACTGGTTTTTTTAAGGAAATGATCCACAGATAGTGCCGAAGCGAATCTTGCCGTACCGGCGGTCGGCAGAACATGGTTCGGTCCCGCCATATAATCTCCTACAGGCTCCGGGGTGTAACTTCCGATAAATACGGCACCGGCGTGCCGGATTTGCCCGATATATTCAAAAGGATCTTTTACCTGAAGTTGAAGGTGTTCCGGAGCAATCCGGTTGGCAACTTCAATCGCAACGGCAAGATCGGGCACCGTTATGATCGCGCCATATTTGGCAAGGGATTCCTCGACGATCTTTTTACGGAAAAGATGCTTCACCTGCTCTTTCAGGGCGGAACAAACCGCTTTTGCCATTTGTTTGGAATCGGTAACAAGCATGGAGGAAGCCATCGGATCATGTTCCGCCTGGGATAACAGGTCTGCTGCAATGAATTCCGGATTCGCCGAACGATCGGCAATTACGAGTATTTCGCTTGGGCCGGCAAGCATATCGATCCCGACGCTACCGGATACGATTTTTTTGGCAAGCGTCACATAAATATTTCCTGGACCGACGATCACATCAACCTTTGGAATCGTCTCGGTTCCGTAGGCCAAAGCGGCAATCGCCCAGGCACTGCCCGCTTTGTATACCCCATGAACACCGGCTTTCTTGGCCGCCACAAGCAAATGAGGGTTAACCGTTCCGTCCTTCCTCGGCGGGGTTACCATAATAATCTTTTTTACACCGGCGATTCCGGCAGGAATCGCCCCCATCAGTGCAGAAGAAACCAGGGGGGTTTCGCCCCCTTTTCCCCCGGGCACATAAACACCCGCCGCATCGACCGGGTTTATCAACTGGCCGAGAAGGGTGCCGGGTCTTTCCGTGTTGATCCATGACCTGCCAAGTTGCTGTCTATGAAACGATTCAATCTGATCTGCCGCACGATTTAGTGCGTTTAAAAAGGATTGTTCCACCCTTTCAAGGGCGGTATCCATCTCCTCTTGAGTAACCTTCAGTGATTCCATGCCCATATCGGGAGCATCAAAAAGGTTCACGTACTTTATGAGTGCCTTGTCACCGTATCTTCGGATTTCTTCGAGGATACGTGTAATTTCGAGAAAATCTTTTTTCTTGAACGCAAGTCCGCGGTTAACAATTGCCGAAATTCTTTTTTCGGCTGATACTGATGAATAATTATAGATTTTCATTCCGGTCTCTTTCTTATTTCCAAGATTGACATCCGAGCCTCCCCGCCTGCCCTTATCCTATCATAAGGGCCACCCTTTCAGAATTCGACGGAACATAAAAAGTACCAAGCCGCCTGCGCCGAGAATAAAACCAAAAACCGGTTCTTTTCATGCAAACCCAAAACCATTTACAAAAGCCTTAAAATAAGAACGTGCGTTTTGTCAAGATTTCGCGCACAACGATATCAAAAAGACGGGAGGGTTGAAAAATACTGATTGACAAATTTTGATCTATCTGCACATTTTGTAGTTTTTAAAAAAGAAAAAAATAAAGAACCCTGTTTCAACAAGCAAGCCTACTGGAGGACACCATATGAAAAAAAATAGAATCTATAATTTCAACCCGGGACCGGCCGCACTTCCGCTCAGCGTTCTTGAAGAAATCAAAGAATCTTTTTTAAACCTCAATGGAACCGGCATGTCGATCACCGAAATCAGCCACAGGTCCAAAGATTTTGAAAGCATCTTAGATGATGCCATCTCCAGAACGAAGCGCCTCTTGAATCTGGACGACAGATTTCACGTTCTTTTCTGCCAGAGCGGAGCAAGCATGCAGTTTTGCATGATTCCAATGAATCTGTTGCGGGAAGGAAAATCGGCAGACTATGTGAATACCGGAACATGGTCTGAAAAGGCGATAAAAGAAGCCAGGATTCAGGGTAAAAAAATCAAGGTTGTCGCCTCTTCCGAGGACAGGGATTATTCCTATATTCCGCAGAATATTCAATTCAGCGGCGATGCGGAATATGTCCATATCACCTCGAACAATACCATAAAAGGAACTCAATGGCCGGCCTTTCCCGACACAAAAGGGATTCCGCTCATTGCAGACATGTCCTCCGATATGATGAGCAGGCCTTTTGATGCAAAGCCTTTTGGGCTCTTCTATGCAGGTGCTCAGAAAAATCTCGGACCTGCGGGGGTATGCATGGTCGTCATCCGGAATGATATGTTGGAAAGGGTACCGGATAATCTGCCGACCATGCTGAAATATACCATCTTTTCTGAAAAGAAATCACTGTATAACACGCCCCCATGTGTTGCGATTTATGCGGTCCATCTTGTATTGAAGTGGCTCGAAGAGACAATCGGTGGACTTGAAAAGATGGCGGAGATAAACCGCAAAAAGGCGGAACTCATTTATAGCACAATCGATGCCGGCGGCTTTTATCGAGGAACCGCGACGCCGGGAAGTCGATCCAAGATGAATGTAACCTTCCGTCTTCCGAATGAAAACCTGGAAAAACAATTTATTCAGGAAGCACTGGACAACGATCTGGGCGGGCTTAAGGGGCATCGCAGCGTTGGCGGCTGCCGAGCGTCTCTATATAATGCCGTATCGCTTTCGGCGGTCGAGGCTTTGACCGATTTTATGAAAAATTTTGAACGAAAAAACGGATAGCGCCGAAGGCATCGTGCGATTTTTGCATTTGAGACAAGTCCGCCCCGAAGATATCCTGTTCATTTTATGCTAATTATCAATCTTCGGGTGGACAATCAAAATCCATAATAACAGTCTGAATTCATGTCAGCAATCTCGGGTTTGGTTTAGAGACGGGATTCAACGAAAGGATTAAGCCTTTTCTATCGCTTTGCTGCCGGAATAGAAAATCCGGATCGCCCGTATCTGTGTTTGGAATGTTATGAAGGATAAACCGAACGGTTTGCAAGTTGTCGGACATATGATTAAAAGCTTGTCCTGTCAAAAATTCCGCATCTTTTCTGAATTAGTCGATTTAATAGCAGCTGGAGACCTATCGGACTAATGAAACAAATCTCGGAAATCCCCTGAGCCGATGAGAACCTTTAACAGGGTGTTGAAAAACAAGAATCAGGCCGTCAGGCAAGGCGCACGGCGAAGCGACAAGCGCAGCATATTCAAGCATATGTGAGCATTGGAGAGAGCCGTGCAACGCTGAATGGCGGCCTCAGTCGCAGTTTTTCAACACCCTGTTAAACGTGTATGCAGTCTTCGGTGATATAAATAGCTACCCGAAATCCATTGATCCGTCGTCGCTTTGATACATTCATCTTCCAAGGCGATCTGTGATGAGAGAAAATATCGCCCCTTTCAACTTTACGCCGGACGGATGAAAGGCCGTTGCTGCCACCCCGATCAACCGGGAATTCCGGATCGTTATAAGGAATTTGTCAAGCTGAACAAGCAGAGTCAATATCCGTACCGACACGAAGATCCCGATCGATCATAGTAATGTTGTATTTTTATTTGCAGATCGCCAATAAAAAAGCTAAAGTAACTTAAAGCTTACATACAATCTCAAAATCTTGCATATCTCCCCGAATACAGTTGAATCGCAACATATCAAGCAGTTAGGATCGCTGCCATGGATCAACCGGAATCTGATTTCAGCGTCCAAATCATATTTCTTTTCTAAAAATCGGTAAGTTCTTTTTACCGTGCACGAAAGTGTTAAATGAGGTTCAGATTCAACCGGGATTCCGAATGCTCAATCATACGCGGCCACTGACGTTATCTGCCGCTTCCGGCCGATTTTACCGACGACTCAGGAAAAATCGCTCTTTCGGCATTCATCGGCTACCCATCAAAATGGTCGAAAATATCGATTCAAACACCGGATTGAAAAAAATCAAACCTATTCCATCGGGTTTCAGTACCGAACTGTTTAACTGCATTAGCAATGGTGTGCTTCTTTATAATCTATTTCATACTCTGAGCGCTACGCTCCGAAGGAAGGTCTTTCTGAATGCGTATCTGGACACTTCACCCGAGATATCTTGACCCTCAGGGCCTTCTGGCGCTGTGGCGAGAGGCGCTTCTTGCACAAAAGGTTCTTCTCGGCGAGACGAAAGGGTATCGAAAACATCCTCAACTTGAGCGATTCAGAAAACAAGATGATCCCGTTGCCAGTATCGCGTCTTACTTGATAGTGGTTCATCAAGAAGCCGTCCGTCGGGGCTACCGGTTTGACATAAGCAAGATCGTCCATAGAAAGACCAACCAAAAAATTGCCGAAACGAGAGGACAGCTGCTGTTTGAGTGGGAACGCCTGAAACTGAAACTTTGTAAACGCCATGGCATGCAAGACCCGTCACTGGGCAGAACGAAATTGCCGGACGCTCATCCCATTTTCAAGATCCTGCCCGGTGGCATCCGGTCATGGGAAAAACAACCGCATACAGGGATGTTACCAACCTCTGAATAGCGGAAGGAGATCCTGATACGATCCCATGGTCTTGTCGAGCGTAAGCGATGCAGGCAAGTCGCCCACGTTCGATTCGTTTGGTTTTTTAAAATGTCCGAATCGAAACATGAAAGTGTCACGGAATCCTCCGATTGAAACGTTATTGCCGAAATCATCCTGCAATTTTTTGAACTCGGCGGAAAAAGCATCGACATATTTGGTATCGGCTTTCTCTCGGATTTCGCAAATGTGTTTTTTCCCTTGCCGGGCCGAAACATTAAAACCTCTTTGAAATACAACAATAACGATCCAATGTCCGCATATCTGAATTTTTCCTTCGAAAAGGAAATCGTTATCCTTCCATGGGCGGTTTCACATCGCCGGGAGACAAAATGACTCAATAGCCATGACAAAAAATTCCGTTAAAGATTGCCGATGAAATACCCGCTCTCTAAAGCCGGTTGACCGTGATTACTGAAAATGATATATAAATATAGAATATTATCAAAGACTCTCCAGATGCTTTAAAAAATTCAAGTTGAGATTCAGGCTTCAGGTTCGGTGCTTAAATGGGCTTGATTAGGATTTGAAAACATTTTAAGGGCAACAATACAGGAGGGAGGAACATTATGAAAGCATTTGCTGACAAGTTGATTGATGTTACGGAACGTCATGCAGGAGAAATTTCTGAACGATGGTGCAAAGCGGTGAGAACCAATCCCAGGACGCCTTCATACCACAGCACCACCCAGGATCAATGCGTCCTCCATGCTGTAGACTTTTGTAAAAATCTGAGAGAGATATATTTTAGTGAGAAGCCTTACATAGAAGTTCACGAATATTTCAAGAAATATGCGGAAGAAAGATACAAAGAGGGAATTTCTTTGGAGGAAGCCATATATGCGCTGATCATGATGAGAAGACATATATGGTTATATGCCGACTCGCAGGCACTTGTGGTCACCGGGGCCGATCTTCAGCAACAGGTTGAAACGATTAACAAAACGATACGCATTTTTGATTACGGCATCTATGATATTGTTCAGAAATATAATGAACTGAATAAACGATAAACAGAAGCGCTTTCCGATAGGCGCCCGAGACGAAAAAAAATCACCCACCGGAAGGTCTGTAAAATGCCCCGCATGCTCGGGGCATTTTACGTAAACGATCTCTTTCTTTTCTCTTAACGCCTCAGAACCTGCCGCTATATAAAAGAATCCCTCAGGGTGAAATATTTGTCGTTGATCATGAGATCCCTTTTTTATTCCGCTATCCGTTCTTCGATTTTATTCAATGATTCTATCCCTTGAACGTATCCACTATTTATCCGTAACACCGAATGGTGACGGCTTCCATTATTTTTAAGGAAACCGCAACCGACCGAAAGGCTTCGATGATTCGAACACCATTTGTCGGTTGACAAATTCGGAGTTCACCGTCTATATGATTGCATCGCTTAAATTGCAGGCATGCGATCTCCTACACATCCGATCCAATTACTGATTGTAATCTGAAAGGATGGTTTTTTCAGCGTAACACTGGAATCTAGCAGGGTGTTGAAAAACGAGGATCAGGCCGTCAGGCAAGGCGCGCGGCGATATGACAAGCGCAGCATATTCAAGCATATGTGAGCATTGGCGAGAGCCCCGCAACGCTGAATGGCGGCCTCAGGCGCAGTTTTTCAACACCCTGCTAAACTATAGAAACAAACAATGTAATCCGATGGATGATCCCGCTGAGTCGGTACGGTTTCTTTGGAATAAAACAAACGGAATCTTGGTATCCGACAATAACATTAAAAAATACATTTAATTGCTTACCACTGCGAAAATTAAGGTATAGACGATGTTTGATTTTAAGCTCATAGTTGATGCGCTAATTGAAGGTGATGAATCAAAGCTGACGGCCCTGGTTCAGAAGGCGTTGAACCAGGGAGTGGTTGCCAAAAAGATTTTGTATGACGGACTTATTGCCGGAATGGATACTGTCGGTGAAAAGATGGAAAACGACGAGTTGTTCATCCCTGAAGTACTGATGGCAGCCAAAGCCATGAGTGCCGGTTTAGAGATATTAAAACCTCTTATGGTGGGCGAAGACATTATAACAAGGGGTAAGGTCGTCATCGGTACGGTAAAAGGTGATCTGCATGACATCGGAAAAAATCTGGTCGCGATGATGCTGGAAAGCGCCGGACTGGAAGTGCATAACCTGGGAGCGGATATTTCGCCGGATCAATTTCTGGCGGCAATTAATGAAAACAAAGCATCCCTGCTTTGCCTGTCCGCGCTTCTGACAACGACCATGCCCATGATGAAAGAAACGATTGATTTAGTCGTCAAAAATGGGATCAGGGATCAGGTTAAAATTATGGTGGGAGGGGCACCGGTTACCCAGGATTTCGCCGACAGCATCGGCGCCGATGGTTATGCTCCGGATGCCGGATCGGCTGTCAAATTAGCCAAGGCGTTGTTACAGCTTACCTTCTAAATTATACCTTGAAAGCAGACCAAGGCGTTTCGGGAAACGCCCTTCCAATTTTCAGTTTCCATATAAACAGTTGGTAACAATCGTTCAAACTGACGGAAAATCATTTTATCTATTGATGATACCGTTCGAATCCTGCCCGCAGAATTGATTCGAATAGATTGCAACGGGACGGTTTCTCAAGACGGTTTGGTTAAGAAGCGATCGAAATTGTTATCGCAAGTACCACACCCCCGGCTGTAAGGGGTAAGGAAGAGCCGAGGGGTATTCATGAAACAGTTGCTGCAAAAAATAGCTCCCGGATATGGAAAGGCGGAAAATCATGTTTTTAGTTGTCGGCGAACGGATCAATACCTCGCGCAAAAGAGTGCGGGAAGCGGTTTCCCACAGAGATGCAGAATATATACAGCAGGATGTCATCGCTCAACAGGAAAAAGGAGCAAGCTATATAGACATCAACGCCGGAGCTCGCATCGGGCATGAAAAGGAGGATATGGAATGGCTTATAAAGGTGGTTGATCAAGTGGTAACGGTTCCGCTTTGCATTGACAGCCCGGATCCGGATGTACTCAAAATCGCGTACGATATGGTCAAGAAGCCGCCCATGATTAATTCCATCAGCCTCGAAAAAAAACGCTTTCAGACCATGGTTCCGTTTCTGAACGGAAAAGAATGCAAAATAGTTGCCCTGTGCATGGACGATTCCGGGCTTCCCATCCATTCCCGAGACACGATCGACCGGGCGAAAAGAATTGCAGAAGCGTTAGAAGATACAGGGATAAGCCGGGATCGTATTTTTATCGATCCGTTGATTCAGCCTGTGAGCACAAATACTTTAAACGCCGTAACGGTGTTGGATGCGATCAGAGGCATCAAACATGAAATTCCCGGCGTTCGAACCATCTGTGGACTGTCCAACATTTCTTATGGTTTGCCGCAACGAAAAATCATCAATCGCACGTTTTTGTCACTGATGATGACTTCAGGCTTGGATGCCGCCATACTGGATCCGCTGGACCAGGACCTCATGGCCGTTCTCAGAACAACGGAACTGCTTCTCGGAAGGGACGACTTCTGCGCCAAATATCTGAAAGCCGTTCGTGCGGGTGAAATTCAAACCTGAAAACCGCTTCGCTCGAGCTCTTCTTGATTTTTTTTGCGTCGGATAACTCCCTGCTGATGTGAAATGGCTGAAAGAAAAATGCACAAAATTCGATTGATGCCCACCAACCAATGTTTCCATGCAGCGCGAGGCAGAACCCTGATGGAAGCGCTGATCGAAGCCGGAATTTTTCTTCGCGCAGATTGCGGGGGAAAAGGGCGCTGCGGCAAATGCATTTTGAAGGTCATCCGTGCGGACCATTCGGAGTTGAAATCTCCGGACGAATCCGAACAAAAATTGCTGGGGAAACGATTCCTGAATTCAGGCTACCGCTTGGCTTGCCGTCTGCGGGTCTGCTGTGATCTGGTAATAGAGATCCCGGAAAATTCTTTCCAAAGTCCCGATATTGTCCGCAAAGGCCCTGTAAGCCCCCTTCTTCGAACGCCCTTTTCTGTTTTCAAGGCTCCGCCGGATCGCATCGAAAACACCTATGGTTTGGCAGTGGATCTCGGCACGACGACGATTGCCGTCTACCTTTGTGATCTTGTTTCCGCAGCAGTAATGGCATCGATTTCCGTAAGAAACCCACAATCGTTTTATGGGGATGACGTGATGAGCCGAATCAACGCGGTAACCGGTAACCACAAAACGCTGGCACATCTTCAAGCGATGGCTATCAAGGCCGTGGAATGGGGGGTTGTTTCACTATGCCGGTCAACAAACACCGATCCGAAAACACTTAAAAAAATGATGGTCGTGGGAAACAGCGTAATGATCCACATTTTCGCCGGCGAAGACCCCTCTTCAATCGGCACCTGCCCCCATCAGCCGCTATTTGTGGAGGAAAAAACATTCATCGCCGAGGAAATCGGATTTGCTTTCAGCCCCTCGATAAAAATTCGGACCCTTCCGTTGATATCCGGTTTTCTGGGCTCCGACATCGTAGCAGCAGGAATCGCCACGGAGATTAAAAATGCTCCGAAAGGAACCATGCTGGTCGATTTGGGAACAAACGGGGAAATCCTGATATCGGCGGAGGATGGGTTTTGGGCTACTTCCTGCGCAACCGGTCCGGCCTTTGAGGGGGCCACCATTTCCCATGGAATGAATGCAGTTTCTGGAGCCATCGATGGGGTAAAAATCGACAGAACAACTCGGAAAATTGCTTGTTCAGTCCTGCAATACGATTTGGATAAGGAGAAAAAACCTTCCGGAATCTGTGGATCAGGCGTGGTCAGCGCCGTAGCTGAATTTCTTCGGACCGGCATCATTTTGGAAACCGGCAGGTTCAATCCAGACATCCATCTTCCGAATCTTCGATACGGCGAAAACGGTGGGCTTGAATTTGAGTTGGTCTCAGCGGAAAACTCACAAACCGGACGAGCCATTACGTTGACCCAAAAAGACATTCGCCGGATTCAGCTGGCAAAAGGGGCGCTTCGTGCCGGTATTGAGCTGGCCTGCCGGGAAACAGGGATCGGGCATCCTGAAAAACTTTTTGTAGCAGGCGCTTTCGGCAGCTTTGTCCTCAAAGAGGATGCATTGGCGATCGGCATGTTTCCGAAGCTTCCCGAAGAAAACATCGAGGTGGTGGGGAATGCGGCGGGAGCGGGGGCAATTCTTTCACTGTACAACGGCGGTTTTTTGACCAGAGCCAAGGAACTGATACACGAAACCAAAGTGCTGGATCTGTCCTCTCATCCGGCTTTTCAGGAAACCTTTGTTTCCAGTCTGCCGTTTTCAAAATAAGGACGGCTTCGGCAAAACTCTACTCCACTCTTAACAGGGTGTTGAAAAACAAGGATCAGGCCGTCAGGCAAGGCGCGCGGCGATACGACAAGCGCAGCATATACAAGCATATGTGAGCATTGGCGAGAGCCCCGCAACGCTGAATGGCGGCCTCAGGCGCAGTTTTTCAACACCCTGTTAAATAGTGGCACATGCCGTATGGCGAGGCCTTCTTGAAGATTACAGCCTTTTCCTTCGTTGCCCGGGCAATATTCTAACAATTCAGCAATCGCCTTGAAAACTCCTTCAGATCGGAGACCTGTTCCATGCCCCTGACCGCATCAATAATCTGTTGGATTCTTTCTGCCGGAAAAACCGGGGCGGTCAGGTATCTGAACTTGACGATCAGTTCATCCCACGTCAGCGGATTCTCCGGATCTCCCTTGGGATATTCAATTCTTGTTCGATAGATTTGTCCGTTTTTTGTCGTTATGGCCGCACTTGCCGGCCATCTTTTAGGAAACTGCTCCTCCAGAGAAGGATCTTCCACGCAGATCACTTTGTCCATAAGGCCTCTTACCCGCGGAGAATCCATGTTTTCCCTCGTGTACTCGTCCAACCCGGCTTTTCCGTAAAGAATCGCCACAGCGGCCCCGAAAGGCATACTGAACTGAGCGTCTACGATGGACCGGGGGTTTTTTTTCTTTTCTTCGGGCTCGGCCACAAGAGGGAATCCGGTCTTTAAAACCCCCAGGGACACCTTTTGAATTTCCTCGGGTTTTAGTCGCTTTTCGCTCATTATTTTCAAAACGGCGTCGATAGGACCCTGTTTATACCGACAACACGAATGCGGTTTGACGCTTGTATTCAGGATCTCGTATGGTTTGCCCCAATTTTCCAGAATCTTGCCGGAATCCGATGCCTTGGAATAGGCGTGTAAAAAACCGAATTTCCCCTCAAGAATCGTCCCGGGACCGGTAAAGCCTTCCCGGGACAGGAGCGCTGCCATTAAACCGCTATGCGCCGCCCATCCGGGATGCAACCGTTTGGTGAATGAACCTTCCGCCAAATACTCCATGGATCCGGCGGCCTGGCTTCCGGCTATTCCCAGGGCATTTGTCATGGCCGTCTGACCGAGTTTGGCTACCTTTGCCGCCGTTATTGCAGCGCCCATGGTACCGCAGGTTGCAGTCGGGTGAAAACCCTGAGCATAATGCGCGGCCGGTCCAAGGGCAATTCCCAGCTTAATCATTACCTCATAGCCGGCAACAAGGGCCTCTATGAATTCTTTTCCGGAGCAGTCGCTCATATGGCACGCAGCCAGAGCCGATGTGATGACTGCCGCCCCCGGGTGAAGGGAAGCCGCGTTCGCCACATCGTCCAACTCCACGGCATGGGCTGCTGCTCCATTTGCGATGGCCGCATTCAGGGGACTGATCTTCAGGTTTGTCCCAATAACCACCGCACCGCTGGATTCCTGATCGATTTTTCTGAACAGGCTCTGAATCATGCAACTGGAATCACAGAGTGCTCCCCTCGCCGAAACCCCGATGTAGTCAAGAATGAAATATTTCGCCCGGTCAATAACCTCGTCAGGGAGATCGCGGTATTTGATTGAACGGGTTTTTTGAATGAGATGCCTGGTTTCTTCCATGCTTTTTCCCTTCATCCAGAGAAAAAAATTGCCCGGTTTGACCGATAAAAAGCATTCCGGATGTCACCGGACCCAATAACGGCAATGTACTTACTTTTTCTGGGATTTGGATCCGAATCGTCCCTCCTTTGCCAGAGCAATGAAATGAGCTACGTCGATCTCCTTGGGGCATACAAAGGAACAAGCATGAGAGGAGTGACATCTACAAACGCCCTGATCACTGTAAAGAACCCGTAATCGTTCGATCTTTTCCATCTCCCGGGGATCCATCAGGCGAACGATGGAGGCCAACATCGCGTTCGGGCCCAAGAAACCTCTATGGCTGGAGATGCAGGCGGAGGCACAGCAAAAGCAATTAATGCAGCGGGTCGCATTAATGTAAGGCGCCATTTCATCCGGAGTGATGGAATACGCCTCACCCTTTTCCGAAAGAGGAGCGGATTGAATAATATACGGTTTCACCTTGTCAACCCGTTTATAGGCCTTTTCGATATCGGTTACCAGATCACGAATAACGGGTGCCACGTTCAGGGGCTCGATCTCAAAGGTTGTCGTGCCAAAATATTCGACGGCATTTTCAACAAGCAGTTCACAGGCGAGCAGAGGCTTCCCGTTGATTTTCACGCTGCAACTTCCGCACTGTCCGTGTTCGCAGGATGAATTCCAGGCAAGGCCGGGGTCCTCTTCCTCATTGATTTTCCGAAACAGATCGACAAATCGAAGAATTCGACCGGCATTCAAATGGTAGGTCTGTTTCCAGGATCTTTTCGTATCGGGGTCATAACGATGAATGATCAATGTGAGATCATAATTTTCTTCCATGGGATTCCTTTATAAAAGCGACATGAATAAAAATACTCAAACTGTTCATGCGGTTAAACCGCTCGCTCTGAATTGCCGGTAAACCCGGCTAAAGAATGGAAAGCCTTTTCCGGAGAAATCAGTATCTTCTTTCAATGATGCCGAATTTTTCATAGAATTTTTCTTTTGCTTCAAAAATGCATTGATTCACAGACCGCTTTCCGAGGTTGACTTTTCCGAATTCCGTCATGGAGGCAAGTGTATGGTGGTTGAATGCATCCTTTCTCTCGGGAAAATCTTCACGGAAATGAGCTCCCCGCGATTCCCTTCGGTTCAAGGACGCGTGGGCAATGACCATCGAAAGGTCCAGGAGATTATCCAGTTCCCATCGTTCAACCAGTTCCTGGTTCATGATCAGGCTTTCGCTGGACAACGGAATATTGCCGGCCCGTTTTTTCAGATCAGCCAGGCCTTCAATCGCACGAACAATTTTTTCCTCGTTTCGAAAGACGCCCACATTTTCGGTCATCAAGGATTTCATCTCCTCTCGAATCTTTCCGATGTTTTCCCGCCCTCGATTTTCAACGTAGCGACTAAATTGCGAAAATGTCGCTTCAGCGGGTTCATCCGGCAAATCCGTGTCCGCATCTTCCATGTAATTTAAAACCCGCTCACCGGCATATTTGCCCATGGTAATTAATTCCAGAATGGAATTGGATCCCAGCCGATTGAAGCCATGAAAACTGGCGGAGGCGCATTCACCAATGGCAAAAAATCCAGGAACCGTTTCTTGGAAAGCGGTTTGCACTTCACCGAACTCATTGGTTGGAATCCCACCCATATGGTAATGCTGACTCGGTCGGACCGGGCAAAGTTGTGTTTTGGGATCGATATTCATATATTTTTGAAAAAATCCCCTCACCTCCGGGATCTGTTCCTCATGAACCGAATGCGGAAGATGACGCAGATCGATCCAGACATGCTCAATCCGGTGATCCGGATTCAAAATCCCCCGCCCTTCCCGAATTTCCGTTTCGATGGCCCGCGCCACCATATCCCGTGGCGCCAGGTCTTTCATCTTGGGCGCATACCGCTCCATGAATCCTTCCATATGCCGGTTTCGCAGAATTCCTCCCACCGAGCGCAATGTTTCGCTGGCAAGGATTCCGGGGCCCACAATACCGGTTGGATGAAATTGAATCGCTTCCGGATCCATGATCGGAAACCCGGCTCGGAGTGCAACGGCCAGTCCGTCTCCGGTATTTTGTCGACAATTGGTGGTAACCTTGAAAACCTGGCCGATACCACCCGTGGCAAACACGGTCGCCCTGGAAAGAATGCGAACGAAACTTCCTTCCTTCTGCTTGAAAACAATACTGCCGACACATCGATTCCCATTAAATAGAAGTTCCGTTGCAATCGTCTGATTCATAAAGCAGATGCCCCGCTTGATGGTTTCGCCCCAGCAGGTGTCATTGATGCCCTTTCCGGTTCGATCCGCTTCGAAAACGGCGCGATACGCGGGGGATTCTCCGAAACGGATCGTATGGCCGCCGAAAGTTCTCTTGAGGAGTCTTCCCTCATGATCGCGGCTGAAATGCATCCCGCGATTTTCCAGCCAGACGATCTGTTCCCAGGACGCTTCGCTGATTTTCTTGATCACATTCTGATCGGCAGTACAATCGGAGCCTTTCCATGTGTCAAACATGTGAAATAGATTTTTATCCGACGGATCTTTTGGGTCCACCGCTGCCAGCCCGCCCTGAGCGGTGGAGGTGTGAGATTTCTGCGGATGGGGCACCTTGGTTAAGGCGATGATTCGGCAGCCCGGCCGCCTTTCAAGAATTTCAGCGGCGCATCGGAGTCCGGCACCACCCGCACCGACAATCAACACATCACAACGGATCGTTGAATCTATTTTCAAGGTTTTGCTCATTCCAGCGCTCCCGGTATGATTTTCATATCAATCATTTATTGTGTCTCCAAGTCAACGAACAAGGAAAGTCCATTACACGATCATTTATCCTTCGGAAAGTGTAAAAATTTTCCCGGGGAAGGGATCCTCCGATTCATACGGTTAAAATCAATCGAATTCCGATCCAGGCAAAAACCGTCATCACCAGAGATATTATTGCCGCGCAAGCGGTCTGCAGCGGTTTTGATTCCAGATAATCTTTGGCAATCGCCAAAAGGCCGTATCCTCCATGGTAAAGCACACTGACGACCAGCGCCATGTCAACAAACCGGATAAAAGTATTTTGCATCCTTTGAATCACCACATCCGACTCATGACCGATAGAAGGATGAAGATGCATAAACAGAAGGTGTGCCGGTATGGAAATCAGCAAAAAGGCGCCGGTGATCCGTTGAAGTTTCCAGCCCACGGGCATCCCGGTTTTCCAGATTTTACCGGTAACGAGATATACGGGGATTACAGCGATTATGCTGACAGTCAGCCAAAAAAAGAGCGGCGTTACGGTTTGATTGCCCAAAAGCATCCACAAACCCAGAAAAAAAACGTAAGCAACGGAAATGCCGAGCAGCCGGCGAATCATGAGTCCGTCCTTTCTAAAGCCGAAACTCTCATAAAGGACCAGACGGCTGCCGTTAAGGGCGTGGAAAATGACCGGGATTGCCAGTAGCCACTCCAGAAGTACGAAAAGAAAAAAACGGAAAAATTTCATTTTATGATCGAAAAGAGCGGGGGTTTCCAGAAACGACAGGGTGTAAATATGAAATAAAACATAAATCACCAGCAGGATGCCGAAAAACCGGTGAATCCAGGCAATGACAAACGGCCATCCTCTCGTTCCCGCATAGATAGACACCACGGGCGTTTGAGCCAGTCGCGGAAGAATCCACATCTCAAGGCGTTTGATTACTGAATCGGTTATTGCCATATAACCTCTCTTCAAATTTAGGGATACGCTTTTATTCGAATGGTAATCCTAAGCCCATGTGAGCCGGACGGAAAGGATGCATCCGACTGTTTAACATTTAATATCGGGATCAGGCCCTATGTTGTTCAAAACCGGGAACACTCAACCAGGTTTCCATCCGGTTGAGCAATAGAGATGCAACGGAAACCAGAACCAGATAGATTGCACCGACAATCATAAAAATTTCAGTATACTTCAGAGAAGCGGATGCAAGAATTTTCCCTTTCCCGGTCAATTCAATACAGGTTACCATGTATGCCAACGAAGAATATTTAATCAGATAAATGATTTCATTTCCGCAACCGGGCAAAGCCCGCCGAAGTGCCTGAGGCAAAATAACGGATAAAAGGGTTTTTGTCCTGGAAAAACCTAATGCATGGGCGGCCAGCAGTTGGCCCTTTTTGATGGAAAGAAGTGCGCCGCGAACATATTCAGACTGATAGGCACCGCTGCAAAGAGAAAAGCCGATAATAGCGGCCGCCATCGGAGAAAAATAGATTCCTATCCGTGGAAGTCCGAAATACCAGATGTAGAGTTGCACGAGTAAAGGGAATCCCCGAAAAATCGTCACATAAGTTTTCGAGGCAACTTTCAGGAGTGGATGACCGTAGACGCTAAGGGTTCCGGCGATTATTCCCATGGAAGCCCCAAAAATCACGGAGGGAATGATCAGCTGAATGCTGATCCATAATCCTGACATTAATGCCGGAAAAACATCATGAAAAAGATAAATCAGTTCTTTCATGTCAACATAAATGGCCGCTCATCTCATTGATCTTGGAGCAGAACTCTCTCGTTCGAGAACACTCCGCGTCGGAAAGCATCTTTTCAGGAGGCCCCTTTTCCAGAATTCTTCCATTTTCCATAAATACGATTTCGCTTGCAAGGGAACGGGCAAATCGGATTTGATGCGTAACCATCAGCATGGTCATGCCTCGGATCGCCAAATCCCTGATCACGGAGTGGACTTCACCGATCAGCTCAGGGTCCAGTGCCGATGTCGGTTCATCCAGCAACATTACTTTGGGATCCATCGCCAGGGCACGGGCAATGGAAACCCGTTGTTTTTGTCCTCCGGAAAGCTGAGCGGGGTATTGCAAAACCTGATTTTTTAAACCGACCCGCTCCAGTTCGTCCATTGCTCTTCCGCGCGCGACGTTTTTTTTCATTCCCTTGACCCGGATGAGGCCGATTTCAACATTTGCCAATGCGGTCAGGTGATCGAACAAATTGAAATCCTGAAAGATCATCCCGACTTGCTGGCGATATTCATAAAGCGCTTTTTTATCGGTGGGATTTATCGGTTTTTCTTCCAGCCAAACACGGCCCTGGTCAGGCATGACCAGAAAATTAATGCTCTGAAGAAACGTGCTTTTACCGGCTCCGGAAGGGCCGATCAAAACCTTGATCTCTCCTTTCCGAACCGAGAGAGAGACTCCATTCAAAATTGCTTTGCCTCCCAATTCCTTATGGATATTTTCAACACGTAAAATAGTCTGTCCCATCGTCATGATGATAAAAATCCTTATCGCAGGTAACCCGGAATTCCGACCTTCTTATAAAGAACATTAAGGCCCTTGGTGCCAAGATAGGTCAACAACAGAAAAATGAAGCCGGCGGTCAGGTAAAGATATAAATGCTGGTATGTCCGGGAAGCGACATGGTGGGCGCGGGCCATAAGCTCGGCCACACCCAGCGCATATGCCACCGCCGAATCTTTCAATAAAATGGAATATTCATTGGACCAGCCGGGAATGGACAATCGAAGCGCCTGGGGAAGAATGACGAAAAAAATCGCCTTCTTTTTACTCATTCCGATTGACAGGGCGGCCTTCATCTGGCCTTCCGGTAAGGATAAAATCGCGCCCCGTAAAATCTGGGATTGATAGGCCGCGCTGATAAGACCCAACACAACAATTGCGACCGTAAAAGCGGATGCGTTGATACCCGATAGAGAAAACAGACCGAAATAAAAAAGAAACAGCAGGACTAACAGCGGAATGCCCCGAAAAAACAATATGTAAATTCCGATCAGACCACGAGTTTTCCGGTTTCCGTAAACATGTCCGACGGCAAGGGGAAGACCCAGCGCAAAGCCCAGAGCCATCGCTCCCAAAACGACCGCAATATTTACCAGTGCGCCTTCGAGCAGATAAGGAAGGCCTTCTTTAATCGCAGTCAATCCTTGTGGTATCATTGAAGTTCCCTGCGTCAAACCACAAACCGTGAATCCCTGTTTCGGTTCAAATTTCAAATCTGAAACCGGGAGAACCGGATTTCGATTAAAAAAAATTAATAACGCAAGAGGATTTCCATCGTCAGACCACCAGTTAAAATTCTCAACAAGGGCTCTTTTTAAGACAATTTTCCGTAACACAAAAAGAAGGCTTCAGCTTAGCCACTGAAGCCTTCTGATTGGATGATGAATTCGAAATCCGAATCGGGATTTATTTTTTTACCCCGTATTTTTCATTCAATTCTTTCCAGAGTGGCGTTGCCATCAGGCGCTTCAGCCCTTCGTCCAATATGTTGAGCAATTGGGTATCCTCCTTACGTACGGCATAGGCGACCACATCATCCGGCTGCCCGTATTTTCCGATGATTTTTATAGGAATACCCTTATCGATTATCTCATTGGCTGTGGTGGTGGATACGGCGGCACAGTCAACACGACCGTTGATGACATCCTCCACGGCAAGGGGTGCGGAATCATAATGCTGCAGCTTGAACTGAAATCCCTTTTGAAGCATATTCTCCTCAATCCACTTGGCTTCGGTCGTTCCACGCTGAACCCCCCATTTTACATCCTTGGTTTTTGCTTTTTCCACCGTCAAGGCGGCATCTTTCTTGGTCACCAGCACCATGATGGTTTCATTATAGGGAATGGAAAAATTAACCTCTTTTTTGCGTTCTTCGGTCACCGTCATACCGGATGCAATCATATCAATTTTTTTATTTTTCAGACTTGGAATAATGGCGTCCCATTCCGTCGGTTGGTGTTTGACCTTGAAACCCATTTCCTCTGCGATCCAGTCAACCGCTTTTACATCCAGCCCATCCGGATTGCCGTTTTTATCGATAAAAGAAAAAGGCGGATAGTTTGCGTCGATCCCGTTGATATAAACCTTATCTTGAGCAAATGCTGAATTCCCCAGGCCGGCCATCAGAAACACAAAAACAAGCCATCCGATCCAGAAGCGTTTTTTCAACATATTCCTTCCTCCTTTCGTTCTTTTTTATAAGATTGATTGTTTTGCGATAGCAGATGTTAAATGAGCGATCAAGAAAATTCCGTTACCCTTCAAATTCGTCCATGCGCCTTTGGATCTCTCTCGCCTTTTCTTCAGATATCTTGACAGGCCGGTGCGTTTCAACAAGTTTTTGCAATCGTTGCCGGGCACGGTCCAAAAGCCGTGGACTCCCTGATTTTTCCCATTTTTCATGACTCATCCGGGTAAAAAGTTTAGGTCGCCACTGGGTGGTTCGAAGGTGTTTCAGGGTATGCGGATGGGTGAGAAAATTTCCCGCAAATCCGACTTCCCGCATGGCATCCAACCCGATCGTCTCCTTATTAATTGGAATTCCTTTTCTCAGGCGGCGTACCTCATCGATAATTTCATCTGAAATTACAATCATATCCAGGCTTCCGGTCAGCCCGAAGTCTAAATAGCCGACATCGTGATTCAGATTGGCGCCCGACATTGTCGACAAAAAAGTGCTGAGGCCCGCTTCGAAAACCGCCTGGCCATCCGGCACCTGGGAATCACTTGTTCCCGCATATCCCCAACTGGGCAGATTGTAATAATGGCTCATTTCTATAATGGCCATGTAAGCAAGATAATATTCCGGAGCATTGTAAGAACACTGACAACTGGTCATATCCATCACTGCCGGACCGATGCCCATGATAAACGGTGCTCCCGTCGCCTTTAATTGATGGATGACGAGACCGCAAAAGCATTCCGCCAGACCTTGAGCGACATGACCGGCAATGGTTATGGGAGCCGTAGAGCCGGCAATCGGCGCCGGCGAATAAATAACAGGGATTTTTTTTTCAGCACAAAAAAGAAGCTTGTCCAGGCTGGAAAAAGGATGCTTGAACGGACTGATCGGTTCGGCATAGTGCATAAAATAGGGGCGCTTACGGAGCGACAATTCACCCTCCCTGAGAATGGTGGCGATTTCCCATATCGCGTTGAGGTCGTTCCGGCACTCCGCCGTACACACAATCGGTTTTGAAGAATTTTCCGCCATGACCTGGAAACTCTTGAGGTAGGATTGATGTGGCGGAACATCCGAAGGATGCGCACAAGACATTATAAAATCGATATTCGGCAGGGCATCGCAAACCCGGGCAGCCAAGCCGACATCTTCAATTACGGATCGATGCCGCTGCATTTTCTCCGAATCAAGCGAATAGATCAGATCGGAGCCTGTGCCGAAATGGGATTCATAATCCCAAAGATTCATGGCCGGACTTCCCTCCCGACTGCAAATCAGGATGCGGGAAGGCGCGCTCTGAATCGCATTTTCAACCAGGTTCCCGGGAATCAGGACCCTTTCATCTTTGAAAACCGTGCAGCCGGCCGACTTCAATATGGCCAATGCCTCCTCGTGAAAAACCTGCATTCCGATTTCATTCAGAATCGTCAGAGCCGACCGGTGGAGTTTTTCCTTATCTTCCCGGGAAAGGAAACACAGGAAAGGTTTCTGAGCCGTATCATTCATGATTACTGCCCCACTTCCTTCATTTTCGCTTATCGTTATTCGTTAGGCAAACAGACCCGGAGCTGGGAACTTCCGTAAAAATTTAGCAGCAGTGCGGATCACCGGCTCAGGGTCGACTCCGTCAGAGCCGTCTTTCGAGCAGAAAATCCCGGCTGCCGGCGCCTTTGGAAAGGTCCATTGAATATCAAAATCGTTTTTGACCACCGAGGCGATATGCCCATCGAAATAACAGTGGGCGATGAGTAATTTTTTTTCCCCGTAGCGGATCATGAGCATCGTTTCGTCTATCACTTCTTCGATTCGGCATTTTGAAAGATCCCCAAGCCCCTTTCCGGAAGCTTTCAGCACCGATTCTTTGGAAGTCCAGTATCGAAAGAAAAGCTTATCCGGATCCGCATTCGTAAGGTTCCACTCGCGATCATCGGCTATCTTGCGAAAAAGAGCGGCTGGACGAGGTCGGATTTCTTCGACATCCATCCCGATCCCCGACGGCGCGACGACCGCGCCGACATATTTTGGTTTGTGAGTCAAAGACCAGAAATAACCTTCGAACGGCAGAGGCGATCCGTTTTCGTTTTTCAAAATCCGGCTTAAAAAGATACCGCTTTTTCGACAGGATATCTTCAGCGCGCATCTTGCATATCCACTGAGGTATGCAGCACCTGCCCTGCCCTTACGGTTCTTGATTGTGTCGGGAACGGGAAGTATGACCGGATAAATCGTGCTCAAATCACTTCGCTTTCTTCATTCATACCCAACAGAAGGCCGATGGGGCCTCCATCCGGTTTTAATTTTTTTTCGGTTCCTCAGCCGCCCGGAGGATAATCCGGCAGTCCGCAACGGTCGCTCCTTTTCCCTCGGCATGCACCAGAAGCGGGTTGATATCCAGTTCCGCGATATCCGGATGATCGGTAACCATATCCGAAATGCAGACCAATAATTTTTCAAGGATTTCAAGGTCCGCCTTCGGTTTTCCTCTGAATCCGGTCAAAAGCTTCAGACCTTTGATGCCATGGATCATCCGCCGGGCTCCGTTTCTGCATACCGGGGCAAGGCGAAAGACCACATCCTTGAAAACCTCCACGAATATTCCCCCCAGGCCGAACATGACCAGCGGACCAAATACCGGATACCGGTTGGCCCCCATTATCACTTCTTGGCCCTCCGGGGCCATCTTCTGAACCAAAACACCGGTTATTTCGGCTTCCGGATTATAATTTTTCACATTCCCAATGATTGAATGATACGCCTTTTTCACCTCATCCTTATTGTGAAGCCCGACCTTCACCCCGCCTGCATCGGATTTGTGGATAATTTGAGGGGACACAATCTTCATGACGACCGGAAATTCAATCATGTCCGCAATGTCGCAAGCCTCTTTTCCGTCTCTTGCGAGGTGTGTCGGCAACACTTCAAAACCGTAGCATTTTAAAATTTCAAGTCCCTCCAGCTCTCCCAGATAGTGCTGCCCGGAGGCCATGCAATTGCCGATGATCTCAGCCGCCTTGTCTCTTTTGTGCGTTCGTGTAAATGGCGCCAACCGTTCCCGGTTCATCCATTCAGCGTACCGGTAAAGCGCCGCGAAAGCCTTCGCTGCATTCTCCGGGAACCGGTAAACCGGATACCCGTGTTTCTGGAGATATTCCACCCCCGCAGAAACATCAATGATCCCCATGAAACAGCAGACGATCGGTTTGTACGTCCTCCTTGCAATCCTCACAATAGCTTTTGCCGTCTCCAGCGCATTGGTCATCGATTGGGGAGTCAGAATTACCAAGGCTCCGTCAACGCCTTCATCCTTGATCACCGCTTCCAGGGCAATTTCATATCGATCCTGGGTTGCATCTCCAATCACATCCACGGGGTTATGGATATTGGCGGTCGACGGAAGATGCCTTTCCAGCACCGCAACGGTTTCTTTTTTGAATTCAGCCAGCGTCAAACCCGATGATACGGTCATGTCGGTTGCTAAAATCCCGGGCCCGCCGGCATTGGTGACGATGGCAACCCGGTTTCCGTTCGGAATCTTTCGGACCATCTTTCCAAGCTGGGTCTCAGCCTTGAAGGTAAAAACATCGGCCAGATCGAAAAGATCATCGATGGAATCCGCGCGAATAATCCCCGACTGCTGGAAAATCGCATCGTATACCGCCTCCGATCCGGCCAGCGCGCCGGTATGCGATGCCGCTGCCCGCGCACCGGCACTCGTTCTCCCCGATTTGATGGCCAAAATAGGGGTCGGCCGTTTTCCGGAGGTAATTTCTTTTACCGCCGCAACAAATTCTTTACCCCTTCGAAGTTCCTCCACATAAATCATAATGACACCGGTGTCCGGATCTTCATGAAGATAACGCAGAAGATCAAGCTCATCTACATCCGCCTTGTTGCCGATGGATATGAACTTTGAAAATCCGAAACCACGGTTGGCGGCAAAATCAAGAACCGCCGTGCACAAAGCACCGCTCTGAGAAATAAACGAAATATTGCCGGATGCCGGCATCCGAGCGGAAAAACTTGCGTTCAGACTGACCGAAGGCATCGGGTTGATCACCCCCAGACAGTTGGGCCCGACCAGCCGCACCCCCGCGTTTTTGCATATCGATACAATCTTATTTTCAATCGCCAGACCTTCGGCGCCGACTTCGCGAAAGCCCGCGGATACAATGACGAGGCCTTTCACTCCCTTCTTGACGGATTCTTCGACCACCTGCAAGGCGATCTCGGGGGATACGATGATGATTGCAAGATCAACGGCATCGGGAATTTCTGAAATTTTCGGATATGCTTTTACGCTTAAAATCGATCTGGCGGATGGATTCACCGGATAAAGAGTACCCTTATAATTTCCTCTGAGAATATTTGCAAAAATATCATGTCCGACCTTTCCGGCCTTGGTGGAGGCACCGATCACCGCAACCGATTCCGGAGAAAAAATTGCATCAAGATTCTGCATGGTTTGATTTCCCTTCACATTAAACTCGGCCTTCATCCTTCCGCCCGTTACTCTCTTTGCCTACCGCTTGCTTTTAATCCGTAAGGCTTCATCATATACTCTTCTGCTCGGAATACCGTATTTTTTCGCCACCTTCTTCGACAGATCGGTGAGCTTGAATCCGCTTGTTTTCATTTCATTTTCTATTTCATTCCGGATCGTTGCAATGGAAATTCTTTCATGCCCTTCACATCCAGTTAAAAGCAGGGTGCATTCACCTTTTATCGAAGGTCGATTTTTCAGGTCGAATACAATTTCAGACAGGACGCCTCTCACGAATTCTTCATGAAGCTTGGTCAGTTCCCGACATAAAATTGCATTCCGGTCTCCCATGATTTGCATGATTTCATCCAAAAAACCTGAGATGCGTTTAGGAGATTCGTAAAATACGATCGTTCTTTGCTCGCTGACAAGCTCTTTCAGCTGGGTGAGACGCTTTCCCTTTTTTTTCGCCGGGAATCCGACGAAAACAAAGGAATCGGTCGGCAACCCGGAAACGCTGAGAGCGGCGACCACGGCCGACGCTCCGGGAATCGGAATGACTTTTATGTCATGGTTTATCGCCTCCCTCACCAATCGATAGCCGGGATCAGATACGGTTGGGGTCCCGGCGTTTGAGACCAGTGCGATTGTCGCACCTTTTTTTAATCGATCGATGAGCTCCGGGGTACGCTCTTTTTCATTGTGCTCATGGTATGAGATCAAACGGGTTTTGATTTTGTGAAAGGAAAGAAATCTGCCCGTGTGTCGTGTATCTTCTGCTGCGACAAGATCCACCCGGGCCAGGGTCTTCAAAGCTCTCAGGGTGATATCATCCTGGTTGCCGATAGGCGTTGCGACAACGTATAGCCTGCCTTCCTTACCCGTGAATTCACAATCATCGGTAGGCGAGTTCAAAAGCATTTTTTACAATCTCGATCTGCGGGATGTCTTTTGTGGTGCTTATTGCCACCACATCAAATCTTGCTTTTTCCGCTTTCGGGCAGTTGTTTTTCAGATAAGACAGTGCCACCATTGAAATTTTCTGTTGTTTTTTCGGAGTGACTCCGTATTTTGGACTTCCGAAATGGTCCGTTCTTCTGGCTTTAACCTCCACGAAGACAATTGTATCGTTTTCCTTCGCAATGATGTCGATTTCACCGAGTCCATTGCGGTAATTTTGCTCCAAAATTCGGTAACCGTGTTTTTTCAAGTGCTTCACCGCAATCGACTCGCTTTTTTTCCCAAATTGTTGCTGCTTGTTCAGCATCAGATGATCTCCCTTCCGGATAAAAAAATCTTCCTTTCAGGATCCCCATTTCCTGACTATTAGTATTGCTCCGCCGCACGGAAAAGAAATCCGTTTTATTGGGAAGTGTTGTTTCAGGCAATAGCGGCGTTAAAAAATGGATGCAGCCGAGGACCGGAGCTCCGCAGTCCGGCAAAAATTGATTCCGCCCATCTTCGGTTGAAAAAGACCCACCGGCAAGCAGATCTACGCCCGGTCCGCCTGAACCCCCTTGAAACTTTTCCGGTGAATGGGACAACATCCGAATTTTCGGAGCGCCTCTTTATGAGCCTTGGTTGGATATCCCTTGTGCTTTTGGAATCCATAGCGGGGATAATCCTGATCGTACATTTCCATCAGTCTGTCGCGAGTGACTTTGGCAACGATGGATGCCGCAGCAATGGAGATGCTTGTTTCATCTCCATGGATAACCGGTTTTTGGGGAAGATTAGACTGGATTCCAAATGGACCGTCAATTAGAAGAAAATCGGGTTGCGGATCAAGATTTTCAACGGAAAAACACATGGAAAGGAGAGAGGCATTTAAGATGTTTATTCGATCGATTTCTATCGAATCCACGATTCCAATGCCGATGGAAACCGCATGCTCGTATATCTTTTCGTATAAATCATCCCGTTTTCCGGGTGTTAACTTTTTTGAATCCGCAATACCGGAAACCGGAAAAAAGGCGGGAAGAATAACGGCGGCTGAAACAACCGGACCGGCCAAGGGTCCCCGGCCGGCCTCATCAATACCGGCGATTCTTTTAAAGCCTTCGTTTCCGGCTCTTTTTTCGAATGCCCAGAAATCCGATACCATGTAATTACATGCAAAAAAGCTAAGCGATCCGACGCTCTTTTATTCTCGATGCTTTACCTCTGAGCTTCCTCAGATAATAGATCTTTGCGCGACGGACACGACCCCTGGAAATCACTTCGATTTTGTCGATAACCGGTGAATGAAGCGGGAAGATACGTTCAACCCCTACGCCGTAAGAAACCTTTCGCACGGTGAATGTCGCATTGGTTGTCCCTCGCCGTTTACTGATCACCACCCCCTGAAAAACCTGGATACGTTCTTTTTCACCCTCTTTGATCTTTACGTGAACTTTAACGGTGTCGCCCGGGCTGAAATCGGGCAAATCCATCCGTAGCGCTTCTAATTCCAACCGTCTTATCGTTTCCATAATTCACCCCAAAAAAATAATATTACCTGATGATCCGTTTATATAATTTTCCTCTTACCCTTTTCCTCTTTCTCCCATCAATCGGTCCAGTATAATGGCGGAAGCGGATCGTACGGAAAGGTGGTTATAACTTTCCTTCCCTTTGACCGGTTCGAGCACATAATCAACCTCCGCGATGAAATCTTCCGCAAGCCCCCATGCCGTCCCGAATATCAACAAGTAAGGTTTGCCCTCTTTCAGCATTTGCTGAAACCTGCCGAAACGCAAGGCACCGGAACGATGTTTGGCGCATGTGGCGACCGTTTTTGGTGAATCGTCACATTGGTTACGGATATCTTCCACAACCTCCTTGATAGAATCCTTGACACAAATCAGTTCCAGGGCTTCTCGCCTTTTCGGATTGTAGATGGATCCGGATCCGCTTTTCCAGTGAGATACAATCCTTTCGGCAAGTTCTTTCTGGTCCGTAAGCGGGGTGACTACATAAAACGAGCGAACCCCGTATGTCTTTGATGCTCTTGATATATCGTGCAAATCGAGGTTGGTCAATGCGGAGGCGATGATATCGCCATTTTTATTGACCACCGGATAATGCATCAGGGCCACGTAGAGATTGGGCATGTATGATTTCTTCAATGTCGCGGCACCACTTTTTAAGCGTATCGATTTCTTGTCTGCTGAGCGGCTTTTTTTTAAAAAGATCCGGCCGCTTGAGAAAACTGCGTATCAGCGATGTTTCGAACCTCCATTTTTCAATTTCCTTGTGGTTTCCCGACAGCAGGACTTCCGGAACTTCAGCTCCTTCAAAGTTTCGAGGCCTTGTATAATGCGCGTGTTCAAGAAGGCCGCTTGAAAATGAATCCATTTGCGCTGAATCCACCCCACCCAGTGTGCCTGGAATCAATCGGGTAACGGCATCCATTATGACCATGGCTGCAAGCTCACCGCCCGTCAGGATATAATCACCGATAGAAATTTCAAAGTCGATAAAATCATTACAAATTCGTTCATCCATACCCTCGTATCGTCCGCAAACCAATACGAGTCCTTCAAAAAATGAAAATTCACGGGCCATGCCTTGATCAAAAACGCGCCCCTGAGGACTCAGCAAGACCGTTTTTGCGGCCGGAGCCAACTTTTTCGCAGCTCGAATCGCACCGGCTAACGGCTCCGGTTTTAACACCATCCCGCATCCGCCGCCATAGGGTCTATCATCTGTGGTACGATGCCGGTCTTCTGTAAAATCTCTTAAATTAAGCGCCGATACGCAAATTTTATTTTGCTGGATCGCTCTCCTGACAATCCCATGTTCCCAAAAGGGGTTCAGCATCTCCGGAAAAATGGTTACGACAATGAAATTCATCTGGAAATCATCAAAGCCCCTGAAAAAACGCCCGGCTTATCTCGGGCGTCAAACTCAAATGTTAAGTCTCGAACCGGACAGGCTCTCGCGGTAATCATTTCGGCCCGAAACTCGAACGTAATATTTTTCGAATGCCTCTATGGAAGCACTCCATACCTTGCGGCTGCGAATCTTTTATGGCAAGGGCTCTTCGACTGTTTTTGGATTCACCTACAAGCCCCTGCGGCAAACCACGGCGAATACCTCCGCTGCTTGCGGTTCAAACAACCCGGCCGATTCCTTCATCAATCGATACGCGCTCTACAGTCCTTCGGGCAAATCCACCCGCATCGTCTTTTTTTCCAGGTCAATTTCTAAAATGACGGATTCGAGAGCAGGTATCAGGATTTCACTGTTTTTTTCACCGCTTGGGTCTGTTACGACAAAAACATCGTTGCTGCCCGTTCGAAATACCGATTGAACCTGACCGATATAGCTTTTATCAGCGGCATAAACGGATAGTCCGATAATATCCAGCCAGTAATAAGCCCCTTCTTCAAGCTCGGGAAGTTCTGCCTTTTCGGAATACAGTTCGGAACCAATAAGCGTCTGGGCAAGATTGCAACCGGTAACCCCTTCCAGAAATACAAGAATATTTCGCTGGTGAGGGCGGGCACTTTGAATGATGAATGTTTTTTCCTTTCCCTTCGAGTCCCTTACAAGGACCTGATTCCCGGGCTCATAAAAAGACAAGGATTCCGTATATGGATAGACCTTTAAAGCCCCTTTGATACCGTGGGTAGCAACGATCTTTCCGATAGAGAAAAACCCCTTGTCCTCCATTACACTATTCTATGATTTCAAGGACCGTGCGTTTTTTTACCTTCGCGGAAGCCGCACTTAATATGGTTCGCATGGCTCTGGCCGTCCGGCCCTGTTTTCCGATAACCTTCCCTAAGTCCTCTTTTGCCACCTTAAGCTCCAGTACGGAGGTCTGATTACCTTCCACTTCTGAAACCGCAACCTGGTCCGGATGGTCAACTAATGCCTGTGCAATATACTTGATCAGATCTTTCATAGCTGCATCTCCTTTGTTGGCTGGTGAGAGTCAGGGAAAAAATTTCTAATCAAGTTTAGCAAAAAAACCCTTGTTCTTCAAAAGATTTTTTACCGTATTCGTCGGGATGGCGCCCTGATCGATCCAGTACCGAACCCGCTCTTCCTTAAGATTCACCTCCGCCGGCTCCTGTAAAGGATTATACGTTCCGACAATATCCAGAAATCTGCCATCCCTTCGACTTTCACTATCCGCCACGATAATTCGATAAAATGGTCTTTTCTTTGCACCGTGTCTCGCCAATCTAATTTTAACTGCCATTTCCCTTCCCCTTCAGAATGGCAACATACCCCGGCTCATCCCGCGTATGCCGCCTTTGTTAATTTTTCTGAGCATTTTTAACATCTGGGTATAATTCTTAAGCAGCCGGTTGACATCCTGCACATTTGTACCGCTTCCTTTGGCTATCCTCTTCCGGCGACTTCCGTTTATGATATTGTGTTGACGACGTTCGTAAGGCGTCATGGAATTGATGATCGCTTCGACCCTTACCAATTCTCTCTCATCCACCTGGAGATTCTTCATCTGCTTGATCTTGTTCATACCCGGAATCATGCCGATCAAATCGGAAAGGGAGCCCATCTTTCGAATCTGAATCAACTGATCCCGGAAGTCTTCCAAGGTAAATTGACTTTTTTTCAGTTTTTTTTCAAGCTCAGCCGCTTTTTTTTCATCAACCATCGATTGAGCCTTTTCAATCATGGTAAGGACGTCTCCCATACCCAGTATCCTTGAAGACATTCTGTCCGGATGAAAAGACTCTAAATCGTTTAATTTTTCACCGACGCCGATAAATTTAATCGGCTTATCGGTAATCGTTTTGATGGAAATAGCCGCTCCGCCTCGGGCATCCCCGTCCATTTTGGTAAGGATCACCCCTCCGATATCCAGGGCGGAATCAAAGGATTTGGCGATATTTACCGCGTCCTGACCCGTCATGGCATCGGCCACAAGAAGTATGTCGGACGGTTGCATCTCATCCCGGATACGACAAAGCTCGGCCATCAGTGCTTCATCAATATGCAGACGCCCGGCAGTATCGAGCAGCAGCGTATCGCATCCTTCTTTCTGCGCCGCTATCCTGGCCTCACGGCAAATCCGCACCGGATCCATTTCAGGGTTGGATGGAAACACCGGAACGGAGAGTTGGTCTCCCAGCTTTCTAAGCTGATCAATCGCAGCCGGTCGGTAAACATCCACCGGAACCAGATATGGTTTTCTTCCGGTTTTTTTCAAAAAAATAGAAAGCTTACCGGCTGTTGTCGTTTTGCCGGATCCCTGAAGACCGACCAGCATGATCGATATCGGTAATGGGCCCGAGAGGCTCAGATCCTCGTGACGGCTTCCCATCAGTTTCGTCAATTCATCATTGACGATCTTGATGATCTGCTGACCAGGCGTCAGGCTTGCCATGACTTCCTGTCCAAGCGCCCGCTGTTTTATATCGTTTATAAATTTTTTTACAACCGCATAATGAACATCGGCTTCGAGGAGCGCCATCCGAACCTCCCTCAAGCCTTCCTCGATGTTCTTCTCCGTGAGCTTGCCGTGCCCCTTGAGCTTTTTAAATACGGAATTAAGCTTGTCGCTTAGATTGTCAAACATATATGTGCCCCAAATGCCTCCAACACCTCTCCGAGAAGCCTCCGATCAAAATTCTTGAAAATAAAATGTATTTAATATAATGTCAAGAAAAATGGCGATTGAATCAGAAAAGAAAAATATTATCGAGCTCAGCAGAAACCAGCTGGCTTCATGGCTGAGCGACCAGGGAGTTAAGTGCTACCGGGCCGGACAGGTTCTGAACTGGATCTATCTTCGTCAGGCGGACACTTTTGAAGTCATGTCGGATCTAAGCAAAGATATAAGAAATCTGCTTTCACGCCATTTTACAATTCAACGCCTCAAAAAAACAGGCCTGGAAATTTCTCTGGATGGTTCCAGGAAGTACCTTTTCGGATTGGAGGACGGAAATGTCGTTGAAAGCGTTCTGATTCCGGAAAAAAATCACTATACACTCTGCATATCAAGCCAGGTGGGCTGCGCTCAGGGATGCGTTTTTTGCCTGAGTGCAAGGGGCGGTTTTATACGCAATCTGACAAAAGGCGAAATGGTTTCTCAGGTTCGTGACATCAAAAATGATCTGGACCGCTCCATGCCGCTCACCAACATTGTTTTTATGGGAATGGGAGAACCTCTGGCAAATTATAAAAACGTTGTCAGTGCCATTGAAGTTCTCACAGACAGCGAGTTCGGGCTTCAGTTTTCAAGTCGGCGACTCACCATCTCCACCTCCGGTCTGATCTCCGGGCTATCCGATTTAGGCCGGGATACGCAAGTAAATTTAGCCGTATCACTCAATGCCACAGAAAACAAGACCCGCGATATGCTGATGCCCATAAACCGAAAGTACCCCATTGAACAACTCCTTGAGGCATGCCGCAGGTATCCGTTGAAGCCCCGGCGCAGAATTACCATTGAATATATTCTTATCAGCGGCATCAACGATACATCGGATGATGGAAAACGGCTGGTCAAACTTCTCCGGCCGATTCAATCAAAAATAAACCTGATCCCTTTCAATGAGTTTGAAGG
>JAHDSC010000082.1 GCA_018432925.1 Desulfobacterales bacterium | reverse complement strand
ATAGGTGACGGAATGAACGGAACCCGTTTAAAATTGAATTTTTTTGTACTCGTTTTTCTTTTGGGATGTTTTTGTTACAGTTCCTGCACTGGCGAAAAAACGTCCACCCTGATCAGCAACGCTCAGGAAAAAGCCGCCCGATTCGGAGACCATGCCAAAATGCAAACGATCAAGTCCGCGGCACACGCTTACGTCCTGGATTTTGGGGAAAGCCCAAAAACGTTGGACGACCTTGTGGAAAAGGGGTATTTAGATCCTTCGGGGATCGTCGATCATAAAGGGGATAAACTCCCTTTTTCTCCGGAAGCGATTCTGCCGGATTTTACTGCAACCCAATCTTATGTGACCAAATCTTGCGGAAATTGCGGTGCCACGGTTGACCCGAATTCAAAAGCGGGGGATCGGTGCCCGTATTGCGGCGTGGTGTGGGGTGTAGAGCGACAAATGAATTAAGAGGAAGGAATCCGTGCCGGCGAGAGGTCGTCCTCCCGGGATTGGGCCGGATTGCATGGAAATGAGCCATGCCCCATGAAGCACCGAAAGAAGAGGAGTTTATTGCCGCCATCCATCGAACCGTCGATCTCGGCTGCGCATTTTTCGACCCGGCCGAAATCAATTGACTGCCTGGCGATGATTGTGATTGAGGATTTGAATGAAAAACCGAAATTAAAATCACGGTGCAAGGGGTGAATCCAAACTCAAGACCTGTGGCGGTAATGTCTGACGTTTAATCGGAGAAAAAAATGAATCATCAGGATCGATACAATCGCGGTTGGGAAAAACTAAAGGAAGTCGATGGAGAAGCCGGACAGCGCGTAATTGATAGCCTTCGGGATATCGCCCCTGATTTTGCCCGTTACCTGATCGAATTTCCGTTTGGAGATATATACTCGCGTCCCGCACTTGATCTCAAATCCCGCGAAATTGCCGTTGTTGCAGCGCTGACTGCTCTTGGTAACGCAGTTCCCCAGTTAAAGGTTCACATTCACGGAGCACTCAATGTCGGCTGCACCCGACAAGAAGTTGTTGAGGTCATCATGCAAATGGCGGTTTATGCCGGGTTTCCCGCAGCACTGAACGGGTTGTTCGCGGCAAAAGAAGTTTATAAAGAACGTGACGAGTCGGGAAACAGTCAATCTGCCTGATCGACCGGTCGAACGCCGCAATAATACGCCGATCGTTATGATGATCGAGGTGCCACCGAGGGGGATGCTGCTCAGGGGAAGATCCGGGGCACAATACTATCCGGACGCGGGCGCCTCACCCTTGCCGTTTCCCGTGCCGGTTTGCGCAATCACGCCGGTTGCCGTTGCGATCAGTCCGGAAATGTCGCTCATGGTCTGGGGTATGATCATGGTGTTGTTCTTCTTGGCCAGATTGCCGAACTCTTTGATGTACTGCTCGGCGATCCGCAGGTTGACAGCCCGGTCGCCACTCGGCTTTTCAATGGATTCGGCGATCAGCTGAATACCTTTGGCCGTGGCATGGGCGACCAGCATGATCTCTTTTGCACGGCCTTCGGCTTCGTTTATTCGTTTCATCTTTTCGCCTTCGGACTTTTTGATGGCCTCCTGTTTTTCGCCTTCGGCCACATTGATCAAAGCCTGACGCTGGCCTTCGGATTCAGCAATGGCGGCGCGTTTTTCGCGTTCCGCGCGCATCTGTTTCTCCAGAGCATCGGTAACGCTCTGAGGTGGATTGATATTTTTGATCTCATAACGCGTGATCTTTACGCCCCACGGGTCGGAGGCCTTATCCACCGCCTGGATAATGGCGCTGTTGATGGTCACCCGCTCTTCGAACGTTTTATCCAGATCGATCTTGCCGATCTCGGAACGCATGGTGGTCTGGGCCAGTTGAGTCGACGCGAAAAGATAGTCTTCGATGCCGTAGCTCGCCTTTACCGGATCGACGACCTGCAAGTAAAGAACCCCATCCACCTCCACGGCAATATTGTCTTTGGTGATGCAGGTCTGGCAGGGCACATCCACGGCTACCTCTTTGAGCGAATGCTTGTAGGCGACATTATCCAGAAATGGAAACAGGATGTGAAAGCCTGCATCCAGGGTTCGCGAATATTTGCCCAACCGCTCGATGATGAACGCCGATTTCTGAGGAACAATCCGCGCGGTTTTGAAAATTGTGACAACAAGCAAAATGACGATACCGATAGCGACGATCAATCCGAAACTAAAACCGGCATCCATGTTTACATCCTCCTCTATTTTTTGATAATCAATGTCAAACCATCGTTTTTAACAATGGTTGCAGTTTCGCCCTGTTTAATCTCTTCGTCGGCCACGGCATTCCAATCGGCGCCCTTGAATTCGACCCGGCCATCTGTTTTGCCTGGAACAATATCGTTTAAAGCCAATACCTTGTGCCCGATAAAATCATCCAGATTCTGCGACAGGTCCTGTGGGCCGGTAATATGACCATAGAATTTATCCTTCACCAACTTACGCAGAGCAACCAGCAAAACCAACGAAGCACCGCTGAAGACAAACAGTTGGGAGGTTAATGAGGTTAGCAGACCCAAATAGACGAGGGCAGTGACGATCCATGCGCCAATTCCGAAAAAGACCAGAATGACGCCGGGAACGGCAAATTCCATCAATATCAATATCAGTCCAACCACGAACCAGATGATTTCCGGCAGGCTGTTTGCAGAACCTCCCATGATCCTTCCTTTCTTCTGATTGATCTCTCAGAACATCAAAAACCATTCCATGACTCCCGGGCCGAAAGACTACTATACCCTTTCTGGAAAAGATAAGATATTGCTTTTTCTAATCGAATAAATCAAAAAGAATCGATCGGACATCCACTTCCGCCGCGGATCCGGGCATACTGAACCACTCATGCACGCAAACACTCACCGGCCGGATAATCAAAGGAGGTCTTTTTGCCGGAATTCATCTTTTACTCCCAAGATTGCAATCTCAGACCGGCTTAAAACAGCTCGTCGGTTTACCGGAGGTCGAATTTTTTAATGTAAGTTTTTGAATAATCGGCATCGACAGAAATTAACTTGATCGGTTTTCCGGATCCGGCAAACTCCATTTTGAAGAAATCCCGGGTCGAAGCCATTATCCGCAAGCATCGGACGTTGAACTTCGACGTGTTTTTATCCGTTGACATGGGGTCACGAATCATAGAGATAATAATAAAAATGGAGAACCCTCAAGGAAGTGCCCCTCGTGGAGAGAAGGGATGGACCTTTTCTTAAAACAAAATGAAAAGAGTGGGGAATTGATTTTTATGAACCATGTATGGAAAACCGATCCGTCCGCTTTCCTATGAACCCGTATGACCCTAATTGACCTGGTGCTTCTCGGTATTGTCGTTGGCTCAAACAACCTCGCCGTGGCTTTAACCTTGGGGGCGCTGGGTCAGGCGGAGCTTCGTTACCGCATCATGCTGGTTTTCGGTGTCTTCGAATTCTGCGTGCCTCTGGTTGGAATCCGGCTGGGTTCCGCAACAGCCGAGGCCATCGGTTCGTACGCGAATATCATGGGAGCCGTAATGCTTTTCGGGCTTGGACTGCTCTCGGTCATTGAAGGCATCCGTGATCGCGGGAATGATGATCGACTGGCACAACGGGTTACCCGGTGGCGAGGGCTTGTGGTCCTTGCGGCAGGCCTCAGTACCGACAACATGGTGGTAGGTTTCAGCCTCGGACTCGGCAAGGTCGACCCACTGACTGTAGCGGGCACCATCGCGTTCTTTGCCGTGCTGTTCACTTGGCTGGGGATACGGCTTGGCCGGGAATCACGCCGTCGTTGGGAACGCTCAGCCAAGATCGGCGCGGGAGCATTGCTGATGGGATTCGGTGTCGCGAGTGGCGCGGGCTGGTTTTGAGATGGAATCCGTTCCGAAGGCTGGACTGCCGTAAGAACTCGACCCCGATCGTCGACCACCGGTCGCATTCTTCGGCCCGAGTTGTCATCACCCGACGGAACAAACCTGAATTTTCCCCAGCCGAACAAACTGGAATCCAAATCGTCTTGATTTGGCTTATCGTTTCACTCTCATAGAGTTAAAACCCGCCACCCGTTCGAAAACCGCCGCTGCCGAAGCCGCCGGGGAAAGGTTCCTTACCCGTGGTGGGGCCGTGCCTCGGCAGTCGGAACTGCTGTTTCCGGCCGATGCGGCCCCATATGTCTCCACCCGAGGCCCTTCCGGACATCAACATGGCAAGGAGAGCTCCCATTTCGAAGCCGCCCGGAAAATAAGAATGACCGGAGTCATAGTGACTGCGCCGGAAGCGACGACGCAGTTCTTCGATCTCCTGAAAACTGTCCCGTTGACGACGCAAATCGGATTGCAGGTTTTTAATCTCCGCCGACAGGAATTGCTCCTCATCCATCAGGTCCCGAATGCTGCTGACAATTACATCGTCGTCCGGACGACCGGTCGCTTTCGCTTCTCTGTAAAGATTCGCCAGATTATCGTTCTTGATTTCAGAAACCTGAAGCTGGATGGCCTGCCGGGAAAGTTCATCGGAAGCACTGGAATAAGAGGATCGTTTTCCCAGAAGGATTTCGTACCGTTTTTCCGCTTCTTCGATTTGTTTTTCAATCTCGTCGATCTCTTTTTGGGCGGCTTGAATCGCCTCTTTCTTCCGCAGGATGTCTTCCACCTGAAGGGCCTGGTCTTCCATGTCTCGAAGCTTTTGAGACTCTTGCGCCGCGATTGCTTTCTGCCGTTCGGCGTGTTCCCGCAATCGAAGCGGCAGCTCGGTCAACAGGAAATAATTCCTGCGTGATTCGGAATAATTGATCAATTTCGCAATCCAGCCATCCATCGCTCGGGTCAAACCGCCGACGGTGTAATCCGAGGTCAGGAATCGGCGCTTCCATAGATACATGAACAACGCATCTTCCCGGTAGGGCGTTCCCTTTTCTTCACGGTCGGCCTCAGCCCGGGCAGCCTTGCTTTCGGCACGCTCGGCTCTGGCCGTAGCCTCCCGAGCGATTTTCTCCTGGGTTTGATAGGCATCCAGTCCTCCGAGATGCACCAGGATGTCGGCACCTTGTCGATCGACCCGGGTTACCAGTTCGTCCCGACGCCGTACCGCCTCCTCGCGTTCGGATTTCAGAGAGGATTGCCGGGCCAGTTCCTGTTGGATCTCGGACTCCAGCCGGCTCAGCTCCATGCTCCGTCTTTCCAGCAGGTTCACTATCGCCCGGTCGGTGTCATCCAGATGGGCAATCAATCGGTTTGCGGTCAGCTCGTCCAGCCGGAATTGAGCCAACCGGCGAAACTGCTCGGCGATCTGGTTTCGAATCTCCGTAAGCCGTTGCCTGACGGACTCCAACCGGCGGTGGATGGCGTCAATGCTGCTCCGTGCCGTGGCAATATGTTCGTCGATGATGGCCAATTGGTCTTTTCCGTTAATCATGAGTTTCACTTCCTACCAGTCGGTAATCGCCGCGCCCGTTGTGGAAACGCTGTATTCCGGCGAAAGGTAACCACGCTTTTTCGTGCCCACGATCTTCCGGTTAACGATCCCGTCGTCCTCCTTGTCGCGCCGTACCTGCTCATAGACGCTCTGATCGACCCGCAGACCCCACTCGCTCACCATCCGTACCCCGGCGTCTTCCTCCGAGGTAACGGGCATCGTCAATCGTTGCCCGCCGGCGGTAATCGCTTCAACAATCAAGTAATAGTTTCGCGCCGTTCGGATGTCCGCCGGATAGCGCCATACGCCACTGGGAGTGCCTGGACGCGAAACGATCTGAATCGTGTACTCCTGCCGCAGCATGTCACGAACATATTGCAATTTCTGACGGGCGGTCCGCAGGTTTTCCAGATCTCCCGCCTCCGCCGCAGAAACAGCGTTGCCGAAGATTGCCTCAATCTTTCCGGCAACCCCCGGCTCTCGGGCATCTTTCAGGGCCTCCTCGCGAAGCTCGTCGAGGCCCGAAACCCCTTCCCGAAAGACGGAAATCGAATCGATAGCTGCCTGCGCATCCTCCAGGTCTTTTTGAGCGAGACCGAGAAGTTCGTTTCGTTCACGGAGGCGAAGCTCAATCTCCGCGAATCTTTCCGCCACATTATCTGCATCAATGCCGCTGAGCGATGGAAGTTTTTCAACCGTATCCAGTCGGCCGGAGGCCGCGGTCAGACTTTGGCGAACCCGGTCCGCCAGTCTGCGAATCGCCGGTGTATCCGTTTCCGACAGCGACCGAAGGGCGCTCTTCAATGCATCACCCGTGCTGTTAACCTGTACCCGTAATCCCTCCATACGCCCTTGCTGGACACCGGCTCTGCCGGTCAACTCACGGACCAAATTGGTTCGTCCGCGTTCGGCCGGGAGCACAAACAGGAAACGATATCCGACCCAAACGGCCACCATGGCGAACATCAACATCACCGCACCTCTGGTCCAGCGACCCCGGTTGACGTAAATATGCGCCAAGCTTTTTTTCACGCCTTTTCCAGTCGAACGATAGACAAACCGCTCTTCGCGCATGGCCCGAACGCCTTGGACAATTACTTCGTCCGAAACCTCCAGTCCCTGGGCCGCATAGATCTTTTTCAACTTCTCGATCAGTTCCTGCTCCCGGTCTTCCGACCGGAGTTCCCGCTCCACAAGGGAACGCTGGTGCCTGAGTGTGTCTACCACGTCCATGGCCAGCATGACCTCGTCAAGTTCGAATTTTCGGGGTATCGTCGGTTCAGGCATTTACCAGGGCCTCTCCCTCCCGGGCCAGGTCGGCAATCCGCCGTTTGCCCTCTTCTACCACCCGGCTGATTTCCAGTTCATTCCGTGTCGCCAGTTCTCTCATTTCGGCGATGAGAATGCGGGACTTTTCCTGAAAACCGACCACCGAGTCAACCAGTTTTTTCACGGAAGCGGCCTTGAGCGTCGGTCCGTACCCCGCGCGAAGCGCGTCCTCCTGAACCTTTCCCCCCACATCGGCGATCGTCTCCAGACTCTGATTGACCCCTTTCTTCATTGCTTCCAGCGTTCGGGTGCTTTCGTGAAGCCCTTGAAGGCTTGTAAACGAGGCATTCAGGGCGGTGAAAACGGTTTCATTGGTTCCGAAAAAAGATACCGCCTGAGAATAAACACGTTCTTTCACATTAGTCGACTGCATCAGGCGGGCCATCACGACTTCGGTGGTGTTGTAACTAACCGACAGATTCTCGGCCAGATCCTTAACGATCTGGTAACGCCTGTCTTCGTCCTGTATTTCCCGTAACCGTTCGTCGCGGGCCAGCTCAAGCCGGGCGATCTGCTCACGGTCCCCACCGTTGTAAGACGAAAGGGCCTGGTTGGCTTCCTCCAGGCGTCCCTTAAAGGCCCGCAGGGAAACCTCGGCCATTTTAAGAAGCTGAAAGGCCGTCACTTGGGCTTCCTTCAGGGCACCGCGGAAATCTTTGTACGATTCGAGAATCTTTTCCTCGCGCAAGATCTGATCCTTGGTGTCACCGGTTACCTCAAGATAGGTTTCCTTGATCTTGCGGAACCGATCAGGTATGTCCCCGCGGGTGACCTGCGCCCAGAGGTTCTGCAGTTTTTCCATGGTGGAGATCTTGCCGTCTTCCAGTTGATCGACCATGGACTTGGCGTCGTCGCGTATGCTGTTGAAGGCATCGGTGATTTTTTCGTAGCGCTCACCGACTTTCATCTGGGTGATCTGCTCTCGAACGACTTCATTGAACAAAGACGTGTGGCTGAGCGTCCGGGCGATGGCAATTGCCTTTTCTTCATCCAGGTCGCCGATCTTGTTGATCAGTGCCACGATGGGTGCTTCATTGGGTTTTGAGGGTAACAATCCCAGGTCTCTCAGGCCGTTGACGGCTTTATCCAAGTACTTCAACGGAAGGTTTGCATTCTGGGTAGCGCTCATGTCGGCTCCTTGGGTTAAAAGGTTGTTTTTCCCGCGGTCTGAATGCAGCCGGCTTTTTTACGTTAGATTACCAATCCTTTCGGTTCATCCAGACGATTCGTTGATTTTAAAAAAGCCGCAGACAAATGGTGTGTGCAATCCCTTCGAGGGGTATGGCAAAAAAATGAGGTTTCGGATAAAAAATTCGAATTCTTTGGAGATTCCGGCTTGAAAATCGCCTTCTTTTACGTAGCGGAAAACAGGGGCATCCGTTCGATATGAAAACTGCATATGGCCGAGACGAGTTCGTCCAATGATCCCGCTTTGCTCAAAAACAGGTCTGCCCCGGCTTCGACGGATCGTTGCGACATCTGGGTTTCCCCGTACATGGAGAGAATGATCACCTTTGTTTCGGGCCACATGGACTTGATTTGCGCCGTAGCTTCCAGGCCGTCCATAACCGGCATGGAAATATCCATCAGCACGACGTCGGGATGAAGACGCGATACCTCCTCGATCCCTTTTCGACCGTTGCCGGCCTGGCCGACCACCTCGATGTCCGGGCACCTGGAAAGAAGAAAAGCAAGCCCTTCTCTCATGACCTTATGATCATCCACAAGCAGAACCCGTACTTTTCTGCGCAACGGCTCTTTTGCATCCTTCTTTTCGGGCATCGGCGCTTCCCGGTCGTAATCAGATATCGTCAGGCTCTCGGTGCCGGCCGATATTTCCCCGGAATCGGAAACACCGTCGGGAACGATGAGGGTAAACCGGCTGCCGCAGCCCGGCGCGCTTTCGATGACCATTTTCCCTCCAAGCCATTGAGATCTTTCACGGATGTTGAGCAGTCCAAAACCGGGGTCTTTGTCATCGGCGAAACGGAGCTTCTCAGGGTCAAACCCTTTTCCGCGGTCGGAAACGATCAGCATAATGTTTTTCTTCTGGCGGGTAATTTTCAGGTGAGCCGATCGCGTCCGGGCATGTTTGACAACATTAAACAGCAGTTCCTGCGCAGCACGGAACAGGAATATGCCTACTGACGATTCCTTCGGTTCGGCGGTTTCATGAATCGACAGATCGACCGTGAGGCGGTGGTTTTTCTTCATCTGGTCGGCCATCAAATAAAGAGCCTCCAGCAATCCACGATGCCGGAGAGTCAACGGACTCAGTTCATGGGAAAGCGAACGGGATTTGGCGATGGCGTCATCGATGCAGGAATGAAGTTTGCCCATAAGGATTTCCGCTCCAGGGTCTCCCTGAACCGATTCCGCGATGATTCCCAGGTGAAGCTTTGTGGCTGCCAGCGACTGCTGAAGGTCGTCGTGCAGAATTTCAGCCAGTCTCTGTCGTTCACGCTCCTCGGCTTCGGAAAGCTGGTGCGCGAGCGAGCGAAGTTGCCT
>JAHDSC010000124.1 GCA_018432925.1 Desulfobacterales bacterium | reverse complement strand
TCTCCTTATGTCTTGATGTTGCGGCAACAACTCAAGCCAAGGGTAGCAGTGAGCGGCCTTTTTGGCCATTCCCATCCGGGACCGGCTTAGCCAGTCCCTATTACCCCGCCCGCAGGGCGGGGGTTTCTAAGTCGTACTAAAGAATGCCCATCTTTATTGTGGAATTTTCACCCCTTTCAGGAAACAGCTTCGTAAGAAGAAAGAAAAATGTTTGAATTGCCGACGCCGGATGCAAATCGCTTTTCGAATTTTTTCTTCCTGACTGAAATTAAACGAGCTACATGCCGAATACTATTTTTTCCGGAGCTTTTGCCCATGATCATGGCTTTTGACGGTTCAAAAAAACCCGGCGATGTCTCCCAACAAGATGTTATGCGACTGATGATTCAGAAGGAAAAATCAGCGGGAAGGCGAGGATTTTTCCCGTGCGCTGGATCAGCCTCTTTCAGAAACCAATTTCCCGGGAAACAATCTTTTCCCTTAAAAAGATGAAAATCCTGACAACACAAAGCGTAACCTCGTTATCAGCAAAAAGACACGGTTTGGATCGACAAATTTTCCTGTTCATGGAACCACATGTCCGGCGCCAAATAAGATTGAAAGGTTCAGAGGCATTTCCATCTTTTTTTCCTATTCTCAAAGCCCTTGTCTGCGATCCATTTCAAAAGTTAAAGCGTGTAGACTTTGCTACCATTGATTACGGTTACTCCTTTTTTTGTAAGGAGTTTTACGGCCTCATCAATATGATCAAACCTGAAAATCATAACGGCATTGTCGCCACTCGGCTGGACAAATGCATACATATATTCAACGTTAATTTTAGCCTTATAAAGTAAATTTAATATCCGGTGCAGCCCTCCGGGTTTGTCCTCAACCTCTACCGCGACCACATCTGTCTTGCCAACTGTAAAGCCCCTGCCCTTCAGGGCTTCCTCCGCTTTTTTATTGTCATTTACAATCAGCCGCAACACTCCGAAGTCGGAAGTGTCAGCCAAAGAAAGAGCCCGGATATTGACACCTGCTTCGGCTAAAATTTCCGCGACTTCTGCTAAGCGCCCAGCCTTGTTTTCCAGAAAAATCGATATCTGCTCAACTTTCATTTCGACCTCCCCCCTAATATAAAAATTTTCTTTTGCGTTCTATTATATTTAAAACCGGTCATCTTGTAAAGAATTGTAAAAAACAGGCAAGACGGCAACTGATTGCGGTATGACGAACGTCTTTTTATAAAATTCTTAGATATTACGTTTATCGATGACCCGAACTGCTTTTCCCTCGCTCCGGGCGATAGCTTTTGGTTCGACGAGTTTTACCATAGCAGAGACTCCGAGATACTCCTTTATGTTTTTTGCGATACGTTTTTCCAGATCCTGCAATTGTTTCACTTCATCAGAAAAAAGACGTTCCCCGATCTCCACCTGAACCGTCAACGTATCCAAGTTGCCTTCTCTGTCCAGAACAAGCTGATAATGAGGCTCAATTTCATTTATTTCCATCAGAACACTTTCAATTTGAGATGGAAAAACATTGACACCCCGAATAATAAGCATATCATCTGTCCGGCCACTCACCTTCTTCATACGGACAAGGGTTCTGCCGCACATGCAGGGTTCGGGATGAAGTGAAGAAATATCCCGCGTTCTGTACCGAATCACCGGAAAAGCTTCCTTCGTTAAGGAAGTAAAAACCAGTTCTCCGGTTTCACCGTATGGAAGCACATCCCCCGTCTCGGGATTAATGATTTCCGGAATGAAATGATCTTCAAAAATATGAAGACCGTTTTTTACCTCATGACATTCTATTGAAACCCCTGGTCCGATCACCTCACTGAGTCCATAAATATCAACGGCATTTAAGTTCAACTTCCTTTCGATTTCATGCCGCATGTTTTCAGACCATGGTTCGGCTCCGAATATACCGTATTTGAATTTTAATCCGGTAAAAGAAATACCCATCTCCTCGGCTGCTTCCGCAAGATGAAGCGCATAGGATGGCGTTGATGTTAGAATCGTAGGCCCGAAATCTTTCATCAACATGATCTGTCTCTTCGTATTTCCACCCGATACCGGAATTACGGAAGCACCGAGTTTTTCAGCTCCATAATGAACCCCCAAACCACCCGTGAAAAGCCCGTATCCATAGGCGTTGTGAATCATATCTCCGCGGGTGGCCCCACCGGCAGCAAGAGAACGAGCCATCAGCTCCGCCCAGGTGTCTATATCTCTTGCTGTATAACCGACTACGGTTGATTGGCCGGTTGTTCCGGATGAGGCATGAATACGGACTACATTGTCCATAGGTACTGCAAACATGCCAAAAGGGTAATTATCCCTCAGATCCTGCTTGGTGGTAAAAGGGAGGCGTTGCAGATCCTTAAGTGACTTCACACCCGCAGGAGAAATTCCGGCTTCTTTGAATTTTTTACGATAAAAGGGAACAGTTGCATTGACACGGTCCAGAGTCGTTTTCAGACGACGCAACTGTATCGCTTCGAGCGCTTCTCTCGGCATGGTTTCAAATTCCATATTGTAAATCATGATCCCGCTCCTCCTTTGTTACATTGAATGCCATTCGTGGCAACTAACGGATTAAATCGGCTATCCCTTGTTTATAACAATCCGATCCGATACGCTGTGTCGATAAACCAATCCGGTTCTCGGTTCGGATATGAGCAATCTTGCCCACGCAATATATATACCGGTCGCACATGAAATTAAAAACTGAAAAGGCTGAAGGTCTTAAACCCACAGCCTAAAACAAAAAAAACCATGGGTGCCTTTTTTGTCTACCCATGGTTTATGCTAATTTAGGATTCGGCTCTTTCTATATCAACCGATCATGGGTAGACTTCTTAAAAAAAAAGCCTCCCAAAAAATAAAAAAAGAATCGATCCTTCATTTATTCATTGTCCTTTCACCACATTATATAACATTCCAAACTTTTTTAGCCATTTTGCCATAGTGTGTCAACAAAAAAGTTTTATTCTTTTAACTTGGATTTATTTCGGTTGTTCTCTTTGGTATAAAAACCGTGCCGCATAAACCTCGAAGAAGTCATGAACGGATTTTGAACGGTTTTTGCCCTCCCGAAAAGCGTTTGCAAGGATTAGCGGGGTGTTGAAAAACAAGGATCAGGCCGTCAGGCAAGGCGCGCGGCGATACGACAAGCGCAGCATATTCAAGCATATGTGAGCATTGGCGAGAGCCCCGCAACGCTGAATGGCGGCCTCAGGCGCAGTTTTTCAACACCCTG
>JAHDSC010000133.1 GCA_018432925.1 Desulfobacterales bacterium | reverse complement strand
TATCGAAAGGCCGGAAATAGTCAAAATCCAAGCCTTCGATGAAAATGGCAAAAAATATGCGATCGAAGCTTCTGGCTTGCTGGCTCGAGCCTTTTGCCACGAGATTGATCATTTGCACGGAAGGCTCATAATCGATATGGTGTCGCCCGTAAAGAGAAATATGATACAAAAAAAATTCAAAAGGCTAAAAAAGGGTGTAACACATTGAAGATGTGGTATATGGGATCAGGATCTTGGGGGGCGCAGTGCTTAAGGGAATTGGCGAAGCTATCATATAATCCTGAATTGGTTATAACGAGTGGGCCAAGGCCTTCAGGCAGAGGCTTGAGACGAAAACCGAATGATGTTGAAGAGATGGCGTATTGGTTGGATATAGAGGTAAGGCGAAGCGAGAATATCAATGACGACGTGATTATTAAGGATAAATTGATGTTAAATTCTCCCGAGTTAATAGTTGTAATTGATTTTGGACAGAAGATCAAAGAACCCTTTCTGTCTACACCTAAGTTTGGCTGTATAAATTTACACCCTTCCCTTTTGCCCAAATACCGGGGAGCTGCTCCAATTCAAAGAGCGATAATGGATGGACAACAAATCACAGGGGTCACGGTATTTAGGCTAACTGATTCATTTGATGCCGGTCCTATTTTAGCTCAAAATAAAGTATACATTGATTTAGACGACACTGCCGGAACTTTAGGCGAAAAACTTCGTTGCAGAGGTATAGAACTTCTTATAAATACATTAGACGCCCTTCCAAAAGGAATTTACGAATTTAGAGAACAGAACGAATCGGAAGCGACATACGCCCCAAAAATAACTAACGAAGAGGCCCTTTTCGATTTTAACGAAGAGGCTTTGAAGATCCATAATAAGGTCAGAGCGCTTAATCCGGAACCAGGAGCATATACGCTTATAAACAACAAAAGGCTTAAGGTTTGGAGAACAAAACTGATCAACAACGATGAAGTCTTTGCTCCTGTAGGAACAATATTTAAGATTGTTGACGGTTTTCCCGCAGTGGCATGTGGAAAGGGTGCTGTTTTGCTCCTTGAAGTGCAACGAGAGGGTAAAAAGGTCGTTAATGGACGCTCCTTTTTAAATGGTTTGCGATTGCGTGAGGGGGATGTTTTGACTTGTTAATTTGGGATAATATCAGGCATGAAGCTTTAAAGAAATATAGATGGGGTAAAATAATTGCTGTAACCGGGAGGTTAGGCTCGGGAAAGACGGAGTTTTTGCTAAATCTGGCCAGCGCACTCAAAGCAAAAGGGGAAGAAATTACCATAGTTGACGTCGATATCACAAATCCTTACTTTTGCCTAAGAGATATAGCCTCGACTTTACAGAAAGAGGGTTATAAAGTCATCACTCCGCCGGGAGAAACGAAATGGAGCGATTTACCCCTTGTTAGTGCCG
>JAHDSC010000129.1 GCA_018432925.1 Desulfobacterales bacterium | reverse complement strand
GCCTTCATGGGAAACTCTGTAACCGGAAGGTTGAGCGTTTTCTTGATGTCCATGGATTCCTCCAAAATCGGATTCGGTTTGAAAATTTGTTTAGAATACTCATAAGACCGTAATATGTCAATGAAATACATTCATTTACGTAAAATGACGCAGGAAACGCCCGCCCCTCCGAATAGGGGACACGGCACAGCCTTTAAAAAAAGTCAATTGTTGCTGTAATGAAAACCGATTGCGGATTTGAAAAAAACGATGGCCACGGGGCGTGCGAATTCTGGGAGGCAGATTGAGCTTACATGTATGTTGCGATGACGCATGATGCGGCGAAATGTCGTATATGGAATTTATTTGATGCCGTCAAAATTTATCCTGTCAGGGAAACGGCAGCAGGAAAAAGGATGGTGCGTTATGCAACCACTCTCATCTCCCATTCATGATTGTTTGTTTTTACTTCCCGGAGGATGGATTTGGATATCGTCTCCTTTAGGGTGATTGATGAATGAATCCCGGAAATCCTTGTTCCTCCATAAATCGAACCGCTGGTCCTTAAAACCGGAAACCGTTTTTCTCTGTGGGACCATTCGAGGATCGCCATTTTCTCATCTTCTAGCGCTCCGATTTCTTTCTCGACGGATTTTATATTTTTCTGGACATCGTCCATGTGGGTGGATTGTTGATCCTGCTTTTCAAAAAGTTCGCTTATTTCGGCCCCTGCCTTTTTAGCCGCGTGATCGAGTTTCTCGCATTCATGCCGAGTCTCGGCGAACCGATCGTTTTCCCCTTTTTTTTCAAAATCGATCATCTCTTTCCGTAACGTCCGTTGTTTAATAATGGCACGGTCCTGAACCTGGGCCAGCACGGTGATTTTTTTATGCAATTCCTGATCTTCCCGCTCAAGCAACCGGCTTCTGGCATTCAATTCTTCCAGCCCTTCTTTTCTTCGACCGATCGCGTTTTTGATGCCTTTCAGTTCCCTTCGAATGTGGTCTTCCACCCCGACCTTCAATTTACATGGGTCGGATACGCTGGTACCCACATCGGCCGCCTCGATTCCGCGCCTTGCGGCAATAACCGACGATATGATTTTTCCCTCCGGAACCCGGCAGGCTCCGCTGATCAAAATATCGGAATCGATAATCTCCTTTTCAACGATGATATTGCCGTAGCCTGAAACTTTTGCACCCTTGATGAACTTGGCTGTTACGCTTCCCCGAGTGTCCAGTTTCGCGCCGATAATTCCGCCGGCAACGTGAACATCTCCCGCTGCCTTTATTTCGGCACCCAGTATTTCCATGGCCGAAACGTCGTTTCCTTCCACGCGGAACCCGCTTTGTATGATTCCCGATACGGCAATATTGCCGTCAAAAACGACATGTCCCGTCTCCAGACCGATATCGCCGGCAATCTTGAGTTCCGGCAAAACCGAAATTTTTCCTTCAAAAGAAATTTTCGGCTGCCCGTCGCCTTGCGCAAAGATTTTCAGGAAGTCTTCCGAAAGTTGAGCCCCCATTCCGCAGCGAAGTTCAATGTCGTTTGCACCGGCGGCGGGAACGGAATTTCCGTAAACATCGATTCCCGGCTCTCCTTTTTCCGCCGGTATTTTTTCCGCCAGGAGATCGCCTTTTTTTACTTGAGGCACTTCACCCCGTTCCTTGAAATCGATATGCCCTCCGGAACCGATTGCCCCGACCCTCAGATATTCCGTATCAAAGTGGTAGTGGATGAAAGCGCCTTTGCCGGGCTTTGGCGGTGTTCCCTCCGCGATCTTGAATTTTTCCTCCTGAACCCCGCCATGTTCCAGAAATTGTTTGATGGCCGAATCGGATGCAATACCGTACGTAATATCGTTGGCTTTCAGAAAATCCTTCAGGGTCTCAATGGAAACCGGAGCCGGTGCCGGTCCGGCGAACTGAATATATGCCTCCATCCGGTCATCCGAGACGGTTAGGACAAACGGCCCGTCATTTTTGGTATCGCAACCGGCGGTTTCTTTTTTTTCCGATACTTTCTTGTCGAATCGATGGGTGCTTTTATCAAGGTGCTGTTGTTTGACGCGAATGACGTCGCGCTGCTGTTCGGAAATCGCCCCGGATTCAACCAGCAGATCGCCGATAGGAGGGACATGTTGCGTCTTCCTGAATTCTTCCGCCTGTATCTGCAAGGCCCTCTCAACATTCTCCTTCGAAGCAAAACCATTTTTTATGGCAATCAGACCGAACTTCTTGCCGATCGCCCTTTCTTGCCGGTACCTCATTTCGGAACGAAGAAAATCCAATTGCGCGAATGACAAAACAGCCCGATCGATCAGTATTTTCTCTATCGGCGTTTTATTACCCGCTTGTGCCCGGGTCTGCTGAATGGAAATGGCTTCGTCCAGCTGTCTTACGCTGATCAATCGGTTTCGCACCGCCAATTTTCCGATGATCGGATAATGAGGAACCGCACTTCCCGTCGCAACTTCAAACCGATTTCCGCATTTCCTGCAGGTGGCCTTTTCACCAATCCGTTGACATGAAACGCGATACCGACTTTGACAGGATGGACAAATTGTGATGCAAAAGTCTTTTTCTTGCATATTGTCACCGGTCTCCTTAATCAAATCGGATAATCAATTCTTATATTCTTATATCCCTATCGGCGTTCTTATCTATCGGGTTTAACCAACTTCAGCGGTCGAATTCACGCTTTTTCGAACTTGAAATATTTTTTTAGTGGATTCTGAAAAACAAATGGGTTTTAAACAGGGAAATCGGAGACCAAGGCTTGATTTCGTGGTGGATCACAAAAAAGGTTGCCATGCCGGTTTTCCTAATATATTGGGATGACGATACGTTACTGCGCAGTGCAACCCGTCCGCATCTTCCGGCGGAAAACACAAAGATTGAATGAGCCTCCATTTCAGTGGAGGTATACCCCGAGGTTAAAAAAACCCCATGGGGTTGAACCCTCAGGGCTTCCCGGAAGAATATGAAAAGTACAAAAGCCGAGTAATCAAATGAAAAAACAAAACTGCATGAGCACGGGAATATCTGAAACGAAAAAACAGTCGGACGGCTTTGAGCATAGGGTCCGGAAGATAACCAAAATCGGCAAGGAGCGTTTGAAGCACTTCAACAAAAAAAAGGGCCCGGATGAGGGATTGGCTCCTCTACTCGGCGTCGATGCCTCAATGTCGGAAGAGGGCCTTTCTCCCGAAGAAGGCTTCAGCTTGATTGAAAACCTGCAGGCCCATGAGACCGGCGGCATACTCGGAGTCCGGGGCATTGTCTACGAACCGATCAACGAGCAAGGCCTTATCCTCTTGTATGCCGCGCTGTGTCATGGCTTGGGGTTCATGATTGAGGCGATCAGGAGCGCCTTTCTATATGCCCTTTTGAGAAGAAGAAACCCTAACAGGGTGTTGAAAAACAAGAATCAGGCCGTCAGGCAAGGCGCACGGCGAAGCGACAAGCGCAGCATATTCAGCATATGTGAGCATTGGAGAGAGTCGTGCAACGCTGAATGGCGGCCTCAGGCGCAGTTTTTCATCAGCCTGCTAAGGGAACTTGGAATCGTTGCCGGGCTGAATTTGAGTTCAAGTCTTCCTCCTTCAAATCCCAAAAGCATGATCCGAAACTGCGCGATCGAATCATATCCCGGGAGTACGACGGCAAGACTATCCCAAGCAAGTGATATGCTTGAAGGAAAGAGCGAAGGAGTTCAAATAAGGAGACGCAAAACGGCTGAGAACATTTGCCTTCCCGACAACGGCAAAGAGCCGGCAACTCAGCGCCGCCGGTTATTTAAAAAAGTTTTACTTCGGAAATCGAAAAATTCAACCAACAGGAGATCGGATGCCAGTCAATCGCGCGCCGGAGGATTTGCCGGTACTGTATCTGTATAATATCGATCCGGATTGGGATATGCATGATAAGGCAGCGGCTCTTCAGTCCAATGAAAAAATAGTCGCCGCTCTTCAGGAAGCAGGACATCCGGTCAAGTCCGCCGGGCTTTCGGATCAAGATCTCGTTTCCCTCCTTTCACAATATTCTTCAAGAGACCTCATCGTGTTTAATCAATGCGAAAGCATTCCGGGGATCCCTTACAGCGAGCACGAAGCGGTAAAGACAATCGAATCCCTTGGATTTGTGTATACCGGATCGACTCCCGATGTTCTCAGGCTTACCGGGAACAAGGTGGAAACCAAACAGATACTGGAATTATATAACATCCCCACTCCGGATTGGAGAGTATATGATGAGCCGGTTGCGGGCGACTGGAATATTTTCCCCGCCATCGTAAAGACGGCCCGCGAGCATTGCAGCATCAGTCTCAGTCCGGAATCGGTGGTGCTGAACAACCGGGAACTGGAATCCAGGATTGAATATGTTTTGAAAAATTATGACCAGCCCGCACTGGTTGAAGACTTCATCGATGGAAGAGAATTCCATGTCCCGATCTGGGGCAATGGCGACATCAACGTCCTTCCCGTCGTTGAAATGGATTTTTCCGCTTTTCACGACGTGCACGACCGGCTTTGTACCTACGATTCCAAGTTCATCCCTGAATCCCGCCATTATAACGTGATTGAAAGTCTGATCCCCTCTCCTCTAAGCGCGGACGATCTGAAAATACTGGAGCGTGTCAGCCTGGAAACCTATCGTGCGATCGGCTGCAGGGATTATGCCAGGCTGGATGTGCGGAAAAGAAACGGAAAATTTTATGTCCTCGATGTCAATCCCAATGCCGACCTCGACCGTGACGCGAGTATCGCCTGCTCCGCGGAATATTCGGGCATTTCCTATATGGAGATGATGAACTGTCTCGTCCGGCTCGCAGCCGGCCGCCACCCGTTATATTGCCGGTCATCAAACAATCATTGCCGATAAAAACGCGGGATTTGAAATGGTTCGGGACGAAGCATCCTCACCCCGCCTGCCCGGATCGGACTCGATCCCTCGGAAGCTGTCGACCGAATTCGTTAAGGGGAAGTATGAACCTCTGTCTCGTGTCGCATGGCAGTGAAATTTCGAATACGGCAGCGCAATCCATTTTTTTAAAACTGAAACCTCCGAAACCGGATTCCTGAAAAGCATGGAAGGAGGATATATCAAAGGCAAAGCATCCGAAACAATGACGCAAGAAATTGTGGTTTCCTTCAAACCCAAAAAATGACGGGGCATGCGGGAGCTTCCGAATCCCGGGGAGACACTGGGAACAAAGCCGGGGGGTTCTCCCGTTTAACAGGGTGTTGAAAAACAAGAATCAGGCCGTCAGGCAAGGCGCGCGGCGATACGACAAGCGCAGCATATTCAATCATATGTGAGCATTGGCGAGAGCCCCTCAACGCTGAATGGCGGCCTCAGGCGCAGTTTTTCAACACCCTGTTAAAGCGGATATCGAGCGACAAAGGTGGTTCCTCCGCCGGGAGAAGTGCTGAAGGTTATACTGCCGCCGAGATACCGTTCGGTTAAAAGCTTCATGCCGTAAGTGCCGAGACCGCGGGAAGCCCCCTTTGTCGAAAATGATCGCTGAAAAATCTGAAGCTGAATCTCTTTGGGCATATGGCTTTCATTATGAACCCGGAATTCAGCATGACTGTTGTTCGCCTCGCATGTAACGGTCACAACTTCGTCGGGTTTGCTTGCCTCCAGCGCGTTCTGAATCATGTTTCCCAGCACCCTGGACAGCAGTCCATGGTCGGTATGCATAATCACTTCTTTATCCGATGGATGAATTGCAATCTTGTGCTTGGGAAAACGCCTGCTGAATCCTTCGAGAACGTTTGCGACAATCCGATTCGCGTCGACCGACCGCATCTCCACCGAAAGCTCATTGTTTTCCGCAGCCAGAAGCTGCTTCTGGGAGGACAGTTCATCCATCAATTGCTCGATGCCCGCGAGAAGATTTCTCCTGAGGTCGGGTGTATTATCCCCGTCCGGATCGGCGTTGAGCATATTGGCAAACATTTTGACGCTTGCCGCGGTGTTCATGATGTCGTGGAAAAAGATACGCTCCAGCACCCTTCTGCGTTTTTGATGGCTGATATCGCTGATTGCCATGATGCAAAAGCATTGTCCCTCGATTTCAAGCGGTGTCGTTCGCACCAGAAGGTCAAACGCCTCGACCCCGGAGGTTGTCAGCAACCTGCATTCCCGAAGGCCGGCGGTGTTGCTCAACGCCTCAAGGATGGCGTTCACCGCCCCGCATTGCGGACAGAACCGGGTTGTGCCGCATCCGCCGGGATTTTCACATGCATGGATGCATCCGAACGCCTCACCCGGCCGCAATCCATAGATTCTTTCAGGATCATCGACTCCCAGCAGGGACGGAACGACCGAATTGAAGAACACGATCTGCCGGTCCTGATTCACGATCAGGATCATTTCCGAAACCGCGTCGTAGAGTTGTTTAATCCCTTTGTAATATCCTGCCAAAATTTTTTTTTGACGTATGATCGTTAGTTTATCGCTCCGCCTGGCGGGAGCATACAGACCGACAGGTTCTCCAGACATCGCCCACATCTCCGCTATACGCCGCAAACCGTATCGCGCCGACTTATGTGTCATTTCAATTTGTCCCCAAATCCGCATCATACCGTCTTCAAAACCAAAAAGAATGATATGGGACATGCCTTGGGACGTTGTGAACTTTATCTCAATTTTCAGGATTCAGCCGCGCTTGAATAAAATTGTTTTCTGGCAAACCGGCTTCAAAAAGTCAAGGGACAAATCCGGACGGATTACGTTCGAGAAATCACGGCGGCGACTTCCTCGATGAAGGGGAAACACCAAAAAAACCGGTTTGAAAACCGTTCCGTATCGGTTTTGATGTTCCGGCAAAGGACCGCTTTCCCGCTTAGCGACAGACCTCGGATGTATATTTTCCTTGCATGCCGATCGACGCCGCGGTAATACTTTGGCAGCAGGCCTTGCAGCCGCCGGGAATGGCCGTGTGATTCATTGCATCCCGCTTTATCGAACATCCCGCAATAGAGTTTTCCCCCCTTTTAATGCGGCTTGGCTATCCGTGAAAGGGAATCGAAGCACGGCATGTTCGATATCTGGAGAACCGGGTTCGGAATATCACTCAGAGATTGGTTGCGGCAGTTCGTCTGAAGAAAGAAATCCGTCAAATAATTACGAACAACGTATAAAAACCGGACAGGGATTCGGACCGCTGCGCGCCCCTCCTCTGTAAACCAGAACGTCATGCATCAAACGACGAAATCAATCAACCGGCGCCTCCGTTCCATGTGAACGGGTATTTGTTCAATGTCAGGCAATCAAACAAAGGAGAATTGTTTATGGCCTATAAAGATATTTTACGAAACGCGATCCGGTCATTCGATGATCTGGAGAAATGGCTTGCCGGACAGAAGGCAAAAGTCGACCCCAGGCTAAAGGATGTAATCGCCAGGTATCCGATGAGGGTAAATACATATTACCTCGGACTGATTGAAAAAATGAATGACAGCATCTGGAAGCAGGCAATTCCGGATGTCGAGGAACTTGAGCATTATATGGATCTGTCGGAAGATCCGTTGGATGAGGAAGGGGATATTCCGCTTGGCGGTCCAAGGACAATCGTCCACAGGTATCCGGACCGTGTTTTATTGCTTGTATCCAACGAGTGCGCAATGTATTGCAGATTCTGCACCAGAAAACGAAAGGTCGGAGACGAACGAAAGAATCCGTCCATGGAGGACATCAGGAAGGGAATTCAATACGTTGCATCCCACGAGGATATCAGGGATGTTTTGATCTCCGGCGGAGACCCGCTGCTGATTCCCAACGGCAGGCTTGATGAAATTCTGGGAAAACTTGCGGAAATCAAACGCCTGGGAATCATAAGAATCGGAACAAGGGTCCCGTGCGTCTGGCCGCAAAAAATTATTGAGGATAAAGAATTCATCGAGGTGCTGAGAAAACATACGCCCCGGTCCCTGAAAGATCCGCAGCTTTACATAAACACGCACTTTAATCATCCGAAAGAAATAAACGAAAAAAGCTATCAGGCCATCAAAATCTTAAGGGATCTGGGAATTCCGTTAGGAAACCAAACGGTTTTGTTAAAGGGTGTCAACGATGACACGGATGTCATGCGGGACCTGGTGCACAGCCTCGGCAGAATGGGAGTAAAGCCATATTATCTTTACTACGCGGATCTTGTGGAGGGAACCGGTCATTTCAGAACCGCGGTATCCAAGGGAAAGGAAATCTGTAGAGACCTTTGCGGCGCCACAACAGGTTTTCTTCGCCCGCTTTATGTAGTAGATGCGCAAGGAGGAAGAGGTAAAGTTCCGGTAGATCTCGGATATTCGGAAGGAATCAGTGAGGATAAAAAAGGCGGAACATTCACTTCACCGATCGGACTTGGAAAAGTCTATGTAAATGATCCGATCGAAAAAATCGAGGGAAAACGAAGGCGAGAACAGGGAATGAAAAAGGCGAAGATATGAAGGGACGAAACAAAGAGTAATGCCTTGTTTTTTGTAGTTGGAATAAGCGATGCGGATCTTCAGATTTCGTGCGATCGTTCGGCTCAGAGCCGTCGACGGGGTTTACTTCTTGCCGTCCCACCGGAAAAGACCGCCGGACCTCGATACAATCCGGATTTCATGAGGCTTGTAAACCGATCGCAGTGCCATTTTGCGATCGGTGTTTTTTTAAAACGAGAGGCAGGATCCGTCACAAACGGATGGCAGGAACCGTATGTAGTTTTTGGAAGTAATCGGTGGATCCGATTCAACACCGGAAAAGCCGCTTCCGAGTCAACGAATCAAGAGGAAGAAACATGGGAATTGTCGAAGAGATCCTGAAAAAGAGGACGGAAAACAGGAAACGCCTGGAAAAAGAAGCGCCCGATCTATATAACGGCTTCAATGAACTGATGAAACACTTCTACCGGCACGGTGCTTTGGAACGAAAATATAAAGAACTCATGGCCGTCGCAGCCGCGGTGGCGACTCGCTGTGTACCCTGCCTCGTCAATCATTCAAATAACGCGATTGCAGCCGGTGCAACCAGAGAAGAAGTACTGGACGCGGCGGCGATCGGGATCGAGTTCGGCGGAGGCCCTTCATTTGTTGTGGTTCGAGACAACCTCTTGGATTTTTTGGATGAGATTGAATCGGGCAGAGCCTCCAAAATCGAAAACTGATGGATGCAGCCATTTTTATGTGCCGTACTTCGGGATCGGACAAAGTAAATCAATTAAAATCCGCGAGGCCGAGGACAAATCGTCTGGAGTTAACAGCGGCCGCGCTTCAACACATCCGTACGGAAATGGAATCCACGGAAAACCCCGAGTCTTTGCCGGGAATGCGGGCGGAACCCGGGTGGCCGCAGGGTGAATACGACCGAGGCGGCCAGGAGTTCTTCCGGCATCGTTTAAAGGAGAAGCGATGAAACCTCGAATTTCCGTTTTGACATTGGGTGTAAACGATCTGGAAAAAGCCGTAAAATTCTATCGCGATGGCCTCGGCCTGCGCACGGACGGGATCATGGGAGAAGGGTCTGAGCATGGTGCGGTGGCATTTTTCGACTTGAACGGAGGATTAAAATTAGCGCTTTGGCCGAGAAAAAGCATTGCTCGTGATTCCGGTTTGCCGGAAAGCGGGATATCCCCAACGGAATTCACCCTCGGCCATAATGTGTTATCCGGAAAAGAGGTGGATGCGGTCATGGAGCAGGCTCAAAAGGCAGGTGCGAAAATTGTAAAGCCGGCGCAGGAGACCTTTTGGGGCGGCTACTCCGGATATTTTCAAGACCCCGACCGGCATCTATGGGAGGTTGTATGGAACCCGCAATGGTTGCCGGAGGATTAAACCGTAACAAAGGCGGATCCGTCCGAATCGAAAGTCCGCGGATGATTCGCGGCGTTACGTCCGTGAGAATCAAATGAAGCGAACGATCTGGATTGTAATCTTTTTTTCAGTATTCATCTGGTCCGGAATCCATCCGAAGGATTATTTCACCTGGTTTCTGGAGGTATTCCCCGCCCTGATGGGATTTATTGCGGTAGCCGTCACATACAAAAAATTCAAGCTTACCGACCTTACGTATACGCTGATATTAATTCATTGCATGATTCTGATGATCGGCGGCCATTATACGTATGCGGAAGTCCCCTTATTTGACTGGTTGCGCGATTATTTCGGCTTCGAGAGAAATAATTATGACAAGGTCGGTCATTTCGCCCAGGGCTTTATTCCAGCGATTATTGCCCGCGAAATTTTCATCAGAAAATCCGTCATAAAAGGCGCTTCCTGGCGAAACTTTATCATTGTCTGCGTTTGTCTGGCAATCAGCGCTTTCTATGAGCTGATTGAATGGTGGGCGGCATTATTGGCGGGTGGAACAGCCGAAGCGTTTTTAGGCACGCAGGGTTATGTCTGGGATACCCAATCCGATATGGCATTGGCATTATCGGGCGCCATTTTATCGCTGATGTTTTTATCGAGATTGCATGACAAACAATTAAGAGAAATGTCATGGGACCGGGGTCGAACCGAATGAAATCAATACGCGGTTTTAATAAAAAATTTCTCCTGAATTCCGGGAGCGTCCGCCAAATGAAAACGGCCGGTTTTGCCCCCGATTGAACTCAATCACGGTTGCAAATTCATGCCATAAAACATCCTTTTGGGATCAGGAGGTCTTTTCGTATTGAAAAACGACATCACCACGCTCAACGAATTCGAAGGGGCAACCTTGCTCAGGCAGTGGGGAATCCCCGTCATCGACGGTATTCTGGTAAATGATTATCCGGAGGCCGCATCGGCGGCCGATCTGCTTGGGTTTCCGGTTGCGCTCAAGATATGTTCCGAAGCGATCCCTCACAAGACCGAACGGGGCGGAGTGGTGCTGAATATCCTGGACCCGTCCGCTCTGGGCATGGCCGTCCGGGAGATGAAAAGCAGATTTGCCGATGTCTCTCATGCATTCCTGGTGCAGAAAATGGCCCCGCCCGGAACCGAACTGATTCTGGGCGGCCGGCGCGATCCCGTGTTCGGGCCCGTGGTCCTGGCAGGGATCGGCGGCATATTTACCGAAATCTTCCGAGACACGGCCGTCGACCTTGCCCCGCTGGACGAAAAGGCCGCTCTGGCGATGCTCCGTCGCCTCCGAGGTATCGCCCTCCTTGACGGTTACCGCTCACAGGAACCCCTGGATCTTGCCTCGGTCGCCGAAGCGGTTTCATCGCTTTCTCGTCTGATATCCGAACGCCCGGATATCGTCGAAATCGATGTGAATCCATTCATCGCAAATCCGGACGGAGCAGCGGCCGTTGATGCCCTGGTGCGACTGGACGGAGCCCGGGCCGCGTCTCCCCGAAAACGTCCCGACCCGAAGACCCTGGCGCCGTTTTTCAATCCGGTATCCATGGCCGTTATCGGCGCCTCTCGAAGTCCGGGAAAAGGCGGCAACATCATCCTGCGCAACCTGCGGAGGGCGGGCTTTCAAGGTGCCATTCATCCCATCAACCCCACCGGCAAAAAAATCCTCGGCATGCGCTCCTATGCCGGAGTCCGTGATGTGCCGACACCGGTGGACCTTGCCATGATTGTGATTCCCAAGGCCGCGGTCCCCAAAGCGATGGAAGATTGCGCCGCCAAGGGAGTCACCAATATCATCCTGAGCACGGGCGGATACTCGGACATGGGGGAATCGGGTGCCAGGGAACAAAAAACCATAATCGATCAGGCACGAACAGCGGGTATCCGGGTCATGGGGCCCAACAGTATCGGCACGCTCAACCCATCCGCGGGTATGGCCCCTTCCATCGTGGGACTCGATCCGATCCGGCCCGGCAGCGTGTCGATCATCGGGCAGTCCGGCGTTTTTTCGTCCGGATGGGGCCGCTGGATCGCGGATACCAGGCCCTTTGGAGTGGCCAAGGTCGCCTGCATCGGCAACAAAGGCGACATCAACGAAAGCGACCTTCTGGAATACCTGGCCGGCGACTCACAGACCGGTACCATCGGCATGTACCTGGAAGGCGTGGTTGAGGGACGGCGTTTTGTCAGGGCTGCCGGTCTGGCCAGTAAACGAAAACCCGTGGTAGTGATGAAATCCGGCCGCAGCGAAGCGGGAGCCGCCGCCGTTGCTTCGCATACCGGTTCGCTTGCCGGATCGGACGCAGTTTTTGACGCGGTCTGCCGAAGAACCGGCCTCGTTCGGGTTTACGACTCCGAAGCCTTCTTCGACACCCTGTCCGCATTTGAAAAGCTCCCCCTGCCGCGGGGTAACCGAATCGGCGTTCTCTCCATCTCCGGAATGGGCTGTGTTGCAGCCACGGATGCGGCAGAGGAATACGGGATTGTTCTGCCCCGGCTCCGTGCTGCCACACTTAAAAGTTTAGGCGAAGTGATGCCTTCATGGGCCCCGGTCCGCAATCCCATCGACACCTGGTCCGCCATCGAGCAGCATGGCCCGAAGAAGACCCTGAGTCACATCGCCCGTTGCCTGATGGATCAAAAAGACATGGACGCTTTGATGGTCATTTTCGTGCTGATGCCTGAAAGCATGTTCGATATTTCCGAAGCATTTGCGGAAATTTTCAGCCGTCACCCGAACAAGCCGGTTTTTGTGAGCTATTACGGCGGCACCGCCGGGGAAATCGCGCACATCCATAAAGGATTTGCCGCGCTCGGCGTTCCTTCGTTCCCTACTCCGGAACGCGCCATGTTCGCATTCGGCGCGATGGTAAAATATGCTCGGTATCGGAGGATAATCCGGAGATGACCTTCCGCGGAAAAAATCTTGTGGAATCATTCATATGGTAGCCGGAATGTCGAATCCCCAAACGTACCCATTATTTGCCCAGCTTAAAAATATCCAGCACCTCCACGGTTTCCTGTACCTCCCCCGTGTAGAGATGTTTTTCCTGGGGAAGAAAGATATTGATGTTTTCCCGATTTTTATACACGCCCACGTCCGTGCCGCCGATGGCGTATATTTTTCCCTCCGGGGTGGCAACGGCGGCCAGGGTCGAACGATGAATGTTCATGCAAGGCCCCCTGGCCCACCTGTCTTCAGACGGATCATAGATAAACACATCCTTTACCGGCGGTTCTCTTTCCCCTTTGCTTCCCCCCAAAATATATATCCTGCCGTCGGCCCCTAAAACACCGGCATGGGAGTATCTCGGCTCCGGCATGGAACTCCGGAAGGACCAGGTGTCCGTCTTCGGGTCGTATACTTCGGTGCGATCG
>JAHDSC010000105.1 GCA_018432925.1 Desulfobacterales bacterium | reverse complement strand
TTGAAAAACTGCACCTGAGGCCGCCATTCAGCGTTGCGGGGCTCTCGCCAATGCTCACATATGCTTGAATATGCTGCGCTTGTCGTATCGCCGCGCGCCTTGCCTGACGGCCTGATTCTTGTTTTTCAACACCCTGTTAAGACATGGCATACGCGATAAAATTAAAACCATCAGCGGTTAAGGTTTTTGAGAAGCTACCCAAACCGATTCAGAAACGAATCGCTGCCAAGATAGACGAATTGTCTGAAAATCCGCGTCCTCCCGGGGTTGAAAAATTATCCGGGGAAGATGATTGTTATTGAATTATGGCGGGGGATCATTGGCTGATTAATACGATTAATGACGATGTTCTTCTTGTCCTGATACTAAAAATAGGGCATCGGCGGGAAATCTACCGAAGGATGCACCGTTAACAAAAAGAATAAAACCCCCTTTTTTTTAAAAAAATTCTTCACCATTACCTCTTCCTTTCATTAACCCATTGATCCTTTCCATGAGTTGAACCGAAACAGCTATCGCTAACCAGCTACCTTGCCCCGATAAATCCCCGACTTGCGGTCTTCCGGCCCTGATACTGTGCTTTCACCTATTATAGATACAATACGATTTTCCGCGTAGTCGGCATTGAAGTTATTTCTGACAATTTTTGTCAGTTTCAAAACAAAATTTGTAAATTGGCCGCTTCTTGATTCCTCACCCGATTGGTTCGTCCCATGTGGATAATTTAAATGATCAATAAATACAATAGATTATTATGTTTCTAATTAAAAACAGACATCCATGGCATACGGCTTGCTTTAATCCAGGATAAAGTTTGCGAAACAAAAACCGATAAAAAACAAAAACAAGCGAATGAGAGGGAGGTGGAAAAAAAGAGGGAGGCTGAAAGAAAAGAAAAAGGTTTTCATGAAACAACACAGGCAATCATAAACAGGCTAAATAAAAATTAAAATAACTTAAATTCAGACCAAGGAGGTTACACCATGATTCAAAAATTAAGAGGAAGCAATCAAAAAGGTTTTACCCTGATCGAGTTGATGATCGTTATCGCGATCATCGGTATCCTGGCAGCCATCGCGATCCCGAACTTTATCGCTTATCGTAACAAGAGTTTTTGCACACAAGCTGAATCAGATGCTAACGCTCTTGCAGCCGCCATCGCAGACTATTTTGCCATTCCCAGTCATACTGGTACTCCTGCCCAGGGTGATTTAAACGGTGGTGCTGGTATGACTTTGTCAGGTACTAATACTTGTACAATAGTTGGTGCCGACCCCAACCTTGGTATTACAATTACAGTCACCGATGGTAGTGGTCGATGCCCGGCGGATTATCAGGGTGCAGCTGCTGAGTGGGATGGCGCCAATATTTATACAAAGCGCATTGAGCCTTAATGGATTTTCCAGATTAGCTTTTACGTAGCGCACAAGAAAACAATCAAATAAAGCAAGTGGGGGAGATGACCTCTCCCCTTCTTGCATTATTTTCTGTATTAATAATTAATAAAGGTCATAACTCCTATCTTGAAAATGAACCGTGTTCCCGTCGATGAGACGCGCAACTTAAGCAAATGCAAATCACATCCAAGCATCAGGACTTTTATCGCCTTTGTTTTATTGTTTTTTCTGATTCTTCCTGTCTATTCCAACATATTTCATGCCTCGTGGCAGTTCGATGACAGTCCGAATATCGTCAATAATTCTCGTTTACATATTAACAACCTGATGCCTGGAACTCTCTGGAATACTTTTTTTGCCAAACCTAATTTAGATCGAAACCTTTATCGGCCTTTGCCCTGCATGACATTCGCCCTGAACTGGTATTTCGGAAAAGACAACCCTACCGGTTATCATGTGGCTAATATCCTCATTCATATCCTGAGCGCTTTTTTTTTGTATATCTGCATTCTTGCCCTTTTTAAGACGCCCAATTTGAGGGATAAGTATGACAGAGGGGATGCATGTTTCATCGCTCTTTTGAGCGCGGCCCTCTGGGCCGTTAACCCGATCCAGACCCAGGCAGTCACCTATATCGTACAGCGAATGGCCTCCATGGCTGCGATGTTCTATATCCTTGGGATATATTTTTTCATCAAAGGACGGCTTTCTTCCGAAAAACATAACCGCATCCTGTTTTACGCTGCCTGCCTCCTTGCATTTTTGTGCGCTCTCTGTTCAAAGGAAAATGCGATAATGCTGCCTTTGTCGCTGCTTCTTGTTGAAATTGTCTTTTTGGGGAAATGGAGTAACCCCGAGTCGGGGAGAAAAATAACAAAAACTGCATGGATCTATGCAATATTGGTCCTTTTTGCAGGGGCCATCATTTTTCTGAAAGTAAACCCGCTTTCCTTCCTTCAAGGCTATGAGAATCGTCCTTTTTCGTTTTTGGAACGTCTGATGACCGAGCCCAGGATCGTCCTGCATTATCTTACCCAGATATTTTATCCGGCGCCCCATCGTTTATCCATCGAGCACGATGTGGTAATTTCAACCTCGCTGTTGAAGCCATGGACGACCCTGCCGGCGATTCTGATTGTCTTAAGCTTGATCGGAATCGGAATTTCTGAGATTTGGAAAAGACCTCTGATTTCTTTTGGCATCCTTTTTTTCTTTTTGAATCATATCATCGAGTCGACAGTGATTCCGCTAGAATTGGTGTTTGAACATCGCAATTATCTACCTTCTTTTTTTCTGTTTGTACCGTTTGCGGCAGGTATTAAGCGGTTGCTTAATTATTATGTCGATAAAAAATATATGTATCTGACGGTCGTTACTTTTGTAACTCTTCTGCTGTTAGCACTGGGCTTGGGTACGTATACTCGAAACATGGCCTGGACCACTAAAAATACTTTGTGGCTGGATGCAATGAACAAAGCACCCGGTATGGCAAGGCCGCTGACCAATCTCGCGGCGATTCTTGCGGAAGGGAATCATCAAACCCCCGGACGATATGAACTGGCGCTCGAACTTTACGAAAAGGCTTTATCACTCAAAATTTCAAAGAATATTTCTTTGCCTTGTATTTTAGGCAATATGGCGGGTATTCATTTTAAAAAAAATGATTATCCAAAGGCGGTTGAACTATACAAAAAGGCCCTTAACATTGATCCGGGATATATCAAGGGTCGGTATGATATGGCCGTTGTTTTGACCTTGATGGGAAATTTTAAAGAAGCATCGGAAAATGTTGACTATATTTTATCCAAAGGTTTGATCCACGAGGACTATCTGAATTTAAAGGGGTATTTACTTTTATGGCAGGAAAAACCGGAAGAAGCACTCCCGTATTTCAGAAAAGCCCTTTCCATGGTTCCCCGGGATTCCGGAACTCTGTTAAATACAGGCGCTGCTTATAGCCATATGGGTCGGCACAAAAATGCGGAGTTGTTTTTAAAACATGCGGCCCGGAATTCTTCCTGTGATATGATAATTTATTTCTGCCTGATTGAAAACAGTTTAAGGGCAGGTGATGAATCGAGCGCTGGAAAATATACGGAAAAACTTCTGGCCTCCTTCAGCTTGAAATCGATACAAAACGAACTGGAACGCCTGCCGGGGAATCATCGCTCCGTGCCGGTTTCGCGCGAGTTGATCGCGCCGATGATAAAGAAAAAATTAACCGAAGCGTGCAAAGCCTTCGAAATATTCAGATAGTGTTTCTCTGCCATTAAAAGAATGGTAATCTGCTTTTTATGACCTGAAATTGAGCACTTACGGATGGAAACCGATTAGAAAAAGAATTTTATAATGATCACCGAAAGTTTAAACTTTTCAAGAGTCGGCGCTTATCAAGCGAAAAAATCCAAACGAATCATTCCATTATCGTTTTCTGTTTATTTTTGGGCCGTGACATTTCTTGCGCTTTGCGGCCTTGCGGACTCCATTTATCTTTCCATATCTCATTACCGGGTTTATACCGATATCGGTTACCGGAGCTTTTGCGCGGTTTCCAAATCAATCAACTGCGATACGGTTTCCCAGAGCCCGTTTTCCATTTTTTTTGGCTTGCCGGTTCCCTTCTGGGGAATTATCGGTTATGTTTTTTTCCTCCTTTTGTTGTCTTTTGCATGGAACCAGAGGAGGGAGAAAAAACGGATATGGCCGGTTCTTTTCCTGGTATCGCTTGCATTCAGCCTTTACAGCATCATCCTTGCGCTGATTTCTTCATCCTATATTCACAGCTACTGCATCATGTGTATCGTGAGCTATGGCGTCAATTTCGCGTTGCTGTATTCCTGCTGGCTGATCCGAAGGCGGTTTGACGATACCGGGCTGTTTGACGGGTTGATCCGGGATATCCGTTTTTTGATGAAAAACAAAATGCGGTGCCTGTCGTTATTTTCTCCGTTTTTGCTGGGTATTATACTGATCGGCATCTACTTCCCCAATTATTGGGAATTATCCTGTCCACCGATTTCTGCAGAAATACATCGGGGGATCACCGAAGAAGGGCACCCGTGGATCGGCGCGGAACATCCGGATCTGGTCATTGAAGAATTCACGGATTACCAGTGTTTTCAGTGTAAAAAGATGCATTTTTTTCTTCGCGGGCTCGTTGCGGAGTATCCGGACAAAATCCGGCTCGTTCACCGGCATTATCCGATGGATCACAAGTTCAACCCCATCGTCAAGGAACCTTTTCATGTGGGTTCCGGCAAACTGGCCCTTCTGGCGACCTATGCGGCTACTCAGAATAAATTCTGGGAAATGAACGATCTCCTGTTTGAAGTCGTCAGGGAAAAAGAATCGCTTAATGTGAAAGAACTCGCGGAGAAAGTGGGACTCGACCCCAGAGGGCTGGCGGGCTCGCTTTATGACAGGAATATCCTGTTGCGACTGAACAAGGACATCCGGGCGGGAATGAAGCTGGAGATTGCCGGCACACCGGGTTATGTCATCGACGGCAAGGTGTACCTGGCTCAGATTCCGCCGGAAATTTTAAAAAAGGTGATGAATTGATAAAGGGATACATCGTATCACGCAAAGCCGCGAAGGCGCCAAGAGGGTAAATGCAGGGTGAAGGAAAACCGGATCGCTAAAGAAATTGTTGATGCATCTTTTAACATTCATTTGTCTCTTGGCCCCGGATTGCTTGAGTCTGTGTATGAAGTCGTATTGGCACATGAGCTTGTAAAGAGAGGATTGTATGTTGAACGACAAAAGGCGATTTCCATTCAGTACAATGGTTTGGTTTTTGATGAAGGATTTCGGGCGGATATCGTTGTTGAACGTTTAGTGATCGTTGAGTTGAAATCCGTTGAGAATATTGCTCCCGTTCACAAGAAGCAACTTTTAACCTACCTTCGCTTGACAAACAAAAAGTTGGGATTGTTGATCAACTTCGGGTCGGCCTTAATCAAAAACGGCATTTTCAGGATTGTCAATGGGCTCGAAGAATGAATCTTGGCGGCTTTGCGACTTTGCGTGAGATGAGTAAAAGGTATACCATGAAAATTCCCCTGAAACTGACTCTTACGGCGCTCCTGGCTGCCTTGATCCTTTCCATCATCATCCTCTCCTGCGTTCCGCCGGTGGACAGGGATTCGCTCACTCACCATCTGGCCATCCCGAAGCTTTACCTGAATCACGGCGGTATTTACGAGATCCCATCGGTGAAATTTTCCTACTACCCGATGAACCTGGATCTTCTGTATATGATCCCGCTTTATTTCGGAAACGATATTATCCCGAAATTTATTCACTTCGCGTTTGGATTACTAACCGCATGGCTTATTTTCGGATATTTAAAAAAACGGATCGACACGGTGCACGCGCTTCTGGGAGTGCTCTTTTTTCTTTCTCTTCCCGTAATTGTCAAATTGTCCATAACAGTTTACGTTGATTTGGGCTTGATCTTTTTTTCCACGGCCTCGCTTTTACTGATACTAAAATGGATGGAAAGCGATTTTAAGCTTACGTACCTGATTCTTTCCGGGGCGTTTTGCGGTCTTGCGCTCGGCACGAAATATAACGGCCTGATCGTTTTTTTTCTCCTGGCTCTTTTTGTGCCGTTTATTTACTCGAGAGAACGCCGAAAAGCTCGTTTCAATTCCTGCCGGGCAATCGGATACGGAGCGATTTTCGTACTGGTCGCGCTTCTTGTTTTCTCTCCATGGATGATCCGGAATTACATGTGGACAAACAATCCAATCTATCCGCTTTATGACGGATGGTTCAACCCCGCGGAAACCGGTTCTTCGGCCGCGATGAGTGCATTTCAAATCAGAAAATCGGTATACGGGGAATCCTGGTGGGAGACGGCCCTCATACCCGTGAGGATATTTTTCCATGGCCTGGACGACAGCCCTCGGTATTTTGACGGAAAGCTGAATCCATATCTGTTTTTGCTTCCCTTTTTCGCGTTTTTGGGGCTCGGAAAGAACAATACACTGCTGAAAACCGAAAAAAAGATCTTTCTGGCATTTTCCGTTTTATACTTTCTTTATGCATTTTTTAAAACCGATATGAGGATTCGGTATATTTCCCCGATTATCCCTCCCCTGGTCATCCTGTCCGTAATGGGCCTGCACGAAATCAATACGATTGCCAGAGAACGGTTCCCTCGCGTAACCGGAAAGGTGATCGCCGGATTGGTATGCGTTTTTATATTGTTTTCAATGGGGATGAATGCCTTCTATGTCATTGAACAGTTCCGGCAGGTGGATCCGATCCGATACATAAGCGGCGAAGTTTCGCGCGACGAATATATTGAAAAATTCCGCCCGGAGTATCCCGCGATTCAATACGCGAACCGCAACCTCCCGGGTAATGCAAAAATATTATGTATTTTCCTGGGCAATCGGCTTTATTACAGCGACCGGGAAATGATTTTCGGAACAGACTGGTTTCGGGACATGGTAAAGATGCACCATTCGTCGGAAAAGGTTTTGATCGATTTGAATAAAGTAGGTGTTACCCATATTTTAGTGAGTTATTATGGTTTCAATGGATGGTTTAAAGACAGCTTTAACGATAGGGAAAAAGAAACGATCCGGGAATTTTTTGAAAAACATCTAAACCTGCTTTTTTCCGAGAAAGGACATGGACTGTTTCAGCTAAAGATTCATTTATAACGGTTGATCAAACCGTCGGAAGATCATTACCCCTGATTTCCGAACTTTCTGTTGCGAAAAAAGGTCATCGGTCGAATTCATAGACATATCTTCCTCCCGATTCGAACCCATCCGTTTGAAAAGGCTTTTCCTCAAGATTCGCTTTTCCGGAGTCGATAGGATAGGGAGAAGTGGTTTCCAAGCCTTTGAAGGTTACGCAACCATTTCGGATCCTTTCGACAAAAAAAGCGCCGTTTATCCGCGGGCAACAGGGGAATCGATTCACCGAAAGAAACTCAGATTTTTTAAGCGTGTGTGAAAAAACAGGATGTATAAAAACAAATCCATATGCGTGGTGGTTCCGGCCCACAATGAATCCACACAGATCGGTCAGGTGATTGAAACGATGCCGGAGTTTGTCGATCGGATCGTCATTGTCGACGATGCCAGCAAAGATCAGACAGTCCGTGTCGTTGAACAATATCAGCAGAAAAATAAAAAAATAGTCCTTCTAAAGCACCCGACCAATCAAGGGGTGGGCGGCGCTTTGGCGACCGGCTACAACTGGGCAAGAGACAACGATTTTGACGTGGCGGTCCGGATGGATGGCGATGGTCAAATGAATCCGGGCGATTTGACGGTATTGCTCGATCCGGTGGTGGAAAATCGCGCGGATTATTCGAAAGGCAACCGGCTTTTTACGGGAGAGGCGTACAAGAAGATCCCCAAGGTCAGGTATTTCGGCAATGCTTTTCTATCCCTTTTGACAAAGATCGCATCCGGCTACTGGCATATCGCGGATTTTCAGTCCGGATATACCGCGATGAACCGGAATGCGCTTCACACCATTCCATGGGATCAGATGTATAAATATTTCGGCCAACCCAACGACTTGTTGGTCCGCCTGAACGTGTATAACTTCCGGGTAACGGACGTTCCGGTTGAGCCCATTTATGACGTGGGCGAAAAAAGCGGCATGAAAATCGGCAGGGTCATATTCACCATCAGTTGGCTGTTGATCAAATTGTTTTTCTGGAGAATGAAGGAAAAATATATTATCCGCGATTTTCACCCGCTGATTTTCTTTTATGTGCTGGGCGGATTATTCGGGTTTTCAACCATTCTGCTGTTTGTCAGGGTTTTTTACTGCTGGGTGATGACGGGAAATATCCCCTCGATTAATGCGCTTGCCGCTTTTTTTTCATTCATGAGCGCCAGCCTGTTTACCCTTTTTGCCATGTGGTTTGACATGGAAGCGAACAAAGACCTGAAAGGATATAAAATCAGAGCCCGGGAGACGGAAAGGTAAACCATGGGTCCATATTTCCCCAGTTTGAATTTGCAGGAGATACAATATGGAGCAAAGCAACGAAGCGATCATCGAATTTTTCAAAAGATATGGGTTTTACTTATTGAGTTTTTTCAGAAATTAACTGAACCGCGGTGGTCTTGTCATGCCAATAATTCGCAGGTATCAAGAAGTCATGAAAATTTTAATTGACATTACACATCCAGCTCATCTGCATTTTTTTAGAAATGTAGCCGCCAGGCTTGAATCCGAAGGCCATTCCGTGAAATGGACCGGCCGGGATAAGGATATATTGGTCCAATTAGTACAGTCTTATAAACTCGAAGTCGAGATGTTCGGAGAGGCTAGAAAAGGGGCTATAAACATGGGCCGGGAATTAATATATCGTCAATGGCGGCTGTTAAAAATCATTAGGGAATTCAAACCGGATGCGATACTTGCTATAGCAGGAACGTATGTAAGCCTGCCGGGGAAAATCGGAGGGATTCCAACATATATTTTTTATGACACCGAACATGCCACAATATCCAATATGTTGTCTTATCCATTTTCAACATGCACTTATGTCCCTCGTTGCTATCGTAAGTCCATAAGGTGGAGGCATGAAAGGTATAATGGTTACCATGAAATGGCTTATTTGCATCCAAAATATTTCAAGCCCGATCCTTCCATTTTATCTGAAGTCAATATCATGCCGAATGAAATATTTTCCATAATTCGTTTTGTTGGCTGGGGTGCTTCCCATGATATGGGTTTAACAGGTTTGACGGATGATAACAAAAGAATAGCTGTTGAGAAGCTGAACAGATACGGTAAGGTTTTTATTTCGTCCGAAGCCCCGTTACATCCTGATCTTGAGCCATATCGGTTGCGCCTTGATTTAGCAAAAATTCACAACTTGATGGCCTTTGCCGCGGTAATTTTCGGAGAAAGCGCTACGATGTGCAGTGAAGGGGCCGTTCTGGGTGTGCCTGGAGTGTATATTGACCCGGTTGGAAGGGGATATACGGATGAGCAGGAAAATACATACGGTCTGGTCTTTAATTTTCATCCTGAAAGACAGGAGAAAGCCATTGCCAAGGCGGAGGAGATATTGGCAAATTATGACCGAAAAGACTGGCACAAACGAAGAGCAAAGCTTTTGATGGATAAGATTGATGTCAATGAATTGATTTATCAGGTTGCTACGGAACATTATAGGAATAACCGGCGAAAGCAGGATTATTGTTAAAAATGTATCAGTAACTTCCAATTGCAAGGTATCTGGAAATAATTAAATATGGCATACACAGTTTCCGAAGACTATCGTCAAAAGAAAATGGCGTTTTTAGTAAAAGACTTCAATTCAGTTGTCGACGTAGGATGCGTTGAGAAACCAAACCTTTTTTTAAAAAACCCCTTTGTGCTTGGCTTAGATATACGTCAATCAACGCTTCCAGATAATTACAGTAAATTTTTTAGAGGAACCATTGAGGAGTTGAAAAAAGAAGGGCAAACTTTTGATGCATTAATTGCAGGCGAACTAATTGAACATTTGCCGGATCCGATTTCATTTCTGCGTAATTGCAGTGATGTTATAGCCTCAGAAGGTGTCATAGTTTTGTCGACACCCAACCCTCATTCACCTATTGAACTCTTGTTAAATATTACGTTAAGCAAGCGTTTTTTTTGTTCAAATGATCATATCATGTTGTTTCCTCAGCGGTGGCTGATTCGAATGCTGGAAATGTCGGGATTTAAAAAGGTTAAACTATATTCCGGAGGGTTCCCTATCCCATTTATAGGTTTAATTCCTTTTCCAAGATTTTGTTGTTATCAAACCATTGCAACGGGCATTAAGGCTTCCTAATTAACGATAGAAAAAGGAGGGTTTTGTTTCTGTCCAGCGATAATACTGGAAAACGGTTTTTCACGGCCGGCATTCGCTGGACCTTTGCGATTGCATGCGTAATTTATATTGTTATCATACTTGGCAGAAACCAGAACGCACTTAGGTCAATAGCCCACATCAACTTCGCGTCGATTATTTTCATGGCAGCACTTTATGCCATTTATTATTTATTGTATGGCATCCGTTTTCGAATCATCCTCTGGAAATGCACTCAGAAAACTATTCCTCACATAAAAAATCTTATCCTTTTGGTCAATGGTATGCTTCTGAATTCACTTTTACCCCAGATGGGTAATGCATATCGGGGGCTAAGGATGAAAAAAGAGCACCAGATTCCTTACACAGGTTATATTACCACGTATGGTTTCTTCATCTGGCTGGACATGTGCCTGAATTTGTTTCTGTCCTTTGTCCTCATGGTAGGAGCGAAGACCAAAGTTGATATTGGCGGTTTTTCCGGGCAGTTGATTGTAATTTCCATGTTTTTGGCTTTAATTTCAGCCCCTCTTATCGCTAGATTTCTGTTCAAAACATTTACTCCCAAATGGCAACCACTTTTCAAGATTTGGTCCCAAGCAACCGGCGTTTTGGATGTGATGGTGTATTCGATTCGAGACTGGAAATCCCTTTTGCGGATAGTGGGTCTTAGCCTTATGCTTTTCGTTAACCTCATCCCGATTCTTTACTTGGGATTTCAGCAACTTGGCCACGCCTTGCCTGTATCGACGATAGCAATTTTCTGTGTTCTCTATAAAATAAGCGTTTATGTTGTTTTGACGCCGGGTAATATAGGCATTCGCGAATTGGCCTATGGTGTTCTGGGTAAAGAAGTCGGCATAGGAATGGCTGAGGGTGTCCTTGCCGGTACTATGCTCAGAGTGATTTCTTATTTCGTACTATTAATTTTAGCCGGTTGCCTTTATTTCATCCAACCAAATCGTTCCGATTGTATACAGCCACCCAACCTCTAGCCCACCACTTTCTCAAAGGCATTAAGACCGGTGTCAAAACAATATTGGTTGCCGCCGGAGATTAAAAAATCATGCCGTAAGCATTTCCGTGATGGGAGCACCGGTCGGAACCATCGGATAGACGCTTTCTTCCGGATCCACCGCAAAATCCATGATCACGGTTTTCGGGGTGGAAATCCCTTCCAGAAGAACCGGTTCCACCTCTTCCGGCCGGGTGGCCCGTAAACCGACAGCCCCATAAGCTTCCGCCAGTTTGACGAAATCGAGACCGTCATCCATCGATGTGCAGGCATAGCGTTTGCCGTAAAACAGCTCCTGCCATTGCCTCACCATGCCCAGATAACGATTATTCAGAATCACAACCTTGATGGGGAGCTTTGATTGAACGGCCGTGGCCATTTCCTGAATATTCATCTGGATGCTTCCGTCTCCTGCGATATCGATGACAAGCTTATCCGGGCGGGCCACCTGGGCGCCGATGGCGGCCGGCAGTCCGAAGCCCATGCAGCCCAGGCCGCCCGAGGTGATAAAATGTCCGGGTTGATCAAAGAGGTAATGAAGCGCCGCCCACATTTGATTCTGTCCGACTTCGGTGGTAATGATGGCCCGTCCCCGGGTCAGTTCATAAAGTTTTTCAACAACGAATTGAGGCTTGATGATATTGGTCTGCTTATAGGTCAGGGGATGGGTGCTTTTCCACCGTGAGATTTGGTCCAGCCATTTGCGCCTTTTTTTCGTCAAATCCCCCATGAACGTCTGATCGATCCGGCGGTTCAGATGACGCAACATCATTTTACAGTCTCCCGCAACGGATACCGCGACCGGGATCTTCGCGGGTATCGAAGCGGGATCGATATCAAGGTGCACGATTCCGGCACGTGGCGCGAATACCTCCGGATTCCCGGCAACCCGGTCATCGAAACGGGCCCCGACGGCGATCAGCAGATCGCAGGTTCCTATGGACATGTTGGCCCAATAGGTTCCGTGCATGCCGAGCATGCCGAGACACAACGGGTCCGTTCCCGGAAACGCGCCCAGTCCCATGAGAGATGTCGCTACGGGAATCCGTGCCTTGCGGGCAAGCTCGGCAAGATCCCCGGAAGAACCGGACAAGATCACCCCGCCTCCGGCAAAGATGACCGGCCTTTGCGCTTTTTTTATCCGGTCCACCACCGTTTCCAGCCGGTCGACATCGGGCTCGGGAGCGGGGCGTAATTTTTTGACCCTTGCTATTTTTTCCGGTTGGTAACTGATTTTTCCGGTGGCGACATTTTTGGGAATATCGACCAGGACGGGTCCGGGTCGGCCGCTTCTTGCGGTATGAAAGGCTTTTTTGATAATTCCCGGAATATCCTCGGTTCGTCGGATCTGGAAGTTTCGCTTGGTGCAGGGCTTTGTGATCCCGACGATATTTACTTCCTGAAAGCTCCTGATTCCGATCAGATGGGTGGGAACCTGGCCGGTAATGACCACCAGGGGGATTGAATCCATATAGGCCGATGCAATGCCGGTAACGGTATTGGTCGCGCCGGGCCCGGATGTCACCAGACAGACTCCGACTCGTCCGACGGCTCTTGCATAGCCGTCCGCCGCGTGAACCGCCCCCTGTTCATGACGGACCAGTATATGGCGGATATCGGTTTGCACCAGCTCGTCGTAAATGTCGATGACCTGGCCGCCCGGATATCCGAAAATCGTATCCGTCCCTTCATCTTTCAGCGCCTTCATCAGAATTTTTGCACCGGTAAGTTCCATGATCCGATCCTTTCCTGCCTGTTGTCGGTTCTGTAAAAGTGAGCCTTCTGCTTGGACGCGAGTCCGAAAAACAAAGAAAGTTTGCGTTAATTATCAGCAAAAAAAAATCCGTTAACGGCTCCTCGGAGCTGATAACGGATTTTAATTTTTGAAATTTTCGCTATAGACGATAAAAAATCAGACCATTATCAACCCCTTCTCCCGCAGCGGGTAATGATCCCCGCTGCGATGATAATTATGATTCCGACGCGGTTGATAATGGTTAAAGTGTTTGTCATGATATCTGTTTTTTCGTTCCGACTAAAATTTGACGACTTCGCAAAAAAATCCCATGCGGCGTTTCGATCAATCCATGCGGATTTGCGGTTTTTGCCTTTGCCGCTTTTTTCGGAGAAAAATCCAACAATATAAGATTCTTTAGTGACCATTCCGGATAATGTCAAGTTTTTTTCTCGGCGTCTTTTCCCGGTAACTTTTAATTTTTAAAAGTACCAGACAAGGGAAGCAAAAAATAACGGATGGTCTTCCAGCGAATCAAAATCGGAGGTGACGGAGGCACCGCTGAAAACGCTTCCCAGCATTCCGGCAATGGAAATATCGAGATTCTGGAAAAGATTATACTTCAGGGAAGGCGACACGTATATTCCCCGGCCTTCGATGTCGGCGATTGCAAAAATATCGCCGCGAAGCAGCGGGGAGATATCGTATCCCAGCACAATCCCTGAATAATGCCGGTTGAAAGTGAGGAACTGATTGGCAAGTCGGATGAAGCGATCTTCGTTCATCCCGAAGACAAGACTTTCCGAATACGCGTCAAGAAGGGACTCGTTTCGGTTGAGGGCGTTTTGGTTGTAGAAATATTCGGCAAGAAAATAAAGCCCGTTTCTGAAGGTATATTCGTAACCGACGCTTCCCAGGCCGTATGCATTTCCCCGGTCGGGAAAAGACAGAAGAAAGCTGCCGCGGAGCATTCCATCCCAAAGGATGGTGGAAAAGTCGATTCCGCCCAGATATCTTCTCGTTACCCTTCCCCCCAGCACGGCCAGATCCGTATTGTCGATGGTGGTTCTTAGTCTGGAGATCAGGTTGGTGTTTTTGTTTGCAAAAATATCGCCGTCCAACTCGTCGTTTATTCTTTTCGGGGCATAGACGATGGCGATTTCGGTTGCGACTCCCGGATAGTACTCCATCCGAAACGCATCGATGCCTTTTTGATCCTCAGGTCCTTCGACAAAGGTGGGTGTAATCGGATTGAGAATATCCAGCGGGTTCCAGAGTCTGCCGCTTCCGAAACGAATCAGTTGGCGACCCATCGTGATCGTGAAATTTCCGGTGACGGCCTTGGCATAGAACCGGTGCAGGTTGAACCGGTAAACCCCGTCGCCGGAAAATCTCTCGGTGATCACCGGATCGAAAAGATCGTTGAAGTCGGAGGGAAACCAGAAGGCGTCAAATGTCCTGCTACCGGCGTAATTGGCGGCATATATCTCGTTATCCATGTCGGCGTGCAGTAAAAAGTTTTCGCTTGTTTTGATTTCGGGGGATAGCCGGAGGCGATTCAGGTCCGCTGCCAGGTATTTTTTTTGAAAATGGTCCGTTTCTTTATCCAGAAAGTTCTCGGAGGCAAAACCGGTAAACAGGTTCTTGTAGTGTCCCCGGATGGTAAAAAAAGTCAATTCCCGATCCGGCGAGAGGATCGCCGTTGCATCCGGAACAGGCGCGTCGGACAATTCTTCAAATTCTTCATCCCCGGTGCCGGTTTCCATTCCGGTTATAGCGTCCGCGTTGAAATGAGGCTGGAAAACCGACCACAGAA
>JAHDSC010000046.1 GCA_018432925.1 Desulfobacterales bacterium | reverse complement strand
TGACCCATTTGATGCGGGGGGGGCAAAAAGTCATTGAGCCTTCCGTTAAGGATCAGATTTTCGATGGTCTCTTCCTGTGCATCGGAAAGTTTGAAGCCGTTTCCGCTGAAGATCTTGATGCCGTTGTCCTCATAGGGGTTGTGGGAGGCGGAGATTACGATGCCCGCGTCGGCCCTCATGCTGTGAGTTATAAACGCGATGCCCGGTGTGGGAAGTACACCGACCAGATACGGATGGCCGCCCATGGAGGTAATCCCGGCTTCCAGCGAGCTTTCCAGCATATAGCCTGAAATACGCGTATCCTTGCCGATAATGATCCGTGTGCGGTGATGTTCCTTTCTCAACAGGTAGACGATTGCCTGCCCCACGGCAAATGCGATCTCCGCGTTCATGGGATAGCGGTTTGCTTCCCCTCTGATCCCATCCGTGCCGAAAAGTTTTCCCATTAGCTCCTCCTTTAAAAATACGTTGAGTGAAAAAGCGCGATCCTTAATAAATCTGCACACCGGGGATGGCATCTGAGGCCATCCTGCAGAAAGAGGATACCACGCATTCCAGCCATTTGATTCCTGTTGACGAAACCTCCGCAGGAAGCGCCTGGATGGTTTCCACATAACCACCCGGGTTACCCTGCATTACCCTGTCCAACTCTCCCAGAAATTTCTCCCGGTGCGTATCCGCCTGGAAGTCCTTATCGGCATTTCCCTGGAAGATGTCCAGTATCTTGTGAAAATTGTGTCCCAGTTCACCCCTGAAACGATTTTCATCTCCGGAGTGGAAGTTCTCGGAACGGGATGCCCTTTCCGCCATGGCCTGAATTCGCTTGAGTCTTTCCTTTCTGGCCATCGAAAGCTTGTCCAAAAGCCCGGCATGGATGAGTGACCCGAATTCCACTCCCTCGAAAAAGTTCTTTCGCACATGCACATACCACTCCCCGAGCGCTGCAAGATTGGCCAAATAGACAATATTGTTTCGCACGATCCTGGACAGGTTGGGATAAAGTGCGGGTACATACTCCCTCACGCCCTTGGAGCGGGATTCGCCAATGATGAGCCGGTTGTCGTCCAGGCAGTCTCCCCTTAGAACCGAACCCGCTGCCACCACCGTGCCGAAACCCATGCGTATCGGTCCTACCATCCCCCCCTGGCCACCCAGGAATATGGGCGGCTGGTTGAGCATGACGCCACTGGGAACGTTGCCGATCAGCGACGGCGTGGTCTTGTCGCCGTCCGGCGTAAAATTGAAGTGAATGTACGAACTGCCCACCTCGCTGTGGTTTTTGCGGCTGGTCCCTCCAGCCATGAGACAGTCGCAGAAGTTGATTAGGCTGCCCAAGGTCACGAAGGGAAAAAGGATCGTCTGCTTGAGCCCCACGCAGTGAGCTCCACCCGCCTCTTCCTCCAGGATCGAGGCTTCACGCACATGGGCACCCAGACCCATGTTGGATTTATCGAGAAAAACGGATCTGCTGAAATAGCCGCCCCTGAGCTCTACATCACGCCCAAGCTGGCAGTTCTCAATGGTGACCGGTCCTTCGTAACCGATGCGCGCCCCGGAGGATATAACGGTGCGCTCGCCGTATATTCTGCAGCCGGGATAAATGGTGACATTCCTCGCGGAAATCCGGTCGACATCGACCTCCTCGCCGATGTCCAAGGTTAGAGGGTTGGGAAGATGGATCCCCTTTTCAAGCATCTGTGCGATTTTTCCATGACTTAACTGTCTTATCTCCATGAGTCTCTCCTCCAGCATTGACGCCTCCAACGGAATAGCCGGGCAACAAAACCTCCGTTTCAGGATCGGTTTCCTGTCTCCTCGGGGATCGATATCCCGAGCCTTTCGGAAAGCATGTCCCGGATCTGTTCCACAGCTTATCCACTCAGCGGGTTCAGAGAGGCAGACCGCCGAAATATTTATCGTCCCGGTCGATTTTGTATTGGTCAATGAGGTTTTGGATGTCGCCAGGCTTTTCTTTGGGAAGTGGTTTCATCACCATTCCCATATCCACGCAATGAGAGATCCGCCTTTATCGAAGGGAGATGCCGTCTACTTTCCGATCCTCTTCCTTTTCCATCTCCGAGATGCTGAAACGCTCGGAGGCCTCCCCCCTTCATTAAGGCCGCGGATACGGTAGAGGGTGAATCCATTGATGATAGAGACTGCATCCTGAATGTGCTTCAGAGCGATACCTCCCTTTGCCGGCATGTTCTATATGGCGAACAAGATGTTTTGAGCATAGCGATCATACGCCCGCAGGGTGACTCCACGCGCATCGGCTCTTGCCCACGGTAACCGTTTGGGACCGGGGTGGATGGTGTCTACTGGCCGACGGAGCTTCTCGATGGCCCTGCCTGTAAAAAGGATAGGGATTAGAACTTATTTTTTGGATGTCAGTGTATGGCAAAATTCGTCTTGTTTGTCAAAGAAAAAATACCACAACATATGGTATACGTCGGAACGGATTTGGGCCTGCCGAAAAAAAGGGCCGTCAATCAGACTCAAAACGGGCTTTGAGGATATGCTGAGTTTCTAAAGAATTTTGGTTTTCTGCCGAATTGAACAATAGCCGTCATGACGGGCGAATTCAGGAATATGAGGGCCGTGTCCGGCGAAGAGATTATGGTTCCCCGAATAACCGCAACACCTACCATCTCTGCCTTCCGTCATGCAGTGGTTCACCCCGGTTGGGGATATGGGTGACAAACCGCCAAAAATGGTTCGGCACATCGAAAGTTTTCGATTTTGGGCCGTTTTCTGATTCGTATATCCATTCGGCCGCGCAACCGACCGATTCAATTGACTTTTGGACTAACGATTGCCGGATAAAAATATGAAATATATTAATTTGTTAGACGGCATCCGAAAAACTTGAACCGATCAAAATCGGCCGCCGTCAGTGATAAAAGGAGAGAAAGCAGTGGCCAGTGGAGTGAAATGCCCGAAATGCGGTTATGTTCGACGGTCAAATGACCGGGCGCCGGCTCAGGAATGCCCGTCCTGCGGGATCATCTATTCCAAGTTTGACCCAAGCGCTCGGTTGAATTCACCGAACCAGCCCCCGTTCGCTCCCGGAGGCGGAGATCGGCCGTCGATTAGAAACGCCGGGAATACCCACCTTCCGGTCGTGCCCCTCCTGATGGCGATCGTCCTTTTAGCCGGGGCGGGTTTCTATTTCCTGATGGCCCGAGGAGAGCCTATCGACGAGGCCCATAAGTTGCCATATGACATTACCGGCGCATGGATCGGCCGGTTCGAGGATACGGTTGAGGGGCAAGGAACGTTCACATGCGTATTCGAGGTTGAAATCGACGAAAAGAACCGGGTCGCCGGCCTCTATTGGACTGAATTCAAAAATAACTTCAGGCAAATTGAAGGTTATTGGGAGCGACCCGATATCGTGGAGTTGAGCTTTGCCCAGTCCGATACCTACGCCGGTGAAATCCGCTCCACCTGGGGCAGGAACGCAGCCGACCTGTATTTTGAATATGACTCGGATAAAATGGGCGCATTCAACATCTGCGCGGATCAGGTGCTGTACAAGGATCAGCGGGAAAAACTCGCTCAACCCGGTGAATTCGTTTTCAAAAAGGACGAAGAGGTACTGGAGGCGACGGTTGATGCGGTTTTACTTGAAAAGGGAACATTCCTCTTGTCGCCCGGTGCGCTCAAATCCTTGAAAATGCCCAGGATGGAAGTCGCCCGGGAGATTGCCGGCATGGACAAGCTGCCATCCAACGTGAAATCCAATTTCACGATTACCTCGGACGTATTGGGTATAAACGATTATCCGCACCGGCTGTATAATCAGCTGCGATTCGATTTTTCGGCTCTCAACGCCAGAGTCCGATTCGATCCCCGGGATGCGGTGCCCGATTTATTGTCGTTTAACGAGAATGCCGTTGTGTCAATCCGGTCCGACGGGTTTTCCAGAACGATACAGATCCACTTCCATAAAAACGGACGCAAGACCGCCACGGTCAACCAAAAATCGGCCGGCGGGACGTACCCTCTCCGGTTTGATCTGGAGAAAAAGGAAGATTGACCCAACTGATCAAAACTTGACTTGGAATTCCGGTCTGTTCCACGTCGAAGTGCAGCCATGGGGCAGCAGACTCGGATCGCCTGTTTTTTCCCCATTTTTTTGTTTCCGAGCGATATTATTGTATACAGTAAAAAAACTCCCGCCATTTTTACTTCGACCCCGTCCCAATAGTATGGTACAGGGAGGCGTGGAATCTCCGGTCTGCAAATCATTTGATGACTTCGGATATTCCAAGGCAGGGCATGAGCGATTGAATCAAGGGAAAACATCCGATGTCTTTAAAATTGAAGGTCGTCATTCTCTTTTTGTGCGTATTTATTTCCTACCTTGCCGCGAATCTTCTGATTCATCGCATGATCGTCTTTCCAAGCTTTGTGGAGCTGGAAAACGAAGAGGCCCGGAAAGATGCATTGCGCGCGGTTCAGGCAATCCAACGCGAAATCGACCATCTGGATGATGTTTGCCATGACTGGGCCTCCTGGGACGACACCTATGCTTTCGCCGCAACCCGCTCCGAAGAATATATCAAAACCAATCTCCCGGAAAATCTTTTTAAGGACCTCCGGCTGAATCTTCTCCAATTCTTTGACGACAAACGCCTACTCGTGTACGGGCAGACTCGGAAAGCGTCATCCTACGCGCCCTTTGAACCGGGGGTTTTCAAAGATGGGTCGATTTCTCCGGCCCCCCCTCTGCTGACCGTTGAAAATGAAAATATTCCTTTCGAAGGCATGAAGACAGCCGGTATTTTCATGACCGATCAGGGCCCCATGCTGGTCGCCTCCCGTCCGATTCTCAACAACCAGAACCAGGGCCCGATCGGCGGCACGCTGATTATGGGGCGGTTTCTGGACCCGGCTTCCATCGAAGCCATTGCCGATCTGACCCGGATCTCCCTGCAAATCCTTCCCATTCATAACGATTCCCTTCCGGCGCGGCTTCGGGAGATTGTTGCGGAGATCGGCCCGGATTCGCCCTTCCGGTTCGAAAGAAAGGCTGGGGGCTTACGGTGTTTTACGGTTCTTTCGGACATTGAAGGTCGTCCGGCCCTTCTACTGACCGTGAAAACCCCCGGGGACATTTCCAAAATAGGCTTTGTGACCATCGGGTATGCCTGGCTGACCGGTTCATCGGCAGCTGTTTTGGTGCTTCTGCTGGCACTTTGGATGATGCAACGCACCGTAATCGGACCGGTTAGCCGGCTGTCGGAACACGCCCTTTCCATCGGAAGGGACAGGGATCTTTCCAGAAGGCTCTCCATGCCGAAGGCCGATGAAATCGGAAAGCTCGGATATATTTTCGACGACATGGTGGCGAGGCTCGACGAATCCGTCTCGCAATTGGCAAAATCAGAGGAAATGTACCGGCTGATCACCGAACACACACTGTCCATTATCCTCCTGATTCAGGACGGCGGATTGATATTCGCAAACCGCAAGGCCGTGGAAATGAGCGGTTATCGCCCGGAAGAGCTCATGCACAAGCCGGCAACGGATCTGATTCATCCGGAAGATGTCCAGTGGCTGGAAAAGATCCCACAGGCTGATGACTACCTGGAATCCATAGAAATCCGTTATATGACCCGGTCCGGACAGACCCGATGGGTTAAAACACTGGCAGTTCCCATTGATTATAAGGGCGGAAAAACGATCCTGGTCCACGGCATCGACATCACCGACCAAAAAAAGGTCCAGTTGAAGCAGAAGGAACTTGAAAGCCGGCTGCAGCGCGTCGAAAAAATGGAAATGATCGGCACCCTTGTGGGAGGAGTAGCCCATGACCTGAACAATATTCTCAGCGGACTGGTCACCTATCCGGAAATTATGTTGCTTGACATGCCCGAAGACAGCCCGTTGCACAAAGCCCTGTCCACCATTCTGCAATCCGGCAAAAAAGCCGAAGCCATCGTACAGGATCTGCTGACCCTGTCCCGAAGAGGTGTGGCATGTTCGGAAGTCGTCTGTCTGAATGAGATCGTCGCATCCTATCTCGACAGCCCCGAGCACTATAAAATGATGTCCTTTATTCCGAATGTCGAGATGACTACAAGTCTTGATGAAAATTTATTGAATATCGTCGGCTCGCCCGTGCATCTGTCCAAAACCCTCATGAACCTTGTGTCCAATGCCGCGGAATCCATCTCCGGCGGCGGCCGGATCCATATATCCACCGAAAACCGTTATCTGAATTACCCGGTTCATGGATATGATACCGTCCGGGAAGGCGACTATGTTCGCCTGACCGTTTCGGATACGGGTAGCGGCATCTGCGAAGCCGACAGGGAGAAAATATTCGAGCCGTTCTACACGAAGAAAGTCATGGGAAGAAGCGGCACCGGCCTCGGGTTATCCGTGGTCTGGTCGACGGTGAAAGATCATCAGGGGTATATCCACCTGGAAAGCGAGGTTGGGAAAGGCTCCTCCTTTCACCTGTATTTTCCGGTAACTCTGAAGATCGCGCAAAGGACCGCATCCGCCGTTTCCCCGGACATGTTCCGTGGAAACAACGAAAAGATTCTGGTGGTGGATGATCTTGCCGAACAAAGGAAGATCGCCACTGAAATGTTAAAGCTGCTTGGATATCGCGTCGAATCCGTTTCCAGCGGGGAAGCGGCCCTGGAATATCTGAGGCATAACCCGGCGGATCTGATTCTGCTGGACATGATCATGGAACCGGGCATAGACGGTCTGGAAACGTATCGCCGCATACTCGGAATGCGGCCGAAACAGAAAGCGATCATCGTAAGCGGATATTCGGAAACCGACCGGGTGAAAGAAATGAAAATCCTGGGCGTTACTCGGTACGTCAGAAAACCCTATATGCTGGAAAAAATCGGGCTGGCGATTCGCCGCGAACTCGAAAAACCGGAGTGAAGCAACCTTATCGAAACGCTACCGGAAGGCAGGTAAGCCCTGGATATTATGCCTTTCTATCCATTACCATTTTTCCCAGTGTATTTTTTCCTTTTTATATTTGTCTTTCGGTTTATCTACCCCGGTCGGAACACCCAGGGGTATGACGTTCAAAGGAATAACTTTCTGAGGGATGCGGAGCACGGTACGCGCATGTTTCATCCGGTCCTCATAGGGGTAGGCGGCGGTCCACACACCGCCAAGCCCGAGAGCCTCTATCGCAAGAAGGATGTTTTCGCCGGCAAGCGATGCATCGATGACCGCCAAATCCTTGTTCTGATCATATGCCTTTTCAGGCTCGGTGCAAACGATGATCGCCGCACCCGCTTTGAAAAGCATCTTAGCATAGGGAAGACCCGCGGCAAGCTCGTCCAGCTTTTTTCTGTCCGTAACCACCACAAAAGACCATGGCTGCATATTAACCGCGGACGGCGCAGCCATACCCGCTCGAACGATCTTATCGAGATCGATTTTGCTTACCGGTGCGTCCGTGAAATTCCTCACGCTCTTCCTTGAATGAATTACAAAAAATGTGTCTTTCATGTTTGCATCCTCCTGGGCATGAACCGATCCTGCGATAAGCAGGCACATAAGAAAACTGATACACATTCTGCTCATTTTTTACCCCCCTGATTCATTTTTCCATTTCGAACATATGTAGGAAGAAAAATTGAGGAGTCAAGATGTGGTTGTTTTATAAATGGGAAAACACCCTGTCCATATCGATAACCCGGGTTATGCCGCGAAACCGAAACGTTATCATTTTCTTCCATCGGAATTTTAAATAACGGGGCTCATTCACACCGGCTGAAGTCCGACCATTTGCTCGACTCTCCGGATCACCTCCTGGCCGAGACCCATACCGAAAGCCAGTTCCCGCAGGTATTCCTTCTCGGCCGACGTATCCACCTCGATCGCCATAAGGGAAGCGGCATAAATCTGGGAAGCCAGTTCCGCCCGACCTCTGGCTGCTGAAATCAGCTTCTCGGTTTCCATCGGCTTCTGCATCTGTGCCAGAACAAAGCGCTGGTCCTTTGCCTCCGCCCCGACTTCCTGCAACTTTCCGACAATACGATGAATCTCCTCTTCGTCGATCTGGCCGTCCGACTTTGCGGCGTTGATCATCGCTTTCAGAACAAGTTCCGTATTTTGTTCCAGTTCCCGCTGATCGGCATCGGTCCGGGGTTCCAGGAGTCCAAGGGGCACTTTCCCCGTGCTCTGACCGCTGCCTTGCAACGCCTTAAAGGCCATGGCCCCGAGAAGGGCCATCACCCCTCCGCCGAGGGCGCCGCCCAATGATTTGCCCCCACCGCCCAGTAACGCGCCGGCAAGGGCCCCCAAGCCGCCGAGGGCCAGGTTCTGTTTGCCGCCCGCCATTTTTCCTGCCTCGTTCAATACACCCCCGAGCATTCCCCCCAGGTCTCCTCCGCCGCCGCCGCCCAATGCACCGGAAAGAACGTCCCCCAACCCGCCTCCACGCTGCTTGCCGGGCATGCCGCTCAGGCTTTCCAACAGACCTCCGCTCCCACCGCCCAAAGCGTTCCGCAGCCGCTGATTGGATGAAGGCGCCATGCCGGATTGCATCATGGCTCCCAATAAATCGCTTATGCTCATTTTGTAATCCTCCTGTATTTGTGATAGGTAAAACCGCAATTTCTTCCACCCGACCCGACCCTACGATGCGGCCATGAATAGACTTCACACGGGCACCTTAGCCAAGAGGGATGCGGATTTTCTGCCCCGGAAAAATCAGGTTCGGATCTTTAATAACCTCCCGGTTCGCTTCAAAAATTTTAGGGTAGTCGTTCGCTTTGCCGTAAAACTGTTTCGCTATCGCAGACAGCGTATCGCCTTTCTTGATAGTGTAATACTCCACCCTGGCTTGAACGGGAGGGGCCTGGAGCTTGTCGATCTTCACTTCGGTAACCCCCTGGATGTTACCGGCCATCAGCACGGCTTTTTCCATGGCTTCGGCACTGTCGGCTTGGCCTGAAATCGAAACGACCCCGTCCTTGAACTCAACGCCCAGACCCGATATTCCCGGGTTGGCCTCCTCAATGTGCGCCTTGATTTTTTCCGCTGCTTCCGCATCACGATTGAAAAGTTTGCGGCCGATATCTTTGACGAAATCGAAAAGTCCCATGGCGTCCTCCTTTTTGTTTTGTGTTTTTATCGATCGTCATTTTGCGGGCTTCCATCGGGCAACGGAGCCGCGGTATCTTTTTTACAGAAAACGATCTTCTTTTCCGGCAATCAGCCGTAAGCGCATGATTCGTTCTTCGGTAGGCGGATGAGTTGAAAACAGTCTCTGTAAACCGCCGAAAAATGGATTCATAATGAACATATGGGAATGCGCGGGATTCCCTCTTGTCAGAGGAAAGGCCTGAACACCCCGGTGAAGTTTTCCAAGAGCGTTTGCAAGCGCCAAAGGCTTCCCGCTTATTTCAGCCCCTCCTTCATCCGCGGCATATTCCCTGACACGAGACACCGCCATGCGGATTAACATGGCACCAAGAGGTGCTCCGATCACAATCAGCAGAGTTCCCAGAGGATTGCTCCGCCGATCCCGACTTCCGACACCAAAACGGGCAAACTGTCCGAGCATGGCAATCGCCCCCGCAAATGTTGCGGCAATCGTACCCGTGAGTATGTCCCGATGCTTCACGTGCGCCAGTTCATGCGCCATGACTCCGGACAACTCATCATCATCCAGAATTTCCAGTATCCCCTCCGTCGCTGCAACCGCGGCGTGTTCGGGATTGCGACCGGTTGCAAATGCATTCGGATTTCGTTCCGGAATCAGGAAAACCTTCGGCATGGGCAAACCGGCCTTTCGGGCTAATTCCGCAACAATTCCATACAGGCGTGACTGATCCTCCGGTCCGACCTGAGAGGCTGCGTAACGCTTCAGGATGATTTTGTCGCTGAACCAGTATGAGAAAAAATTCATCGCCGCGGCAAAAAGAAAGGCCGTAACAGCCCCTTCCCTTCCTCCCACGGCTCCGCCAATAACAACAAAGAGAATCGTCAGCAATACCATCAGAAAAAACGTACGGGTTCTATTCATGGTCCATCACCTCACTCCTTCTTTTGATCATTCCCCGCACCCGGCCGGTTATGACGAAAGGGCTAAGGGACAAAGGGGCATTGAACAAGTGTCATCCGGAACGGACGGACGGATTTCTTTATCTTTTTACGCAGTTTCATTTCAGGAAATACGCGTTGCTTTCGCTCCGTACGATGACGGATCCGGACCGCTGGAGGCTGCGGGCTCAAAAAAAACAGATCCATACGAAAACGTCCGGTTTCCGGCCCATCGTCTGATCGGTGATTGCTCAATCCATCAGCCGCCTTTGCCGATTAAAAAAAGTACTTTGGACGGAAAAACTTATTCCTATGTCTTTTCAGCGGCTTGCCTTGGGGCACTCTCTGCCGCCTCTTCAGTTTTTTTCAGCGCCTTCGCTCATTCGGGATTAGAACTTGCTTTTCGGAAGCCAGGGGTATGGAGGGATAAAAACTTTCTTTTTGATAATCAGTGTATGGCGAAAGTCTGCTTGTTGTCAAAGAAAAAAACTCAACATATGGTATACGCCGGGATGGGATTGGATCTGCCGATCCGGCTCAAAAACAGGACATTTCATTTTCAGTTCCCGTGCCATAAAATCGCCGGGAACAATTCATTCTCGATTTGTCAAAATATAATCGTTATTCACGGTTTGGCGCCATTTCTTCGCGCCTCATATTTTATCACCGTTCATCCACTTCTGCTGCTCCTTGCAATGCTCCAATATTTCATTGACAGTTTTTTACCCCTCATGATAGGAGCACTTCTTAAATACCCGTATCGGCATTCGGTTGCCCTAAAAGGGCGGAAAAAGAGGGAAGCCCGGTGAAAATCCGGCACGGACCCGCCGCTGTCAGCGAGGACGAAACCCGCAAGAAAACCACTGCATCGGAAGGGTAATGCGAATCGATGCGGGAAGGTGCGGGGAATAGGATAATCCGCAAGTCAGAAGACCTGCCGAATGCCCCCTAGAATACTTGGCGGTAATGGTAAAGCCCCAAGCTGATGTTAATTGGCTTTGGGGTTTTTTTTGCGGACGCATGCCGCCTCGGAGCCGGAAAATTAATGGAGGTTGAAAGAAACGAATGAATAAAACTGTTGCGGCTCTCTGGGTTTTCGTTTTTCTGGGTGGCACGGGCATGGCCTTTGCCGGCGAAACCGGTCATTACGTCTGCGGCGTGGAAGGGATCAAATGCGCCTCTCTTCCTCCGCCGGGCGTTTACTTCAAATTGTACAATGCGCTGTACACATCGGATGAACTTACGGATAAGAATGGAGACAAGCTCCCCCTGTCCTTTGACGTTACGATCTTTGCGCCGGTCTCCCGCCTGATCTGGGTGACGGGCCATAAGTTACTGGGAGGAAACCTCTTCATGGACACGACCATTCCCATGCTCTATACCGATATCTCCATCAAGGAAGCCGGCGTTTCCGATTCGCGTTTCGGCCTGGGCGACATCAACATCGAACCCTTCGGCCTGACCTGGCACGGCCGGCGCTACGACGCAGCCGCCTCCTTGTCTCTGTGGATGCCGACCGGATCCCATGACCCTTCCAAACCAGCCTCTCCCGGAAAAGACTTCTGGACGCCGATGATCACCGCCGGAGGAACCTATTATCCGGATTCAGACAAAACATGGGCGGCATCGATTCTCATGCGATACGAGATGCACAGCAAAAAAAGGAGTTCGGATGTTACGCCGGGTGATGATTTTCTGTTTGAGTGGGGCGTGAGCAAAACCCTGGCAAAAATCTGGGATGTGGGGCTTGCCGGTTATTGCAGTTGGCAGGTAGAAGACGACAGCGGCTCTGAGGTAACATGGGATACGGACGTTCGCGACAGGGCTTTTGCCGTCGGTCCGGAAGTCAGCGTTTTCCTGCCGCCGATCACAACGGGGGTTTCCATGCGGTTTCTGTGGGAGATCGAAACACGGGACCGTCCCAAAGGCGTCATGGCCACCCTGACCTTCACGAAGGTGCTTTAACAGGGTGTTGAAAAACTGCACCTGAGGCCGCCATTCAGCGTTGCGGGGCTCTCGCCAATGCTCACATATGCTTGAATATGCTGCGCTTGTCGTATCGCCGCGCGCCTTGCCTGACGGCCTGATTCTTGTTTTTC
>JAHDSC010000189.1 GCA_018432925.1 Desulfobacterales bacterium | reverse complement strand
TGTTCCACTGACTTGCCCGCTCCGCGCAAGCGCTGCGCGAACAAGCCAGTGGACCTGACAGGGTCTGGCCTCCGCTGACCGGACTCGGGAGCAAGCGCCCAGCCGCCCAGCTCCGCCAGACCGCCGCAGGTCACCGCCGCAATAAATAACATGGCAGGTAATATTTTTCAGGTATTTGTGCCGCGAATATGGGAAAAACAACGGAAATAACCAATGGGTAGGAAGGAGGTGATAAAAAGATACCTAAAAATATGGGCTACATTTTTAAGACGATTGTTGAAAATGTTAATCGACGACATTCAAAAGGAGTAGAACATGAGAGTTATTGAAAACGTTGTAACATTGAGCAATGCGCCAATCCCGCAGGATGCCGATAACGTGTATTTCATCCAGGTGGACCAGACCAAATGCGAGGAGTGCGGCGAATGTGAGAACCATTGCGCAACCGGCGCGATTCAGCCGAAAGATGGTAACGATGGCCCTCGAACGGTTGCCGATCCGGCCACCTGCGTAAATTGTGGCCAATGTCTTGTCAACTGTCCCTATGGGGCGATTTATGAAGGGGTCTCTTTTGTGGATGAGATTTTCAATGCCCTTAAGGATCCGGACACGGTGGTCGTATCAATGCCCGCACCGGCGGTGCGATACGGCCTTGGCGAACCGTTCGGTTATCCGATCGGAACTTATGTCGGCGGAAAAATGTTTGCTGCCTTAAGAAAACTTGGTTTCGATTACATCTGGGACAACCAGATGACGGCCGATGTTACGATTATGGAAGAGGGCACCGAACTTCTGCACCGTTTGACCGGAAAGATTAAAAAGCCGTTACCGCAGTTTACCTCCTGTTGTCCGGGCTGGATTAAATTCATGGAGACGTTTTACCCCGAACTTTCCGAAAATGTATCTACCTGCAAATCGCCGATCGGCATGTTGGGGCCTTTGAGCAAAACGTATGGAGCGGAAGTGACGAAAGCTCGACCGGAAAAAATCTACACGGTTTCTATTATGCCATGCGTTGCCAAAAAATATGAGGGTTTGAGGACGGAGATGAGCGACAGCGGCTTTAGGGATATTGACGCCACGATCACCACTCGAGAACTTGCCTATATGATCAAAAAGGCGGGTATCGATTTTAAGAGCCTTCCCGATGAAGAACCCGACTTCGATCTCGGAGATTCCACCGGGGCGGCTACGATTTTCGGAAACAGCGGAGGCGTAATGGAAGCGGCCCTGCGCTATGCTTACGAGGTTGTGTCCGGAAAGAAACTGAATGACCCGGATATCAAGGCGGTAAGATCTCACAAAGGAGTGAAGGCGGCTACGATTAATGTGCCTAAGTTCGGCGATCTGGAGGTTTGCGTGGTGAGTGGGCTTGCCAACGCAATTCCGATCCTTGAAGAAGTCAAACAAGGGAAGTCCAAATACCATTTTATCGAGGTAATGACATGTCCCGGCGGTTGCGTAAACGGCGGTGGTCAACCTCTTTTCCCCGACGTTCGTGAGGCTTCCTTGCTCAGGAGCATTATCGCCAGGATAAACCGTAGATTTAACATGAGAAAGATGGGATAAATAGGAGAGATGCAATGAAAGAGATCATAAAAGTCACGCGTCGCCAGTTTGTAAAAATAGCCGGCTACACCGTCGGCGCTGCTTTGTACAGCTGGAATTTCGCTAAATTTACCTATGCGGCCGTAAAGGACAATATCGCAACCAGGCAGGAATCCGTGTATGTGCAAGATACGAAAATGAAAGTTAGAAAATCCCAAGACAGTCCCGCGGTTAAAAAAATTTATAAGGATTTTCTCCATGAACCCTGTGGACATATGTCCCATCATCTTCTTCACACGCACTACGTTGATCGATCCGCAAGGGTAAAACAACTGAAAGCAAAAGGACTTAAGCTCAAGGTCTAAAATATCAGAAAACCTCCAACAGCCTGAGGGAAGGATTTTATCTGAACCATAGGGCTTTTTAAATTAAACCCCGCCGAAACCGATTCATTGAAAAGATCTGATTTCATCCCCGCGATTCAGATTCCTTCACCTGCTTCCGGTAGTTTCGGTATATTAATGAATGCCCGTATGATTTAATATCGAAACACGGCAGCCAGATGTGTCTTATCAGGCATGGCATCCGGTTTCAGCCCATACACGGTTCCTCCGTGAATCAGGGTTTGAACGGCGGCAAAATCAAGGAGATCCTCGTCTCCGGGTTGTTCCCGGTCGTGCATTTCGAGAGAACCGCTATTCGGATCAAAATGCCCCCACTGCTGAACGCCGACAGCGCAGAACAACACTTCCGTTTGCCCATAGGCGGAGGCCTTGACAATCTCTTTCATGTCATTGGAGGCTCTGCCGGTACCGATAAATTGCCGATACTGAGCCTCGGCCTTTTCCTGTTCCCTTTCAAAGTATGGTTGTATGATGGACCAAGCCCGCTTATGAAGTTCCTCTTCGCTCATTCTATCGGGGTTTCCCTCGATGCCTTTTTCAATCAATGCGGGATAGGTGTTGGCCTCTTTGTAGAGGGACAAGAGATAATCAACCCCCGCAAATATCAGAGGTGCCTGTTCTTCCCTGAGGATTTCGCGCAGTCCCCTGTCGACCTGTTGACAGTAACGGAGGATGTTATCCTTTGTATCATCGGTTCCCACTCCGTGTCCGTGGAAAATGGCCGCCCTTTTGCCCGGTCCGCCCGGGGTCTGTGTGTGAAACTGGAGCTGGCTTTCGGGTCTGTCATACTTGAGAGCTTCCGCCAAACTTTCGGGAACTCCTTTCAGATCGAACGCTCTCACCCGATACCGGGTGCCTTGAAGTAATTTTACTTCATTCTGACTGAGAGCCAGGATATAAAACCGGGCATCCGCGTTGAACAGGGGAAGCAGAGGCTTGATATGAAAGCGGTCGGCGACGACCACCAATTCTTCGAAATCGAGAGGCAGACGGAATAAGCGAAAAAGTTCCGCGGAACGGAAGACGGCAAGCCCGTCACTTTGATACCGCCAAAACAGGGAATCCTTCAGAAGTTTTTGGATGGGTTCAAGGAGCGCCTTTGCCTCCGGGGATCGAAGCCCCCGGGCAATCAGGCGCTCTTCAGCCGCTTTGAGCAGGTTTTCGCAACGGATCGGATCCTGCTGTATTTCCGGTCCCGCCTGCCGCGTAGGCATGAAGATTGAAATACACGGCCCGGGCTGTTTTAACATCAAGTTCTGCAAGTCACGTTGAGAAAGCAAATCCATTGAATACCTCCTGTATGAAAGAAAAATCATCATCTTTTCGATCAGACACGAATAACCAACTCATTTCCAGTCCCTCTTTCCTTGCTTTGTATGCGCCCCCTTTTTGCGCAGTCCTTCTGAACCGTGGCTGAAAGCCACGGAGAATCATCCGCTTGCGGGTTCTGTAACGTTTTGTTCCTGTTATCCGGCGCTGATTATTCTCGCCGAAAAACTTCAGGAATCGGAACCGTGTCCATTGCCTTCCGTCGATTCACTCCGTTTCGGATTTCTCCAATTCAATCGGTAAACAGACCGGGGACAAAACCATATGATATGGCTATCAGGGCGTTGAAAAACTGCGCCTGAGGACGCCATTCAGCGTTGCACGGCTCTCTCCAATGCTCACATATGCTTGAATATGCTGCGATTGTCGCTTCGCCGCGCGCCTTGCCTGACTGCCTGATTCTTGTTTTTCAACACCCTGCTAAAGATTATTGCGGAACCATGAAACTTCACAATGGGGCAAATGCTGTATATGGCAGGGAAAAATAATGTACCGTGAATCCTCCGAAGTTCATATGGAAAGAACTCGGGATATTTGAGAAATACGTTGACGGGTCCTCAAATCAATGAGTCATATTATTGACCGAGTGTAAATAAATCAAGTATAATTTAAATTATTCAAGGAGGCTTGATCGCAAATTCCTAATATTACCGCGTTTCCTGTGCTGCGCATCATCGGCGGCGAAGTGCCGCGGTTTCATGACGCATTCCTTTCGGCTTCGGAAAAGTCGGCTTTTGAAATATCAGCTTTACGAGGTTTCAAGGGGCCTACATTGCTGAAAACGCAAACGTGCCGAGTGGTTTTCGCATCAATAATCGAAGGATATGAAAATGGCGATAAAAGTAACTCATGGAGAGCTGGAACAGAAAATCAGGGAGTTGAAGGAAGAAATCGATAAGTGCGGTCAAGCCGAAAAGGCGCTTCAGGAAAGCGAGAAAAGGCTTTCCCAAATCATTGAAGGGAATTCGGTGGCTACCTTTGTAATCAACAACAAACATCATGTCACCCATTGGAACAAGGCATGTGAAAATTTGACCGGCATATCGGCGGAAAAAATAATAGGAAGTCGAAAAACATGGGCGCCTTTCTATTTTGCGGAAAGACCGGTTATGGCCGATCTTATTGTAGATGGCGCGAGCGGGAAAGAAATACACTCTTTTTATGAAGGCAGGTATCGAGCCTCCGCTATCATAGAGGGAGCTTTCGAGGCGGAAGATTTTTTCCCCAATTTGGGGGAAAACGGCAAGTGGCTTTTTTTCACCGCGGCACCATTGAAAGATGATGAAGGGAGGATTGTCGGTGCGATCGAAACCTTGCAGGACATCACCGAGCGCAAGTTTGCGGAACAGGCCCTTCACAAGGCCCATGACGAGTTGGAAATACGGGTGGAGCAACGAACGGCCGAGCTTGCAAGAGCCAATGAAGAGCTGAAACATGCCAAAGAGGCCGCGGAGGCCGCCAATCGAGCCAAAAGCGAATTTCTGGCAAACATGAGCCATGAAATTCGAACCCCGATGAATGCGGTCATTGCGGCTTCAGACCTCGCTCTGGAAGAAGAGCTTTCGCCAAAAGTCAGGCACTATCTGGAAATCATACACTCTTCTGCTCATTCTCTGCTGGGTCTTATCAATGACATTCTGGATTTTTCGAAGATCCAGGCCGAAAAACTCGATTTGGAAACAAAACCTTTCCATCTGGACGAGGTGATGGACAGCATCACCGATGTCTTCATCAACAGAATCTCCGAGAAGCGGATTGAATTTCTTGTCGATCTGGATCTCCAAGCACCCAGAGCTTTAATTGGCGATCCTTTGCGGCTTCAGCAAATTCTTAAAAATCTGGTGGACAATGCGATTAAATTTACGGAAAAAGGAGGCGTGATCCTTGTGGGGGCAACGGAACAGGAGAAGTCGTTGGACCGGACCCTGCTGAAATTTTTTGTAAAAGACACCGGCTTGGGAATTGGGCAGAAAGACCTGCGCAACCTTTTTCAACCCTTTACCCAAGTGGATGCTTCCACAACGAGAAAGTACGGCGGAACCGGACTGGGATTGGCCATCTCAAAACAACTGGTCGAGATGATGGACGGCGAAATCCGGGCGGAAAGTGAACCGGGAAAGGGCAGCACTTTTACTTTCACCGCACGTTTTGGATTGCAACCAGCGGTTGAGGAACGGAAGTTGACGGCGCCGGATGAAATTTCAGGTTTAAAGGCGCTGGTTGTTGACGATTGCGATGACAGCGGTGCCATAATAAAAAAGATGCTGGAGTCTTTCGGTTTTCAGGTGGAATGGATTTCATCGGGCGTAGAATCGCTGCGTTTACTGGAAGAAGGCTGGAGCAAAGGAAAACTGTTTGACCTGATTGTTATGGACTGGTTGATGCCGGAAATGGATGGAGTAGAAACGTCAAGAAAAATCCGCCGTGATCTGAAGCTAACCCTGCCGATCATCCTGATGACCGCTTTTGGAAGAGAAGCTGAACTACTGGATGCCGGAATCAACGGTTGCCTCACCAAACCCGTACATCCTTCCATGCTATTTGACGCAATTATGGACGTTTTCGGGAAAGAAGCATCGAAAATAGGGATCGAGAAGAGACGGATCACCACCGAAGCCTCCATTTATAAAAATCGTCTCAGAGGATTGAGAATTCTTGTGGCGGAAGATAATTTAACCAATCAGGAAATCGCCCTGGCAATTCTGGAAGGCGCGGGGATTATCGTCGAAATTGCCGAAAACGGGAAAGAAGCGGTTGAGGCCGTGCGGTCCAAGCAGTTCGATGCGATCCTGATGGATATTCAAATGCCGGAAATGGATGGTTATCAGGCGACCAGAGAAATCCGGCTGGATCCGAGGTTCAAATCGCTTCCCATTATCGCTATGACGGCCCATGCCATGAAAGGAGATGAAGAAAAGTGCCTGGAAGCCGGGATGGACGGCTATATTTCCAAACCGATCGATCGGAGCCGGCTGTTTCATACGATATGGAAATTGATCCGATGGCGGAAAACATGCCTGCCTTCCGATGAGGCCGAATCCGTGGACACGAAAAATGGAACCGTGGTTGAAGAGATTCAAGCGGAGGTCGAGCTGCCGGAAAGGCTTCCCGGAATTAACATTCAGGATGCTTTAGACGCCCTGAATATCGGCAAGGATGTTTTTAGACGCATCCTGATCGGATTTATGGAGAGCAACAAGGATACCATGGATCGTATCAGAAATCTCCTTGAAAAAAAAGATTGGAAAACGCTGCATCTGACGGTTCACAGTCTCAAGGGAAGCGCCTCCAATATCGGTGCCGAAGAGCTGCGTAGAGCCGCAATGGAGCTTGAAATGGCCGACAGCCCAACGGCGGACGAGCCGCCGGATCCTCATCTGGTCGATAACCTGGAAATGGAGTTGAGCCGGGTTTTAAAATCCCTACAGTCACTCATTGAGACTCCCGAAAGCAAATATTCAGAAAAAATCAGAGTTCCAGCGGATCCGGCGCAAGTGATTTCCATATTGGGAAAGCTTGCCGCTGCGCTCCATGCGGCCGATCCTGAAAAAGTCGGACAGTATCTAAAAACCGCCAAAACAGTTTTGGGTGATTCAGTCTTTCAGGATTTTGAAAGGCTGGTCAATGACTATGATTACGATGAAGCGATGAAAGTACTTCGATTGATCGGGCAAAAAACAGGGGTCGCGATAGATTGATTGGAAGTGACTTCAAAACCGTCCAAGGGGTTTAAAATTAAGACCGTGCGAGACGTTCAACCGTATAACCTCGATATGGTTTTCAGGAATCAAAAAAACTATCCCTTGGCAGCTCGGGAGGCAGGAATAAAGATGATTCAGGTGCTTACATCGATCGGTATCCCGGAATATCGAACAAGTCGGCGAGAACAGGTGATTCCACGCCTTCAACCCATAAAAACAGAGGGAGTCAAACGATGCAGTCAGAAAACGTTTTGCAATTTGTCTGGCCGGAAATAAGTACTACGGTGTCTATCGTTGCCCTTGCGCTGGCCCTGGCGGTTTTCGTTTTCGGGATGTTCAGTGGCGTTCGGGCAAACAAATTCCGCATTGTTTTTGCCGTATGTCTGTCTACGCTGATTGGATGGTTCACAATGCCTCTGGCTGTCAAGGCGGCCTCGGCATTGCATATTGTGAACACCGGGACAGGTGTCGTAATCCTCATCACGGCAATGATGGTGTTGGTCGCTGCCGTTGCGACGAGCATCTATGAGATCATCACGGTGACATTTCCGGATATCGGTATGGCATCAAAGAAATGAAGCGTTAAAATCTATATGGCCTTCGGTTGTCATGAAAATATTTCTTTCATGAATCGGGAAACTAAAAACCTGTTGCCGTCGAGTGAGGAATTTTATGGAAATGCGCATTTCCATTGTATCCTGCATCTGAAAGAAGTTCATAGCCGGTATCAATGGGATGAAGCCGATCGCTTTTTGCGCGGATGAACGTTCGGCGCTAAAAAAGCAAGAAACCTCTTTACATGGAACAAACGCCGGGCTATTTCGTGTGGTCATGAAACGAAGCACTTTTTTTTTACTTTTCGTTGGTATCCATATTTTTACATCCGCTTTATACGCAGGTGACTGGTTTGAAAAATCCGGTGAAAACCGCTTGTCGCTGTTTTCACCGGAAAGCGAAAGCGTTCTTTTTGATCCGGAACGCTGGACGCTCCAGTTCGGCCTAGCCATTATTACCGAAAACGTGGTAGACGATTTTTCGGTTGGCAGGATTGACCGAGCGAAAGGCGCGGCCGGCGGTGAAATGTATCTTTTCAGCGCGTCTTATCATCTTTATGATTTTGACTGGACTTTCCGGGAGTGGCGGTTTCGTCCGCAACTGGAGTTGCCTTTGGTCTTCGGGGTGGTGAACGAGCGGGGCCGAAGCCCATTTTTTGACTATAACGCCGCCATCACTCTCCGATGGAAGGACTTTCCGTTCAACCGGTTTGTTTATACAAATATCGAAAGCGGTGTGGGACTTTCCTATACCGATCACGTTCTGGCTACCGAGCAGGAACGGCATCCGGAGCGGGACCGGTCGCACCTGAAATTTTACTGGCCGATTCAGCTTATGCTGGCGCATCCGCAGCGAAAGGAACATCAATTGGTTTTATTTATTCATCACCAGTCGGGGGGGCATATTTTTGACGTCGGCGGATCCAATCTGATTGGAATCGGATATCGATATGTTTTTCGCGAGCGTTAACAGGGTGTTGAAAAACAAGAATCAGGCCGTCAGGCAAGGCGCGCGGCGATACGACAAGCGCAGCATATTCAAGCATATGTGAGCATTGGCGAGAGCCCCGCAACGCTGAATGGCGGCCTCAGGCGCAGTTTTTCAAC
>JAHDSC010000155.1 GCA_018432925.1 Desulfobacterales bacterium | reverse complement strand
TTGGATTCCTTGTAAATTTCCGTCTGGGGATGGTCCGGACCCAGATGGCACTGACCGCAGGCTTCGGGCTTTCTCGCTTCCATAATGGAAAATCGGTGCCGGGTATGACAGCTCGTGCAGCATCCCAGGCTTCCGTCGAGATTCACACGGCCCACGCCCACATTGGGCCAGGTATCGGAGGAAATCTCGCCGTTTTCGGTTCTCAGCACGGAACCGTGACAGTAATAGCATCCGTTGGATCTTTCCACATCGCTGTTCATGCCGTCTTTCAGCCACGGATCGATTTTCCACATGATTTCCATGGTGTTGGCGTGCTTGCTTTTCGCATACTCGTCCACCTCGTCCGGGTGGCACTGGGCGCAGTCTTTGGGTGTCACCACCGCGGTCACCGGAACCCTGAACCCCTTCCGGCCGTATTCGGAATCGGAGGCTTCAAAATGTTTGTAATGGTCTTTGCTGACATCCGGATCGGATTCATCCGCCAGATGACAGTCGAGGCAGGTGACATCGGCGCCGGCGTGGCGGCTTCTGGCCCAGTCCGCGAAAATGCCGGGATGCTCCTGTTTATGGCACTGAATGCAGGCGACCCCTACATCTTCAATGCTCGAATCAGGATCGAATTTTTTCTCCCCGGCGATGCTTTTCCCGGATTCACAGAATCCAAAAGCTGCAACGACAAGCCACAGAAAACCGGCCAGCCACATCCCACGTGTCGGTCTTTTCATGTCACGCCTCCTTTTGTTTCTTGGTTTGAATCACTCCGGTACCGAAACAATCGGTAAAGGGGTGTGTGGTTGTGGACCAGATCCTGGTGACAATCCACACGTTTCTTTTCCCTGCCAGGCAACGGATACAAAAAGGTCCGGTGGACCGGCATATCCCCACGCGGATCCGGGATAAACAGCAGATTCCGGCGGTATTTCATGCACTGGTAATTTTTTAAATGAGATACAGACTTTTCCAGGCATCGCCGTATGAGCCCGAAAGTCCATGCCTCCGCCACAAACCCCTGCGCATTATACTCGTGGGTGGAGGTTTTCCAGGTGTGGAAGGCGAACCGGATTTCATGGGAGGACCCGCGGAATCCCGGCGTTGAAGTGCGTGCCATGGTGTAGTCGGCGATTCGAAACACGGGAAAGCCCGGAAGGATGCCGAAAGTGACCGGAAGAAACGCTTTCGCCGGTTTTTTCATACAACCGCCTCCTCATGCGGAAGAAAAGGGCAAACACGGTGCGAAGCAGGCGGATCGGAGCCCATTCATCGACGGCAACCCGGATCGTGAACATTCTCTCTAACTTCTGTCTATAGGGCATTCGAGGCCGCGAGTCAAACATTTGGTTCGATCGCAGACGGAATGAAAGACGCTCGTTGATGGGCTCCCTTTTCTCTAGCAGGGTGTTGAAAAACTTCGCCTGAGGCCGCCATTCAGCGTTGCGGGGCTCTCGCCAATGCTCACATATGCTTGAATATGCTGCGCTTGTCATATCGCCGCGCGCCTTGCCTGACGACCTGATTCTTGTTTTTCAACACCCTGCTAAACGTCCGGATTCCGTTTCCCAAGCCTCGGCCAATGATATTCGACCCGGTATAAAAATCATCGACCCATTATGAAGACCGCTTCATTTGTGAAAATTCGGATGAACACTTGAAAGAACGCCCTGCGGAACGCACGTTTCGGCTGATACAGCATGCGGTGGCGCTTTGTTATTGACAAGTATCCCCCCCTTTTTTTATACATTGTCTGCTGGACAATACGTTCTTATCTCTATCACTTATCCCTGAGGCTGTCCTATGCCGGTCTGTTTCCGCGCCGACTGGAGAGATACCCTGTTCGAAATGGATTGCCCGCCGCGCGGAACACCAATACGGCCGGCTTGACATCTTCATGGCGTTTGCGAAAACCTCAGAGGAGATCGGCAATGCCGAATAAAATGCAGAATCGAAACCTGACAACGAATGAACAGGGGCAGGCATCTCAGTATGCCAGAAGCTTGATCGAGGCGAGTCTTGATCCGTTGGTTGCTATCAGCCCGGAAGGCAAGATAACCGATGTGAACGAAGCAACGATTAAAGTCACGGGGGTTTCCCGAGACAAACTGATCGGAACAGACTTCTCCGACTATTTTACCGATCCACGGAAAGCTCGGGAGGGTTACAAGCAGGTTTTTGCCGAGGGCTTCGTCACCGATTATCCTCTGACAATCCGACATCGAGACGGCCGGCTGACGGATGTTCTTTACAACGCAAGCGTCTACAAAGACGCCCGAGGCAACGTAATCGGTGTCTTCGCCGCCGCGCGCGATGTTACGGCGCGGAAAAAGGCCGAAGAACAATTGGCCGAGCAACACCGTCGGGAACTGGACCGGCTGGCGGAGCTTGAAAAATTCCAGAAACTGACCGTGGGACGAGAACTTAAGATGGTGGAATTGAAGAAGGAAATTGAGGCGCTTCGGCGAGAAAACGAGGAACTCAAAAGAAGATTAGGCCAGGAATCTTAATGGTATCAACGATCACGTTCCAACCAACCGGGTCATCCGAACTGAGCCGGCGCCTGAAGGAACTGGAAGAGTTCCAGCGGGCGATTCTGAACATCCTGGAGGACTTCGAAGAAGAACGCCGAAATTCCCAGCGAATTCAAAAGGCGGCTGTGAACCTGCTGGAAGACATGTACGAGGAACAACGCAAGTTGACGGATACCCAACGTGCCCTGATGAACATGCTGGAAGACATCGAGCTCGAACGAACCGAAGCAAGGCAAGCAAAATCACTTCTGGAAACCGTAAACAAAGAGCTTGAGGCCTTCACCTACTCGGTTTCACACGACCTGCGCGCCCCGTTGCGCGCGATCAGCGGGTTCGCAGAGGCTGTTACGGAAGATTATGCGCCGCTGATAGATGATGAAGGTAAGCGTTATCTCTCACTGATCCGAGACAACGCCCATCAGATGGGCCGACTCATTGATGATCTTCTAACTTTTTCGCGACTGGGCCGCCAGCAGATGACCAGGAATCAAATCGATATGGCTGCTCTGGCCAAGACCGTATTTGACGAACTTGCACAAGTGATGCCCGAGCGCCGACTCGTATTCAGAATCGGCTTCACCCCTCCTGCCCGGGGAGACATCGTTCTGGTGAGGCAAGTTCTGGTGAACCTGCTGTCAAATGCCATTAAATTCACTGCGCCCAGAGCACGGGCATCCATTGAGTTCGGCTATCTGCCGGACTTGGGCGGCGGTGCTTACTACGTAAAAGACAACGGAGTCGGGTTTGACATGCGATATGTCGACAAACTGTTCGGGGTATTCCAGAGACTCCACTCGGTTACGGAGTTCGAGGGTACGGGCGTAGGACTCGCACTGGTACATCGGATTATCACCCGGCACGGAGGGCGGGTGTGGGCGGAAAGTGCAACGGATCAGGGAGCGATCTTTTATTTTACCTTGCCGAAGGGAGAATCCAAGTGACGGAAAGAAAAAACGGGGAAATCGAGATCGTGCTGGTCGAAGATAATCCAAACGATGCGGAACTGATTACTCGCGCTCTCAGGATACACAACTTGGGGAATAAAATCGTACTGTTGAAGGATGGGGCGAAGGCGCTGGAGTTTTTATGTTCTCAAGGGAACCCAGGCCGCCGGAGCGACCGTCTCGCTCCGAAGGTCGTTCTTTTGGATATCAAACTCCCCAAACTCGATGGCATCGAGGTCCTGAGAATAATGAAGTCGAATGAACAAACCAGGGACATTCCGGTGGTCATCTTGACCTCCTCAAACGAGGATCGCGACATCAAGGAGGCTTACAGCCTGGGTGTCAACAGCTTCGTGACCAAGCCGATCAAATTCGAGGAGTTTGCCAGAGTAGTGGCGAAACTGGGAATCTACTGGTTGATGGTGAATGTGCCTCCGGTTCGATAATCCGCCTGCACGACACAAAAGACGGCCGATTGGTTATGGACGAACAACTTCATATTCTTATTCTCGAAGACAATGCCTCGGATTCCGAGTTGGTAAGGCGTGAGCTGAAAAAGGCCGGCCTCGATTTCACCGTCCGGGTGGCCCCGGACAAAGATTCCTACCTTAAGGCCCTGGATGCTTTCGCCCCGGATCTTATTCTCGCCGACTATTCTCTGCCGGGATTTGACGGCCTAACGGCATTGCGATTGGCCGGGCAACGACATGCAGCGGTTCCGGTGATTATCGTATCCGGGGCCATTGGCGAGGAGACCGCCACCGAGGCCCTGAAAGCCGGAGCCACCGATTACGTCCTCAAACAACGATTGAGCCGCCTGGGACCGGTGGTCAAACGGGCGCTGTCGGAAGCCAGGCAACTGGCCGAGAAGCGTCGAGTCGAAAAGGAACTCGCCCGGCAGCGGGAATGGCTGAGAGTCACGCTTACCAGTATCGGCGATGCGGTGATTGTCAGTGATACGCGGGGCAGAATCACCTTTCTGAACCCGGTTGCGGCCGACCTCACCGGCTGGGCCCAGGAAGAGGCCATTGACCAGCCGGTCGGCGCGATTTTTCAAGTCATCAATGAAAAGAGCCGGCAACCGGCTGATGACGTTGTGGCACAGGTTCTTCGCGACAAATGTACCGTTACATTGGCCGCCGACACCCTGCTGCTGGCAAAAAACGGTCGGGAAATTCCCGTTGAGGATAGCGCCGCCCCTATCCTCGACGATTCCGGTGATGTCATGGGCGTGGTCATCGTTTTCCACGATGTCACCGAAAAACGGCGCGCCATGGAGTCGTTGCAGAGCGTCGCTCATTTTCTCGATGAGAACCCTTATCCGGTGCTGCGCATCGATCGCGCAGGCACTGTTCTTTACGCCAATCGATCCAGCTCCGCTCTTCAGGGCCAATGGCGTTGTGAGGTTGGTCAGATCGCACCCGAACCTTTTGTCCGCCTGGTCCGAGAAACGCTGAACCATGGGCGGAATAACCATATGGACCTGGAAAGTGGAGGCAGAGTCTTCTCTTTCGTCTTTGCGCCCATCGCGGACAATGGCTACGTGAATCTTTATGGACGCGACATCACTGCCCGAAAACAGGCCGAACAGGCACTGCGGCAGATGAATGAAACCCTGGAACAGCGGGTGGCCGAACGCACCCAACTGGCTGAGGGCAGGACAAAGCAGCTCCGGGCCCTGGCAGTTGAGCTGATCGAGGCCGAGGAGCGGGAACGCCGACGGATCGCTGAGATCCTGCACGACGATCTGCAACAGATTCTCGCCGCTGCCCGTATGCAATTACTCGCGGCTTGCCAGACCCTGCCTCCCGAATCCATGCTTGCGAATGTGGACCGGTTGCTGAAGGAGTCGATCAATAAGTCGCGCCACCTGTCGCACGAACTCAGTCCGGCGGTGCTTCATCACTCGGGTCTTGTCGCCGCCCTGAAGTGGCTGGCGCAGCAGATGTACGAACAGTTCGGGCTTGAGGTCCGGATGGAAGCGAATGAGAACCGACAGTTTGAAAGTATGCATCTGAAATTGTTCATGTTCCGAGCCGTGCAGGAGCTGTTGTTTAATGTCGTAAAGCACGCCGGGGTAAAAAGCGCCCGGGTCGTTCTATCCGGTTCCGATGACTGCCTGATCATAACGGTCAGCGATCATGGCCGGGGCTTCCATCCCGACGACTTGGATTCCGCAACTGTTACAAAAGGTTTCGGACTGTTGAGCCTTCGGGAGCGGATCAACCATATCGGCGGCACCCTTGTGATTGAGAGCGCTCCAGGACGCGGCAGCCGATTCACCCTGACGGTTCCTCTTCGTATGACCAAAGCCGATTCGCCACAGCAGCAAGCGGCCGACCAACCGTCATGTTCTCCGATCAAATCGAGAGCTATCGCCGATGCAGAAGGTATTCGCCTGCTGTTTGTCGATGACCACCAGGTGATGCGCCAGGGGCTTATCCGGTTGATTGCCGATCAGCCGAGCATCGAGGTGGTAGGCGAAGCGGCAAACGGGCAGGAAGCCTTGGAACTTGCCCGGCAACTCCGGCCCAATGTGGTGGTAATGGATATTTCCATGCCTTACATGGATGGCATTGAGGCTACCCGGAGAATAAAGGCGGAGCTGCCCGAGGTGCGGGTGCTCGGCCTCTCGATGTTCGATGACGAACAGGCTACGCACTTGATGCGACAAGCGGGGGCGGAGGCTTTCGTCAGCAAGACCGCCTCCATTGCCGAGTTGCTGAAGGCCATCTACAGGATTTCCCCCCCATCCCCGACCTGACCGTAAATCCGATGGAAGGTTGGAAAGCCACCCAGGCATACAATATTTCCGAAGCAATGATTCCAAGTATGGAAATGAGATGTTGGAACCGATCCCTTTGCCATGAACGGTTTTTCCGCCTCTGAAATCTTGTTGACTTTAAAAACGACGCCACTTAAAAATAAAGACGAGTCCACGGTAAAATCCGGATCCGTTCATTTCGTCTCCTGTTCTACAAATCCCGTCCTCTGCTCTTTGACCTCCCTTTTGGAGGTGTCTATGGAAAATCCCACCAGGTTGTGCATGCACTGCTCCTGACAGGGGTCTTTACGCCCTGCTGGGAGCAGATGTCCGGTTACATCTTATGTCGGCGGTATCACTTCATTTACCCAATTTTACGAAAGGATGTAACAATGAAAAAAATATGCCGGCTTCAGAAGATGATCATACTTCTTTGCCTGGTTCTGCTGTCATGCAATCCGGTCGCCCGGGCCGATTTCGATTCTCCGGTCGAAACATATGTGCTGTCGGGTTATGAGATTTTTATCGGCATCGATTACCGGGGGACGCGTTACGGAACCCTTTTTACGGGAATTCTCAAATCGCAAGACGACCAAAACGTTGGATATTGGAATGTCTGCATCCATCACACATGGACCGAGAACATTGAAGTTTGTAATCGATGGAATGACATCAAATACTTTTGCATGACCATCCATTTCACGGACGGCCGGCATGCAGGCAAAACGGTCATCCTGACCATGCGGGACACCATCAGCTACCCGGATGTTCACTGGATCGGGAACTATGCAGGCACGCCTTGTGAAATCGGGGGTTTCAACTGCGAGGCTTGCGGCATCGATACGACCATGTCGGCATGTTCCGAAGGCGATTACGCCGACATCGCCGCCATCGAAGAGATCCGGTTGAGTACCGACCGGAAATCGACATTAAAGGTGAAAAACGCTCGTATCCGTGACGGAAGGCTCTGTCATTACTTTCCCTATATCCCCCGGGTATCTGGATTCCTGGAGTGGGATTTGAATGAGTAGAAGCCGACAAACGAAAGGGAAAAGATCATCGGCGGGGCAACGGATAAAGGCCCTGCCGCCTGCTTTCTTTCAATATCCCATATCCGGAAAAATTCGATCCGGGCCGCATCGAATCGTAAAGGAGATCAGGATTGCGGAAGGGAAAATTGTATTTCCACGCGCCGGTTTTTGAGTCTGTTTTCTTCGTCGATATTGGGAACACCGGGATGATACTCCCCCAGGCCTTTCGTAGCAATTTTCAACGGATTGACACCCACCCGCACCAGTGCCCTGGCCACCTGGGCGGCGCGGTCGGCGGAGAGCTCCCAGTTGGACGGATATCGCGCATTGCGGATGGGTCGGTCATCGGTATGCCCCTGGACTTCGATCGACAAACCCGGATGATCGGCAATAAAAGAAGCCACCGCGGTGAGCGTCGGCCACGCGAAAGGTTTCAATTGCGCCTGTCCCGAATCAAAAAGAATCTGCTCCGGAAATGTCAGAATCACGGCATGCGGGCGTTTCTCCACGGTAGCTCCCTTCCCCCCTTCCCGGTTGCCCAGAACTTCCAGCAGATCTTTCTCCAGTCGAGCCATCTCCTCCGTGCCGGAAGCATCCGGTGTGGCCCTGGGAGTCGATTCAGTAATGACAACCGCGGGTTTCTCAACGAGAGCCGCCACCGGTTGAGAATGGCCGGTTTGAGCAAACGGAACGGCCAGCACAAAAACAAAAAAGATCATCAGCAGCATCAGCAGGTCACTTAAGGTCAGAAGCCAGATTTCGTTACTGCTGACCGGTTCCGCCTGTTTTTTCAATAGGCGAAGCGGTTTGGAAGATTTGCGCAGCGCCAGTGGCTGGTCCATTGATTCAGGCAATTTTCGCATGAAGCCCTTTCACTTCCGTAACCTTTTGTTTCACCGGGACTTCCAGAATGCTGACATTGGGAGCATAAAGCTCCGATTGAACTCCGGCCAGCGTTTCCAGCTTATATTGAATCGCCCGGGGCGCCTCCTCATCGAAAATATCCAGGATCCCTTCCTGCACGATGTCCATCCTCAGTAAATCCTGGTCCATGAATTCACGCAGTTTGTTGGAGAGGGGAACGAAACAGATATTGGCCAGCAAGACACCGTAAAAGGTACTCAAAAGCCCGATTGCCATATAGCCGACGAGATTCTGGGGCGCGCTGATATGTCCGAAGGTGCGGATCAGATTCACCACCGTCCCGGCAAGCCCCATGGCAGGAGCAAGCTTGGCCATGCTGCACAGAATTTTATAGGAAGTCTCATACTGACCGAAGGTGAGCAGGGCTTCCTTATGTAAAATCTGTTCCACATTTTCCCGTGAAAAATTATAGACAATCAGGCCGACGCCCCTGTTGACCAGGCCTGCGGGCAGTTTCTCCCCTTCGCGCTCAAGAGCCAGAATGCCATCTTTTTTATAAACACGCGCCAGCCGAACCAGCGTGGAGATCGTCCAGCGGATTTGCCGGTTATCTTTAAAGGATTGTTTTAGAAACTGCACGGTCATCCACAGCTTCTGAAGAGGATAAGCCAGGAGCGTGGCAAAAAACGTCCCGCCGAAAACAATCATCATGGCATTGAGATTGGAAGCCACCCCCAAATCCTTTACCTCCAGATGAAAAGACAGCAGAAATATTCCGACCAATAGAATGAAAGAACAAACAGCCTGGATAATCATCGTTACCTCCCTATTATACATTTTTAATATTCTGGTAAACCGGTTGCGCAAAGTATGCCAAAAACAACTCTTCCAAACGAAAGGGGCAACTACCTGATATTAAAAATATAAAATATTTGGCGGGTTAACGGTTTTCTGCGAAGCGATTTTTTTTCCGGGTGGCGGCAGGAATTATTTTCCTCCTGCGTTCGGCGGGAAACCGCGATCTTGTTTTTATCATTCGGCCGTTAGGCCGCAATCAACAAAAAAGAGGTTACGTAATATTACGTAACCCCCCCCCCTGATTTTTCTGGTAGGCGGTACTGGATTTGAACCAGTGACTTCTACCGTGTGAAGGTAGCACTCTCCCGCTGAGTTAACCGCCCGTTGGTTTCCAGCGCTTCAATTTTGCGTACTATAGTGTGCCGCGGATCGTAAATCAAGATTTTTTTTCCTCGCTGCCGGCGGATTCCTCCGGTATGCTCGAAGGCGGCGGACCCGAGGTTTCCGTTTGAGAGTCTCCGAGGTCTTCGATTTCTTTCGGCGTGGGGAGATCTTTAAGATCTTTCAAGTCGAATACCTCGAGAAAGTGCCTGGTGGTCGCATAAATCAGCGGCCGCCCCGGAATTTCCTTCCGCCCGAGAACCCTTACGAGTTTGCGATCGAGCAGCATGCGGATAATACCGCCGCAGTCCACTCCCCGGATCTGCTCGATATCGCTGCGGATCACCGGTTGCTTGTAAGCGATGATCGCCAGCGTCTCCAATGCCGCCTTGCTCAGGCGCTGCGGATTGGGTTGGATCAGTCGCTTAATGAACTCCGTATACTCAGGCCGGGTACGAAGCTGGTAACCGCCGGCGACTTCGCGCAAAAAAAATCCCCCTCCCCGGGCCTCATATTCCTCGGAAAGCGCTTTGAGCATGTTACGAATCTCCGTGGCATCGGAGAGATGGAGGACATTTTTGATACGCTCCACGGTCAGAGGACCGTCCGCAATAAACAGAAGACTCTCAATAATATTTTTTAAATCCTTCATCATAAATAAAAAAGCCGGATGATTCCTAACTGGACATGCTGCATGATGCGGATCAGGCTGAGCTTGACCATCTCCAGTAACGCCAGGAACGTTACGATAATCTCGTTTTTATCGGCATCGGATGAAAAAAGCTCCCCGAAAGTTACGGAGCCCCGCACTTCAAGGATATCCACGATTTCGGAAATCCGATCTTTTACCGATATCCGGTCCGCGGTCAAATCCACCCGATGCTCGGTGGGAAGTTTTTCAAGTATTTTCTGAAACGCGTCGATCAGTTCAAAAAGACCGGCCCTTATGATTTCATCTTCCGGGGCGATCCGGATCGCCTCACGGGGCGGATTTCTGACAAACGTGTTCTCACCTAAAAGATTCCTTTGAACCAAAGACTCGGCGGCGGATTTCATCTGAAGATATTCCAATAACGGCCGGGTGATCTCCAGTCGGGGATCCTCTTCCTCCGCTTCTCCTTCATGAACCGGAAGAAGCATTCTTGACTTGATGTGGGTCAACGTGGCCGCCATAACAAGAAACTCTCCGGCAAAATCGAAATTCATCGACTTCATCCAACCGATGTATTCAAGAAACTGATCCGTGATCAGCGCGATCGGAATATCATAAATATCCACCTCGTTTTTTTTTATCAGGTGAATCAGCAGGTCCATCGGACCTTCAAAAATGTTATCGAGTTTAATTTTGTACGGTTCCATAAGGGTAAAAGGCGAAAGACGAAGAAAATAAAGTCTGTAGCGCGAAACCCGAAATCCGGCCCGCCTTCCGGGTCTATATCCGCATGACGGATCGGACTGCTTCCATGGTTTGCCGCGCAACCCCCCTTGCCTTATCGCCGCCTGCCGAAATCACATCATCAACCAGCCCGGGGTGCGCTTTGTACTCCGCTCTCTTCTCTCGAATCGGTTCAAGGGCCTGGATGAGGTTCCGAGCCATGATTTTCTTGCACTCGACACAGCCGATCCGGGCGCCGCGGCATGCGGCGCCGATATTTTCAACGGTTTCCCCGTCGGCATAGGTCTTGAGAAATTCGAAAACATTGCATACCTCCGGATCGCCGGGATCGCTTCGTCTGGCCCTCTGAGGATCGGTGATCATCCGGGAGACCTTGGAAGCGATATCGTCCGGACTGTCGGAAAGGTAAATGGCATTATCATAACTTTTGCTCATCTTGCGGCGGTCGATGCCGAGTATTTTGGATGTTTTGGTTAAAATGGCTTCGGGTTCCGGAAATATCTCTCCATAAAGATAGTTGAATCTCCGGGCGATTTCCCGGGTAATTTCGACGTGGGGAACCTGATCCATCCCGACCGGCACCCCGTTTGCCTTATACATGATGATGTCGGCGGCCTGCAGCACGGGGTAGCCCAGGAAACCGAAAGTCGACAGATCCCTGTTCTTGATCTGGTCCATCTGGTCCTTGTATGTGGGGTTGCGTTCGAGCCAGGGCACCGGAGTGATCATGGAAAGGAGCAGAAACAGTTCCGCATGTTCCTTGATATGGGACTGGACAAAAAGGGTGCTCCGGTCGGGAGAAAGTCCCGTGCTCAGCCAGTCGATCATCATTTCCCTGACATATTCGGAAATTCTTCCCGGATTTTCATAATCGCTGGTTAGGGCGTGCCAGTCCGCAATAAAAAAAAAGCAATCATATGAATCCTGCATTTCCACCCAGTTGGCGAGCGCTCCGTGAAGATTTCCCAGATGAAGCGGCCCTGTCGGCCGCATTCCGCTTAATATTCGCTTCTTGGCCATTATTCGCAGTCCCCCATGGTGTTTTGAAAATCAATGCAATTCCCTTGCTCCCGAGGCGAACACGGAGCAAGGAGACGATAAAAAAGCGCGTCCATCGACCCGGTAAAAGGCGACAGAACGATAATCATCATGCAAAACCGTTCGAACTCTTCCAGACGATCCCTCCGATCAGCCGAAAGGATCGCCCCGAGCCTCCGGCATCCATCCGCGATGGAACGGAAACCCGGTGGAAAACCGCCGGAACCGGACGGATCGCGGAACTGTAACCCAGCAACCGAAGAAGGTCAATCAAGAAAGGTGCGAATATGCAATCATGCCATGAAGGAGTCAAGGAAAAGAATGAAAATCGCGATGACCCGGTTAATCATGGGATGAAAAATAATCGCGGACAAACCGGAGTTCATCCCTTCTGGACGGAAGCAGGCCGTTTAGTTTTGCATCCAGGACCGCCTGAAGGATTTGCCGGAAGACGGGTCCGGGTTCGATGCCCGCTTCGATCAAGTCCTTTCCCCTGATCGAGGCGCGGACATATCGGAGCCGGGTGACATAATTGGATATGGATTTCTTGACTTTTTCTTTTTTCGAGGCCGCCATCATATACAGGATCAGTTCGGTCTTCAAACGGGAAAGATGTTTGTAAAGCACGCTGTTGGTGACGGGAACGTTCCGCTCCAGCCATAAAAGGCAACTGTCCGCCTCGAACCGGTCTTCACAGAAAATGGTCGTGTAACGATAGGACAGTTCCAGACGGATGCAGATTTTTTTGGATGTTTTACGTTCGCAGTGCCGTATGAGGGCCAGGAAATAAACGATCCACTTCATATAGGTATCTTCCAGAAAAAGCAAATCATACCAGGAAAGAACCTCTTTAACGGAATTAAACAGTGCGATCAACTCATCGTTCAAAACAATCGATGGATGAATCACCTTCAGCAGGTCGTAATCGTTGAGCCGTATGATCGAGGCCGTAGGGTTCTCCTCGGAAAGAATCTGGCGCAGTTCGGCAAACACCCTCCGTCCGCTGAGCCGTCTGAAAAAATCCATTTTGACTGCGTTCTTGATCAATCCCGAAGTGAGCTTTCCAATCGTGAAACCAAATCGCTGCTCGAACCGGATCGCGCGAAACACCCGGGTGGGATCCTCGACAAAGCTCAGGTTGTGAAGCGCCCGGATCGTTTTTTCCTTGATATCTTTCTGCGCGGAAAAAAAATCGATCAGGGTTCCGAACCGTTCGGGATTCAGCTGCACCGCAAGCGTATTGATGGTAAAATCCCTCCGGAAAAGATCGAGCTTGATCGAACTCATTTCAACGGTCGGAAGAGCCGCCGGGAATTTGTAATACTCCAGTCTCGCGGAAGCCACGTCTATTTTGAAACCGTCCGGGAAAATGATAACCGCCGTGCCGAATTTTTCATGGGAATGAATCCTCGCGCCCGCCATGGCGGCATACTGCTTTGAAAATGCGATACCGTCTCCCTCGATTACAATGTCAATATCTTCATTGGTTCGGTAAAGAAACAGATCCCGAACGAATCCGCCGACCACATAGGCGTTGCAACCGATCCGCCCGGCAACCTCGCCGATGCTCTGGAGGATATCAAAAATCCGCGAGGGGATCCGTTCTTTCATAAAATTGCGGATAAAACGGGTCCTTGCGTGAAGCGGTTCCTTCTGCACCTCCGTGGAAGACATTGCGGCCGCCTGAGATTCCCGAACAAGGATGTTCAACAGATCGGTCCGCGTAATGACCCCTTTGATCGCTCCCTTGTCGACGACCGGCAGGATTCGCTGCTTGTTATCGATGATTTTTTCCTGAACCTCCAGGAGATCCGAATCCGGTCCGACCGTTCCCATCTCCGTGGTCGTGTATTCCCGAACCGGCACTTTATCCAGTTTGTGATACAGCGCTTTTTCAATGATCTGTCTCGAGATGAACCCGGAAAGTTTGTCCTTCCCGTCAATTTTTTCCGTTATCAGCAACGCGTTGATATTATACCGCGTCAACAGGTCGTTGGCGTCCTTGCATGAAATATCCGCCGATGCCGTAATCGCCGGAAACGACATGAGATCCACCGCCTTCTTGCTCGACTTGGTCTTGTTGTAAAGGATCTTGACCAGTTCCTGCTCCACCTGAGCCAGGGTTTTTCCCTTAACCGTTGCAGCCGCCGCATACGGATGCCCGCCACCGCCGAGAAGAGAAACAATTTCCGCGACATTTACCTCCGGTATCCGGCTTCGCGCAACGATATAGATTTTATCTCCCATCTGGGCAACGGCAAAGATCACGCCTAGGTTTTCCATCTTCACCATTTTATGAACAAGAAAAGCGATGTCCGGAACGTATTTTTCGCTGGTGACGTTGGTAATTGCAATTTCGACCCCCTTGATGTTGAATTTGTTTGTCGATTGGATCATCTCGTTTAACAGCCCGACCTGTTCCGGACTGATTTCTCTTTCCACCAGGTTCGCAATCGTGTTCAGATTCGCCCCCCTGGAAAGAAAAAAAGCGGCTGCCGTGAAATCCTCTTCGGTGGTCGATGAAAAAGTAAAAGAACCGGTATCTTCATAGATGCCGAGGCACATGATCGTTGCTTCATCCGGAGAAATATCGATCCCCTCTTCCCGAATGATTTTCGCAAGAATGGAAACCGTCGCTCCCGTCAACCGATGCACCTCGTAATGCCCTTTGATATCATTCGCCATGCGCGGGTGATGATCATAAATGTGGATCTCGAGATCGGACCGATCCAGAAGAGATGAAAATTTTCCGATCCGGTTGGGCTGCTTGGTATCCACCAGTACCAATCTTTGAATTTTTGCGAACTCGATGTCCTTGATGTCCGCCATGTTAAAAAGATAGGCCATGGACTCCATGAAAAAGGTCCGGAGGTTTTCCTCCTGGGACCCCGGAAAGACGGCCAAAGAACCCGGATACAGTTTCTGGGCGGCGAGCATGGAAGCAACGGCATCGAAATCCGCATTCATATGGGTGGTGATAATCGTGAGATCCTTTTTTTTAAATCCGTGCTTTCCCGTAACCATATTTCCCCTTTTTATCCCGTTAAAAAATCAATGGATTGAACGGACGATGTTTTGCTCCATTTCACGGAAGTTTCAAAATTTTCCATCGGGTTCAGGATCAAAGCGGGGCGATGCCTTCAACCGCGGCAATACATTTCGTATTTTTAGGATTGAAAACCTCGCCCCGCCCCGGAGACTGAAACCTGGAGAAGGTTTCGAAACCGCTTTCCAATAATTTCTAAAGGTAATTTCTTATCATTCCGATATCTAATCCTATAATATTATTTCCGCATTATTTCAAACATCAAACGGAGGGGAAGCCGTCATGCCGCTTTTTTTATGGGAAGGGAAAAACAGAAAAAATGAGGTTCAGAAAGGAGAAATGCAGGCCCCTAATGAAGAAGCGGTCCGGGCGAATCTCTCCAAAATGCGGATTACTCCCACCAAGGTCAAGAAAAAACCCAAGGATCTTTTCGAGAATGTTTCTTTTCTTCAGCCGAAAGTCACCCAAACCGATATCATCCTTTTCTGCAGGCAGTTTTCAACGATGATCGATGCGGGTCTTCCGATCATTCAATGTCTGGATATTCTTCAGTCCCAGCAGGAAAACAAAACGTTTAAAAAAATGCTGAAACAAATCAAAGATTCCGTCGAAAGCGGCCAGACTCTCGCAGAAGCTTTGAAACAGTACCCCAAGGAATTCGATGATCTTTTCGTGAATATGATCGCCGCCGGTGAAGCCGGCGGCATCCTGGATACGATTCTCAGACGGCTGTCCGGTTACATGGAAAAAGCGGCCAAACTGAAAAAACGGGTAAAAGGAGCAATGGTTTATCCCTGCGTAACTCTGGGTATCGCCGTCCTCGTTGTCGCCGTAATTCTTGTTTTCGTTATCCCGGTTTTTCAGGAAATGTTTGCGGACATGGGTGGGGCGCTTCCCGCGCCGACCATGGTTGTGGTTAATCTCAGCAATTTTGTGAAGGGTAATATCTTATACATCCTGGGTGCCGCGGCAATCCTGGTAATTGCATTCAAAAAATTCCGCAACACGAATAAAGGTCGAATCCTGGTTGACGAATCGGTCCTTAAGCTGCCGGTCTTCGGGCTTTTGATTCGTAAAGTGGCGGTGGCCAAATTTACGCGAACCATGGGCACCATGTTGTCCAGCGGGGTTGCGATTCTGGATTCACTGGATATCGTCGCGAAGACATCCGGCAACAAAACCATTGAAAAAGCGATCTACGGCGTCCGTTCCGGCATATCCGAAGGTCGCACGATGGCCGCTCCTCTCGGGGAAAGCAATGTTTTCCCGCCGATGGTATGCCAGATGATCGCGGTAGGCGAGTCCACCGGAGCCCTTGATTCCATGCTGGAAAAAATCGCCGACTTTTACGACGAAGAAGTCGATCAGGCCGTCGAAAACTTAACCGCGCTCATAGAGCCTTTTATGCTGGTGTTTTTGGGAGTTACCATCGGAGGTCTGGTGGTGTCCATGTATCTGCCCGTATTCAAAATGGCCAGCAACCTCTAGCCCCTACCGTTTCGAACCGATTCACGGTAAAAGCAGCCTGTCGGGTACCCGGCGTTTTGAAAATACAATCTTAAAATTACCGAGGATCCATCCTTGCCGACAAACCATCCTTCAAGCGAACCGCAAGCGGATTTTTTCCATCGACTGAAATGGATCATGTTCTTCCGGATCCTTTTTACCACCCTGCTGCTGGGATCGACCATTATTCTGCAATTCATTAAAAATCCGTCCCCGCTCGCAACCCCGCTTCTTTTCCTTTACGGCCTGATCGTCGGAATATTTCTCCTGTCGTTCGTTTATGCCCTGATGCTTCGCAGCGGAATGCGGAAAATTCTTTTTGCTTACCTGCAAGTCGGAATCGACACCCTCATCGTTACGCTTATTATTTTTGTAACCGGCGGTTTTTCCAGCATTTTTTCATTTCTTTATCTGGTGGTGATTATCTATACCAGCATGCTCCTTTTCAGGAAAGGAAGCATGATTACGGCCGCTCTCTGCAGCATGGAATACGGTACGATGATAAGCCTTGAATACTACCGCATTCTTTCGCCGTTCGGCATGGAGGAAACGTTTGCCTCGGCAACCAATGGCGGCAGCCATTTCCTTTACAAGGCATTGATCACTACGATGGCCTGCTTTGCCGTGGCTTTCCTGAGCAGTCTGCTGGCGGAACAGGCGCAAAGGACTAAAAAAGCGCTCCAGGCCATGGAAGATCACGTAAAAAGAGTGGAAAAGATGGCGGCCGTCGGGGAAATGGGAGCCGGTCTGGCGCATGAGATTAAAAACCCCCTGGCTTCTCTGGCGGGGTGCATTCAGCTTTTAAAAGAGGATATCCCTTATAATCCGGAACACGAAAAGCTGATGGAAATTATTCTCCGGGAAGCCGATCGTTTAAATTCCCTCGTCAGCAATTTTCTTTTATTCGCAAGGCCTCCGGCAGCAAAGATTCAACCGATCCATCTGAGCAAAGCCCTGTCAGAAACGGTTGAACTTTTTGAGAAAAACGGCTCCTTTTCCGGAAAGATACTCATCAAAAAAGATTTCGCCTTCGGAATCTGGGTTGCAATGGACCCGGTACACCTTCACCAGATTTTCTGGAACCTTCTCATAAACGCCGCGGAGGCGACCGAGGGTTCGGGACTTATCGATTTCAAAATCTATCCGATTAAAAACAAACGGGTCGGTATCCGCATCACCGATAGCGGCTGCGGCATGTCAAGAGACATCCTTCATTCGATTTTCGATCCATTTTTTACAACCAAACCGAATGGAACCGGTCTGGGTCTTTCCATCGTCCACAGGATCCTTGAATCTTACGGCAGTCGGCTCGATGTTGACAGCGAAGTCAATAAAGGAACAACCGTCGCCATGGAGTTCAAAAGAATCGATCCTCCAACAATCCAAACTCATTGAAATCATTCCCTAAACTTCAATCGGGTATTCACACAACAGGTAATAAAGTTGGATAACAAAGTCAAGCAAAAAGTTGAACTTTGGGTGTAACTATCTTTAATCTTTTGGTTTTTAAATTTAAAGCTATTTGATAGTCGGAGGAAACGTTATCCAAAAATCGTCAGTTCGGTAATAAATATCAGGTAGTTGAGGGAAATTTCTTTTATCCAATGGAACTTTTCTAAAAATTTGACCTAAAAATTCGTGATACCTTTCTTACCGGTCAGAAAATTTTTCCCCCCGTAGGGTTTTCTGTTTCACAATTCCTGATCGATTTTTATTTCCAGAGAACCATTTAAAATAAGACCACTTACTTTTTTGCGATACACAAGAAGGGAGTTTTAAGCCAAGTTCCTAGAGACCACAAAATGTTTTAGAGAAGTCCAACTAACACCGTAAATCCGAGCGATATTTGTTAGGTTCAATCCTTTATTCAGATAACCTTCTATCTCATCCTGATACTGATCGAGCTTGCTCTTGCCCTTCCCTTTTGGTCTTCCCAATATCTTACCTTGTCCCCTTGCTCTTGCCAATCCCTCCTTGGTACGTTCAGATATCAAGTCCCGTTCTATTTCTGCAAACAAGCTGAACATGGTTATTACCACCTTTGATTGAATATCCTGCTTGCCGGTTAATGAAATTGCCTCTTTAATAGCTATTAACCTGACCTTCTTTTTCAGAAGCTCATTTACGATGATAGCTATCTGGCCCACTGACCGAGCCAATCTCGATAACTCAGCTGTTATTATTGTATCCCCCGATTGAACCCTTCCCAATAGCTCATCTATTCGTCTCTCTGTTGGGGTTCTTCTTGAGCTTGCGTTTACTTTGATCCAGTCGTTCACCTTCATCCCGCTTTTATTTGCATAATCGAGAATAGCCAGCTTTTGGTTGTCTGTGGTCTGTTTATCTGTTGATACCCGAACATAACCTATCACCTTCGTTCCCATGTGCCTTTAACCCCCTATCAATAAGAAATCCCCCTTAACGATTTAATTGATAATCTACCACAATATAAATGTCAAGCCTATTCTTGGTGGTTATTAGAACAAAATAACATTCGTTTTGTTATTGATACATTGGGTAACACAAAAACTCATTTTTAATTTAAGGGGTTATCTTATAACAGGGGTTTTTCACCCCCCACTCTTGGAGGAACATACCTCCCTGCATTTTCGGATTGAAAGTCCGTTGCTCTATCCAACTAAGCTACAGGCGCACAAGAGAATGTTAGTAGTGGGTGTTAGTGGTTCGCCACCCACTATTAGAGGAATAAAATTTTTGGATCATATATCTACAGAGAAAATAAAAACACATGCACACAAACAAGGAGCTTGCTCTACAATCAGGGAGTTACACAAAGAGCTTGCTCTGCAATCAGGGAGTTAGACAGGAGATAATCAAAAGACAAACACAGAGTATTATCATCATCAGAAATTGAAATCAGAATAAATTGAAATCAGAATAAATCGAAAGGAATAAAAAAAATGCAACAACTACAAGCAAAGATTCACGAAAAGGGTAAGAATTTAAAGTTTAAAACCACACCAGCAGTAGAACAGGAGTTAGCTTTTATAGATAAATTCACACAGGAAGCCTTTGGGCTTACTTGCAGCCAGAACGTTCTTTGCCAAAGAGCTATTACCTGTTACGGCCAATATTTACGCAACTTGCTCTTGAGGAATCGAAATAAACCGGCGAAGTTTGAAATCTTGTGTCAATATGAGAAGGACGAGCTATTCCATGTGGCTAATAGGTACGACAGAGGACGATTCAGGGGCAACAAATAGAAAATGAATAGGAGAGTATGCTTTATAAGAGAACGTTCAATGTAGGGCAAATGAGAGCGTTTAAAAGGGTATTCTAATGAATAGGAGAGTATGCTTTTTAAGAGAACGTTCAATTTTGAGCAACTGAGAGAGTTTAAAAGGGTATTCTAATGAATAGGAGAGTATGCTTTATAAGAGAACGTTCAATGTAGGGCAAATGAGAGAGTTTAAAAGGGTATTCTAATGATGGATATTAATAGGAAACAGATAGAGGTCGAGCAGCTTTTCAATGATACTTTGGCATTATGTAAAGCAATGGTTAAAGAGGCTAAAGCAGGTCGAGCGGTTTTGAAAGGGAGTTCACTGCGGGAGGTCAATCAGTTCTTAAAATTCAGCCAAGATTATTTGACTAAGAAGAAACTTGAACTTGAGCGGGAAGCTGAACTTGAAGCTGAACTTGAGCGGGAGGCTAAAATTGAAGCTGAACTTAAAGCCGATTTTGGAGAAGGTGATATACCGGAAGGTATGCCTGACTTCGGAGAAGATAATAACTTAGGGAACCAGCATTTACCATTTGAATTTTCTGATTGATAATAAAGAACATAGAAGATGAACATAGAAAGGAGTTGATAATGAGCATAGAAGATAAAATAAAAGAAAAATTGTACATGATGAATAATAAAGAAGCCATAAGAGCTAAACGAATAGCAGAACGGGAAGCTATGGATAAAGCTAAAATTAAATGGAAACATGAAATTGAAGAAGTCAGGGAAATAGTTGATAAAATTCATATTGAATTAGTCTGGATGAACTTCAGTAAGGCTGAAAAAGAAAAGTTCTGTTTGATTAAAAAGCCACTTTATGAGTTCTTGGAATATCTAAAATCCATTAAAGATGAGAAAGGCCCTAATAACCCCCGGAACCTCCCCATCGAAGAAAGGCCGGATTACATTGTCAGTAATGGGGCTTATAAATGATAAAAGTAATAGACTCAATAATGGGTTCAGGAAAAACAAGCTGGGCCATACAGAAGATGCAGAAAGAGACAGGCCCGTTCTTATATATAACTCCCTTGTTAACGGAAGTTGAACGAATAGTTAAAGAATGTCCTGAATTTGTTCAGCCCGAAAAATCGAAAATACAGAACAAAGCAGAGCACTTAAAAGAGTTGTTAGCTGGGAGGCTGAATATAGCCGCCACCCATCAGCTTTTTAGATATATCGATAAGGAAACAATAGGATTGCTGAAAGGCTATACCCTTATTTTAGATGAGGTTATTGAAGTTATCGAGCTTTTGAAGATCAAGTCAGAAAAATTAAAGGCTCTTTTTGACAGGGAAATTCTCAAATATGGTGAAGGTGATAGTAAGACAGGTCAAGCCATTTTAATCGGGGACGAGAAAAGACTCGATGAGTTTCAGATATACCAGAAAGATGCTGAATTAGGACGATTAATTCTTGTATGCATATTCCGGTGATCGCGAACATCTGTCCGAACGATGGCGAACAGGTGTCCGGGTGATGCCGAACAGTCGGAGCGAAGCGACGCTGTGTTTAAAAACATCTCAAATAATTTTCATCAAGTCAATTTAGATTGTTTT
>JAHDSC010000035.1 GCA_018432925.1 Desulfobacterales bacterium | reverse complement strand
TGTTCCACTGACTTGCCCGCTCCGCGCAAGCGCTGCGCGAACAAGCCAGTGGACCTGACAGGGTCTGGCCTCCGCTGACCGGACTCGGGAGCAAGCGCCCAGCCGCCCAGCTCCGCCAGACCGCCGCAGGTCACCGCCGCATTAACTGTCTCTACCTATGAAAGTCGTAACTTGGAACTGTAATGGAGCACTCAGACGAAAGCTTGCAGAAGCAGATAGCTTGCGAGCTGATGTCTTGGTGGTTCAGGAGTGTGAAGACCCCGCGCTATCGACCCCCGCATATAGAGAGTGGGCCGGTTCTTACCTGTGGGTGGGCGAGTCAAAAAATCGTGGCATCGGTATTTTTCCCCGAAACGGTCATCGAGTTGAAAAGTTAGATTGGAGTGGGAGCTTTTCCGTCCCCGGGCTGCTCAGCAAAAGTGAAGCGCTGAATTGGAGCACGGAAGATCTCAGGCTTTTTCTCCCTTTCACTATCAACAGAGATTTCACCGTGCTGGCCGTCTGGACGAAGGGGCGCAATGAAGAAGCATTTGGCTACATGGGGCAATTCTGGAAGTATCTTCAGATTCACCGTGACGATCTTAGCGGGCCAAAGACAGTCATTCTCGGCGATTTTAATAGCAATGTGCGCTGGGATAAGCCGGACCGCTGGTGGAATCATTCGGACGTAGTTGCCGAGCTTAGTGAGATGGGTTTCAAGAGCCAGTATCATCGAGTCTTCGAGGAAGAACAGGGCAATGAGACTAGCCCGACATTTTTCTTGCAGCGGAACCGCGAGAAGGCCTATCACATTGACTACGTTTTCACCTCGTCAGACGTTGCAGAAGAATGTAATTTGCAGGTCGGTCAACACGACGAGTGGATTTCAATAAGTGACCACGTACCGCTGACGTTGAGCATCAACAGTTAACAATCGGCTGCACAGCGACCGATTTTCTGCCGCTTCGCGGCTCCAAACCGGCGCGTGAGCCGGGCGTTAGACGCAAAGACGAAGTTACATGAACGGCGCGACAAACCCTAGGAAGAGAAAACAACAGGTGAATTACGAGATCAAGAAAGACAAAACATGGCTTGTCCGCGAAGAAGAACGGGTCTACGAAGCTAGGAGCCAAGGCGTTCTTGGCAGGAAACGCAAGCGGTTCCGGCTGATCGATGTGTTCGCTGGCGCTGGAGGGATGACACTCGGTTTCTCGAAATTGTGCGGGCACGCATTCGAATCTGTTTGGGCCAACGACTTTAGCGACACCTGTGTACGTACGTACCGCAGGAACTTCGGAAACCACTGTGTATCAGGCGACATCGTGGATATTCTCAACGATGCTAAAACGGAGATTCCTCCCGCTGACGTCGTTATTGGCGGGCCACCATGCCAAGGGTTCAGCCTTCTGAATAAAAACCGCGAGGGTGATCCGCGAAAGCAATTGTGGCGTCCTTTTCTTGAGATTGTCGAGCGTTCCGGATCTCAAGTATTCGTCATGGAGAATGTACCCCAGTTACTGGGTTCTTTCGAGCATGGTGAAATCATGGGCACGGCTGAAGCTCTGGGCTTTAAATGCTGGGGAGAAGTTCTCTGCGCAGCAGACTATGGCGTTCCGCAGACGCGCCGTCGGGCGTTCATTGTTGGGTGCAAGTTTTTCGACCCGTCACAGGTTTTTCCACCGCGAAAGACACACTTCGACCCGCGAAAAGGGGGCGCGCAGACTTCCTTTTTGCAGGCCGATAGCAATGGGTATCTGCCTAGCGCCGTGAAGTGGCGCACTGTGCGCGATGCGATTGCGGATCTTCCGGCACCGAAGGGAACAGAGATCCGTGAAGAGGCCCCGCCGCTTGATCTCCACTTCGGACGGTCTCCTACCCCAATGAGCATAGCCCGATACAAGGCGATTCCTGAAGAGGGCATGAACCGTTTCGACCTACAGAAGCGTGCACCCGATCTGACTCCCGGCTGCTGGATTCGCAAGAAGAGCGGCGGTACGGATCTTTTCGGCAGGCTGTGGTGGGACCGTCCTGCGTTCACGATTCGGACGGAGTTCTTCAAACCGGAGAAGGGCCGGTATCTGCACCCGAAGCAGCACAGGCCGATAACGCACCGAGAAGCGGCGCGTTTACAGTCCTTCCCCGATGAGTTCGTATTTTCAGGATCGAAAGTCGAGATTGCACGGCAGATCGGGAACGCCGTTCCGCCGAGTCTAGCGGCACGCGTGGCCGACGTGGTATACCTCCTCCTGACGATGAACAACCGGTGACATGACAGACGTATTCTCCAAAGAGAAGCGAAGCTGGATCATGAGTCGCGTCAAGGGGCGCGACACCAAGCCGGAGATGCTGGTACGTTCTTTTGTTCACCGGATGGGGTTTCGATTTCGGGTTCATAGGCGTGACCTACCAGGTAACCCGGATATCGTGCTACCGCGACACGGCAAACTGATCTTCGTTCATGGATGTTTTTGGCACGGGCACAAGCAGTGTCCGCGGTCGAAGCGGCCAGCAACGAATAAAAACTTCTGGGACAAGAAGCTCGATGCAAACATCAAGCGAGATAAGCACATCCAAAATGAGCTACGCCGTATGGGTTGGAAGTTGTTGGTACTATGGCAATGCGAGACCCACAATCCGGAAAAGCTGTTGAGGAAGCTGGAGAGGTTTCTGCATGACGAATAAACGAAGGAAGGTGACGTCAAGTAACCCGGAAGCCGTAAGGCAGAAGGTAGCAAAACTCATCGCGAACTTTGAAGCAGAGCTTCAGTCGGGCGAGCTTCGCCCGAAGGTTCTTGCCCTGATCCCGATCTTCCACGGACTCCGCGACATTGGTAAGGCACTGATACCGGCGGAGTACGCTTCGGCCGCGAGAGACCGGATCCTGTATTACTTCCGGCAGTATCCTGCGACTATTATCAACGGCGACGAGCTGCTTGTCGTCTCAGGGATTCAGGAGTACGCACGGCGCTTGCGCGAACTACGTGTGCAGTTCGGTTGGGCAATTGTGAGCGGCGTCACAATCAAGGAAATGATCGAGGACGAAGCAGATGAAGTGCCGGATGAACTAAAGGCCATGAGGCCGAATGAGTACGTTCTTTTGAGTGCAGTGGAAGATCGCGACGCTGCGCATCGCTGGCACGTCGCCAACACGATCCGCAAGGAGCGTGGATCGGTGCGCGGCAAGATACTAAAATTCCTTAGGGAAAACGTTGGGCGTGGTGTGACGAACGAGGAATTACGCTACGTAGCCGGAGACAAGACGGAGTGGGCACGACGCGTGCGCGAGCTGCGGACGGAGCATGGTTGGCCAATTGCGACGAAGACCACCGGACGCCCGGATTTGGGTATCGGGATCTATGTCTTGCAGGCAGACCGGCAAAGCCCCGAACATGACCGCAGCATTCCGGATGATGTTCGTCGAGAGGTGCTGCGACGTGACGGGTATAAGTGCAAGGCGTGCGGATGGACTCATGACGAATGGAATCCATCCGATCCTCGGCACTTGGAGTTGCACCACATCAAGCATCATGCAAAGGGTGGAGAGAACGTTGAAGGGAATTTGAAGACACTCTGCAACGTATGCCACGACAAGGTGCACCGCGAGGAGAAGGGGAATTGATGTTGGCAATCTTGATTTCAAGCCGTTTAGGTTAGAAATACGAGGCATGATGACGAAGGTGAACGTCTAACAACGGGTTGCAGCCGACGTTGCTCCGCTGCGCTCCGCAACGCGGCTGAACCCGAGCGTTGAACACTTTGGCAAGCTTTTCGGTCAACCGCTTCTTGTGTGTTAAAGGCGTTGTGAGGGGTTAAAATTACATTCGAATACCGTGACAGTTCAAGCGTCGCTTTCACCTCTTCATCATTTGAGATGCTTGCATTACGAAGATTGACCGCCAGTTCGCTCTCATTACAGTAAACATCCAGCCCGACCCCCCCTAAGTGATTTTCCCTCATTAACTGGAGCAGATGCAGGGAAGGTGATATTTCTCCTCGCGACACGTTAACGAAGATCAAACCTTTTCTGGCTTTCTTTAACCGGTCATAATTAAAATAGCCCGCGTTGTCGTACGTCAGATTCATCGCCGAAACGATTACATCGGCAACGGATAGGACGTAATCAATCGTTACATACGTTACGTCGGAGTGTTTTTCGACGATATCCACCCCAAGTACACGCATTCCCAGCCCTCTTGCGATTCGAACCGCCTCGTATCCGATATTGCCGACCCCGACCACGGCGATGGTTCTGTGTTCACACTCATAACCGGTTATACCATCCCTGTTGAATTCATAAAAATGAGCGACCTGTTTCGGAAGATTCCTCAGCAGGGCCATGGTTAATAAAATCGCTTGTTCTGCCACCGCCCGGTGACAATACAGCGGCAGATACCCGCAGGGGATCCGGCAAGCGAATTCTGTTACATACCGGTGCAGATGATTATAGCCGGTGCTGCGGCTCAGAATTGCCGCCAGTTTTTTGGACCATCCACCCGGCAACAGGGATTGGGTGCGGATGCTGATAAAGCGGGCCGGCGGTTCCACGCGCGAATACTCCTGTATTGTTTTGGGCGTAAAACCAACCTTCAGTCGGTCGGGCAGGTACTTTTTCAGAGCACGGGTTTCTTCATCAAATGCTTCATAAAAAAAAATGTTCATCTGTCACAACGATCCGCTTCTGCCTGTTTTCGCCAAAAAACCAAATAAGGAAGGGCAACATTTTGAAATTATGGGTAGTCTATTGACAGGTGGACTTCTTTTTGTCAATAGAGTGTTGAGCCGTGCATACCATCTTTATTTCAGGGCTGGAACGGCTTTTTTCGAACCGTTAAACAGGTGCACCGGCTCTTGTCCGGCTTCGGCTGAATCGATGCGGAACGCTTCCAACAGATGATTGCCCGTTATGTCAAAAATGATCTTTTCATGAATGAGGACATTTTCGGAAGTGTTTTAAAACATTGAATCGGCTTTCAGATAAAGACGGAGCGATACGTTCGATTCCATAAAAAAATTGACTGAGGATTGCCCCAAACGGCTCAGGGATTTGGCTTTTGGGCAGGTTTGGAAACCACTTCCGAGAAAAAACGCAAACGTCATCGGTATCAAAAGGGAGCAAAATCATGAACATCACATTTTACGGAGGGGTACGGGAAGTTACAGGTTCCATGCACCTGTTGGCTTCAGAAACCGATCGAATACTTCTGGATTGCGGAATGTTTCAGGGACGAAGGAAAGAAAGCGACCGCAAGAACCGGACACTCCCATTCGACCCGAAAATTCTCACCAATATCGTGCTGACGCACGGCCATATCGACCATTCCGGAAGGATTCCTCTTGTTGTAAAAAACAACTTCAAGGGACGCGTGATCTGTACGCGTGCAACCATGGATGCCTGCGAATTTCTCCTTCTCGACAGTGCTCACATCCAGGAGTCAGACGCTCAGTATCTCAATTATAAAACATTAAGAACCCATCTGTATGGCATGAAAACCTCCGGTAATGTGAAAGATATTTCAAAGCGAAAAATGAATGTCATAAAAAAAATGTTGAAAAAGGATCGCCATTCACTTAACACGGATGTCATTAATGCCGAGATACAAAAATACCGGCTGGAATACATCGAACCCCTTTATACCATTGAAGAAGCGCAAAAATCACTGAACTGCTTCGACGGGTACCCTTACAAGGAAACCATCACCGTCGGACAGAATATGACCTGCACTTTTTACGATGCAGGACATATTCTGGGTTCTGCGATGTGCGTCATTCATGCCGTTGAAAACGGTCACTCCTACCACATCGGCTATACCGGCGATATTGGCCGCTTCAACCAGCCGATTATCGAAGATCCGACCACCCTGTTTGAGGAAAAAGACAGAAATTTGGATTTACTGATTATGGAAAGCACCTATGGGACACGCCATCACGGGCCGATTGAGGATTTAAAAAAACGCCTCAAAAAAATAATCATCGACACGGTGGAGCGGGGGGGAAGCCTTGTCATACCGGCATTTGCATTCGGCCGCACGCAGGAAATCGTCTATATCCTTCACGAGCTCTATGATGCGCATGAGGTGCCGCGCCTGCCGGTTTACGTGGACAGCCCTCTGGCCACGAACCTGACGCGGGTTTTCGGAGAGCATTTGGAGGTCTATGATCGGCAGACCCATGAAACTTTCCTCGAAAACGGCAAGAACCCATTTGCTTTCAGCCACCTGAAATTTACAAGTTCGGTTGAAGAATCAATGGCGCTGATGCGGGAAGAAAAATCACACATTGTAATCGCCTCATCGGGAATGTGCGAAGCCGGTCGAATTCTTCATCACTTGCGGTATAAAATCCATAATCCAAAAAACACGATTCTGATCGTCGGATTCATGGCGGAAAATACGCTGGGCCGACGAATCCAGGATATGGGCTGGGAATATGAAAAATCCGGCAGAGTCGGGCCCCCGCCCATGGTGAAATTTCTTAATAAAGTCTATCCGTTGAAAGCTCATGTCGTAAGGCTTCGAGGATTCAGCGCGCATGCCGACCAGGGAGAAATGCTCCATTTTTTAAAGCATTCCAACCTTCGGTTAAAAAAGATCGCAATTGTTCACGGAGAAGAAAAAGAATCCATAAGTTTTGCGGACCGGCTGAACAGCGAAGGTTTTTCAGCCTTCGTTCCCTATGTGGGAGAGCCGGTTCAAATAAAATAGAACCTCGACCGGTGTCCGTACGGGGCGGCAATATGGGTTCCGATTGATTCATCCGATATTCGGGTGGATACGGAGAGCAAAAGATATGGAGTTCGTCCCCGAACGAAAATGAAACGATAGGACCCGGTTTTTCCGCCTTTCATGGAAGAAAAAACTCGAGTTCTTTCTTCGAACAATGGAATGCATGCTTAATAATTCTCTGAGAATATCTTCCTGCATCGATGATTTGATCCGCCTTATCACGATACTCTGTTTCGGAAATCCAGCTGCACAGGAATAATATCCGGGGAAACAGAAGGGCATTGATATATGGAATTCCGTTATCTCTGCAATAAGATGCCCCCTTTCCATCATCAATGATAATGAATTCCCCGGATCCTACAAAATATTGCAGAATAGTGTCTTTCTCTCCCCTGTCCAGCGAAGCTTTTTGCAGCAATCCATCCTTGTGGAATCCCTCTGCTTCACTCGGTAAGGCAACCATAAAAGATTGGTTTCGATAAAAATTTTTGAATGCGTATGACCCGGCATGGTCTTGTCGGGTCAATTCATGATAAACAGAATCGGCCATTATAATTCTATATTTATCCAGCAGATCATCAAACAAATCGGCTTTAAATAAAAGTATTGCAGAAGACGAATCAACAAGGACTTTTTTCATAGGGTTCGGCCTGACTGGACACCGAGCGGACGATGACCAATGATAGTTGCTATCTCTCCCTTTCAATGATTTCACTTAAAATCCGAACCGGTTCGCAATCCGTTTCTTTGTTTCGAACGGCCTTTTCTAAAACCGCTACCGGATCGTATCCGACATCCTGACATTCCATCGCTTTTCTCAAGAGACGTTCCGGATTATAAAATTCATAGGTTCCACAGCATTCATTTGCAAGAATTAACATGTATTCGGGGTTGATACCCGCTTTCCGGCATGCGTTTGCCATTTCCAGAAGGCTCACCGGGTCATAATATTCATAGGCCCTGCAACCTTTCTCCGCCAATTCCAGGACGTGTTTATCTTCATTGTTCATCACAAGACACCTCCTCCGATTTTATTTAAGGATGCGCCGGTTTCAACCCGCATTCGGCGGCTTCCTAACAGGGTGTTGAAAAACAAGGATCAGGCCGTCAGGCTAGGCGCGCGGCGATACGACAAGCGCAGCATATTCAAGCATATGTGAGCATTGGCGAGAGCCCCGCAACGCTGAATGGCGGCCTCAGGCGCAGTTTTTCAACACCCTGCTAAAGCATCGAAATCCCGCACTGCGCTGAATTCCATGGCCGGTTAAATCAAAAGCATCCATCTCGGTATCCATTCACGATTGTAAAATGAACACCGGGCTTTTCCGATGGATCAATGATATCCCGCCGTCGTCGATGCTTAAAAATAATAGAAGGGATTCGTATGAAACAAAGCCGCACCGCTCAGCGGCAAGCTTGCGTCTCATTTTGGGAGAACCGCGCGCCTCATGCCTGGAGCTTTCTGCTTTGTACCCTCATATCGGAGGCGATATTAAAATGTTATCATCATGTACGGGTTAAAATCAAAAAAAAGAAAAAAGATACAGGGCGGGATAACGGTTATTAAAGATTCCCGGGAGCAAACCGCGGGGTTAACGCTTGCAGTTGCGGTTCAAGGGCCCATGAAGTTGTTCCCGTTTCGGCGGGGTTCAACCCGGGAACAGATATTTACACCTCTCGCATCCCGCCTATGGAGGAAAAAATCGGATTCAGCGATCATTGGAAATATCCGTCTCTTTACGAATGCTATCTGTGACCTATCAAAATCTGTAAAACGCGGAGTTGAGGCAACATATGTTCATGATACACATTGTTTTCCCAGGTGGTATTGGAAATTCGTTCAAGGCATCTTTTCAGCAATTCAGGCAAAAGATCTTCCAGTAAACGTCGATGACGTGCATCTTCAATCTCGTCGATCAGTTTTCTGGCCAGCTTCAGGTGGTCTGGATACATCTCTTCATAATCGATTTCTACGTCGAATCGGCTGCAAAGCCTTTCCAGTTCGTAGTTATCATAGTATTCTTTCATTGCATCAGCAAGGATGGGGCTGGCTTCCACTTTCATTTCACTATTTCCTTCAAAAAGCAGCCGTTTTTTTATGGGCCCCTTGGGTTGAACGCGGACGATGTTTAAAAACCGGCTTCCATCTGAACTTCAGCCCCGTTAAAGACTCGGCCGCCATTTAACCTGTCTGAAAAGGTTGTCGTAAAAAAGCTGTCGGTATACTTACCGAATCGGTGCGATCATCTGCTCCAGTTCCTCCCGATCGAAATGATAAATCTTTCGACAAAACTCACAGGTCACGTCTGCACTTCCCTGCTCCGCGGCAAGAGCGGTGATTTCTTCACGCCCTAAAGAGATAAGAACCCGTTCGATTCTTTCCCGGCTGCAGGAGCAGCGAAAGACAGGCACCTGTCTTTCCAGGATATCAAACGGAATTTTACCGAAAATCATCTCCAGCACTTGTTCCGGATCTTTGCCGCTTCGAAGCAGTTCGGTTATGGATGGCATTTTTTCGATCCGCGCAATCAGTTCGTCTATAATCTCTTCATCGGCGGGGGGAAAAGACTGGACCAGAAAACCGCCGGCGGCCGATACCGCCCCATCCGGTTCAACATACACGCCCAGTCCGACTGCGGAAGGAATCTGTTCGGATTCGGTCAGGTAAAACGCCAAGTCTTCGGCAATTTCGCTCGTGTAAAGCCGGACCATTCCCTTGTAAGCCTCTTTCAATCCCAAATCCTTGATCACTGTAAGAAATCCCGCCCGGCCGAGCGCCCCCGCCACATCAAGTTTATCCCCTTTTAGCGGCAGATCGACTTGAGGTTCTCCGACAAAACCCCGCACCGTGCCGTTGCTTTCCGCTTCCACGACAATTTTTTTAAGGGGCCCGTTCCCTTCAAATTTAAGTCCTACCCGCTGACGGGTTTTCAACAGGGCCCCCATCAATACACCTCCGGTCAAGGCTCGTCCCAGCGCAGCGGAAGCGGTCGGGAAAGTACCGTGTAAGCGGCAGGCATCATTAACAAGACCGGTCGTATCGCAAGCCAGTGCACGTATGCTTCCCTTCCGGGCCAGGGCTCTAACCATGTAATTTTCCATGTACCGATCCTCCCGGGCCTTCCACGACATTTTCCGCACCGGGTATTAAAAAATCCGCATTCCGCCATCGAACGCTTCCAGCCTCATCACGAACTCACATCATCCATCCATTTGAAGTAATTCTTCAGGCCGCCGCCTATCGGCAAGGCGATGATTTCCGGGATCTCGTAGCTGTGATTTTCACGAATAAATTCTTCGATCCGGTCATAACGTGAAGCTTTCGCCTTGATTAACAAAAGTAGCTCTTCACCTTTCGTTATTTTCTTTTCCCATTCATAAAAACTGGTTACGCCGGCAACCTGGACGCAAGCTGCGAGATGATTTCCAATTAATGAGCGCGCCAGCCTTTCCGCCTCTTCTTTTTTCCCGCAGGTGGTTAGAATGACACAGTATTCTTGGAGATTTTTTTTGTCACCCATCGCTTTTCATCCTCACCGGCCGTGGTGCCTGGGTAAAATCGCTGAGCCACCACAGCGTCCCATCGAGCTTTTCCGGATCGATATCTCCGTAACTGGCTAAAGTTCTTTGATCGGAGTCGTAAAGATTTTCTGGATCGATTTCTTCCCAGCACCCGGGGCATATTTCCACTTCAAATTTTCTTCCTGCTTTCATTTTCTCCCCCATAAAATCTTCCGGCCTGTTTTTCCTCATTCAGGACAGGGTAAAGCGGCTGCATCATTTAAAGAAAAAGCATCCGGCTGTTTTACAGAATGGGCGGCGGTCACAGATTACAGACACATTTTGTATATCTCTGCGATTACTTCTTTCGGGTAGTCATTGAGACCCCACAATTCGGCCAGTGCAGCGGCATTTTCAACAATCTCGTCAAGATCGGATGCCGGAATATTTGCAGCTGAGAAAGAAGTCGGACTGCCGATTTTTTCGAACCATCGCTTAAGGGCGGTTATCCCTTTTTCCGCTGTTGATTTTTTACTGTCTCTCTTGAGCCCAAGGACGTTTTCAGCAAAACGTGCAATCTTTCTGCAGTCTTTTCCGGAAACATATTTCATCCATCCCGGAATTACAACCGAAAGTCCTGCACCGTGAGGAATGTCATAAATTCCGCTCAGAGGATGTTCCAGCATGTGATTGGGCAAGCCGGCCTTACCGACTCCGGCCAGCGCCAGGCCGTTCCATGCCAACGTGGCCGCCCACATCATGGTAGCGCGTCCCTGGTAATCCTCCGGATCCGCGAAAATCCTTTCCGTACTCTCCATAATTGTTTTCACCAGTCCTTCCACATATCGATCCTGGATTGGGGCCCATGTATCTTTATGGGTAAAATATCCCTCCAGCAGATGGGACATCGCATCCACCGCCCCATAAGCCGTATAGGTTAAGGGAATGGTGCAGGTGACGGCAGGATCCAGAACGGAGATTCGAGGATACAGATACGGAGAAGAAAAACCATATTTCTGACGGGTGTCTTCATTCGTAATGACCATGCTGCCATTCATTTCGGAACCCGATGCCGGAAGCGTAAGAATCGTCAAAACAGGCAGCGCCGCCTGGATGGTCGCCTTACCCGTAAAAAAATCCCAGACATCGCCATTGGTCATCGCGCCCGCAGCAATCGCCTTTGTTTCGTCAATTACGCTGCCGCCGCCGACAGCCAAGAGAAAATCGATTCTTTGACGCTTCGCCAGTTCGATCCCTTCTCGAAGATGGGAAAGCGATGGGTTCGACTTCACACCTGCAAACTCTACAATTTCAATGGCTTCTTCCCGCAGCAAATCGATTACCCGGCTATACAGCCCGCTGCGCTTTATACTGGATCGACCATAGACCATCAAGGCTTTTCCCCCGAAGGCTTTCGCATTTTTTCCTATTTTAGAAATCGTTCCCTCCCCGAAGACGATTCGGGTAGGATTGTGAAAGATAAAATTTTTCATGGCATCACCCTGATCTTGCTGATTGGCATTAACATCGGTCGATTTTTAAAAAAATACCGACAAAAACGCATCCTGCTTTGATTCTTTCCTGCAATGAAATCTTGGAACGCATTTTTAAGCTTGTCCTGATTCTATTCGGCAGACTCACCGGATAATAAACGACTTAATTCCTTCCACCTATAAATACCGACCCGGCCGGTTTTTTTTTCATACAAAGTGACCTGCCCCGTGCAATACCAGTCGGGCACGATGTAAAGCGCTTTGTTTTGCACATTGCGGTAATGGTATTTCCAGTGGAAATGTCCCACGAAAATGGTTTTGACATCACCGGCAAACCGGGCTTCCGCAAATTTCGCGATTTCATCCTCGGGTAGGTTTCCGCGAAATTTTTGATTCGTTTTTTTTAGACCGAGCTTGAGTGATTCGGCCAAGGAAGGGCCGAAAGGTAGATGCCGAATGAGGATTTTGGTAATTTTGTTTTTACTTAACTTTCTGAAAAAAAGATAATTCCTGTCTTTACGGTTGATCCGGTCACCATGGGCAAAAAGGTTTCCGTTTTCGTCCCGCCACTCCGAAGCATTAGAGCACCATGAAAAAGACTTTTTTCTTTCCTCTGCCACAAAGAACTCGTGATTCCCCTCGATGAAACCGATTATCCGGTGATTCCTTTGCTCCCGGCACCAGGCGAGGAATTTTCGATGAAAATCGCTTTCGTAACGGGGTAGCGCAATCCACAGATCGAAAATATCACCTAAAAACACCAGATCCTCGTTGTTTTTTTTAAATGTGTCCAGCATTTGAAAAAACTCGGGAATGTTGCCTTTTGTTGGACTTAAATGGGTATCAGCAATGATAATCATCCGATATCCTGGGAATCAAACTTTCTCTTTGCTTGAAAAATAAAGAGTAATAATCGGCATATTGCGCACATTGCGGCAAATCACAAACAGGCGAACTGGTGGATGCGGTGCAAATCATCTTCCGTACCCGGATCCGGTCATGAATAAAATCCTTGATTTTCTTATTGGTTATCATCTGCCTGCCAGCGATACGATCTGCACACATCTACCCAATCCGCACCGGTGACCCGGCAAAGCGCTTCCGGCGAAATTTCAATGCATGAATTCCCGGAACCGGCTGCGGGATAAACCCTATCAAACGGTTTTAGGCTTTCATCCAGATAGATGTCCATTCTTTTCTTCAGGCCAAACGGGCAGACACCGCCCACCGGATGACCGGTGGTTTCCAGCACCTCGTCGGACGTCATCATCCTGGCTTTCACTTGGAACCGCAGCTTGAACTTTCGATTATCGATTCTGGCATCCCCTTTGGTGACCACCAGAATGTATCGAGATTTGATTTTCAGGGCCAGTGTCTTTGCGATCCGCGCCGGCTCAACCCCCAGTGCCCGTGCGGCCGCCTCTACGGTTTCCGTACCTTGATCCATCTCACGAATTTCATAATTCAGTCCGTTTTCCTCGAAATAAGCCTTCACGCTTTCAACGCTCATTATATCCCCTTCCAGGCCGGCGTTGATGCATCAACATGTGATTTAAAGTACTTATATCCGCCTGCACGACCAAGTTCATGAATATAAAAAAGACCGGCGCCTGTCAATAAAATCAGCGTCTGTTCAGCAGATCGTCTCATCGGCCTCTAAAAGTGTCGAGCGAACCGGGTAACGAAATTAAGAAAATTTAAAAAAACCTTCCCGGTCCTGAAAATAAGAGCGCAACTTTTTTGGCCGGGCGGACCCGTTGAGGAACCAGCCTGTCGGCTGGGTCCTCAACGGTTTTCGGACAGCGCATGGAGTTTATTCCTCAGCCACTCAGGGCGATTGGTCGTAAGGGAGTCTACCCCCAGATCTTTGAAACGCAATGCGGTTATCGGATGATCGACCGTCCACACGTTCAGTTCCATGCGAACCCCATGCAATGCTTCAACAAACGCCCGATCAATAATGCCGTGAGCAAGGCTGGAGAGTCCGTCCGCCCTGATTTTCTTCAGTTTATCGAGGATCTGTTCCAGCGAAGGGCTCCATTTGCCGTTTTTCCAGTCTTTGCGATAGGTGGTTATCCAAAACGCCTTTATCCCCGGAAGTCGCTTTTTTGTTTCGGCAATCACCGCCTCGTTTGAAGAGATGATTGTGATCTGTTTCGATTGGAACTTGGATTTTTGCAATGTTAACCGAAGGGGCGAAATCATGGGCGGTCCGCATTTGATTTCGATAAATATCTTCCTCTCGGGAGGAATCGTGGCAATGACTTCTTCTATGGAAGGGATTCTTTCCGCCGACCACTGCGGCCCTTTCCATGACCCCACGTCGAGTCCCCGTAACCCGTCGAAAGTGGATTCTTGAATTGCAATATCAGCGCCTGCGGTTCTTCGGGTTGTGTCGTCATGGATACAAACGATTTTATTATCTCTCGTGAGATGAAAGTCTCCCTCGACGGCGTCGGCACCTTGCTTCCACGCCAAGTTGAAAGCGGCAAGCGTATTTTCGGGAGCATCATAGGAAGCCCCCCGATGTGCGATCAGTTCAAGCGATGTCATCGTTACGGAAATTAGGGTTTAACAAACCGGGACGATCCGAATTAATATAAATGTAAAAAGTTATCGTTTTACAGATAAATGATCGTTCTTCAAGTGTATGTCCGGTTTTATCAGCGACTTCCATAAAAATCCGAATTTTTTCCAACTCTTCGAATCGTGCGGAAAATTCTCTCTCCCCGCGAAGGAGTGATCATTACTTTTGAACCCGTCTCCCACGACCAATGACGGTAAAAAAGCGGTTCGATTCCCGTGCTTTTGCGTGCCTTTCTTACCACAGGCCGATACGAAGGAGTGAAAACGGCTAAACCAGCAATAAGGCCGCCAACGCGAGAACCGCGGCCAATATCGAGGATTGCCCCATTCCAAAAAACGGAATGAGAATCAGGCTTCCCGATAACGAACCGGCACATCCGCCGAATAAATCGGCCGCGTAAAGGGGAGATACAACGATTTTTTGGTCTTCAATCTCCGCCAGGCTGGCAAAGGCGAATAAACCGGAAACCAGAAATCCGCCGAGAAACAGTAAAAACGCAATAGTGAAAATGCCCAAAGAGGCCTCCGCTTTCAATAAAATCCAAAAAACCAGGCCAAGGAGGCCGGAACCGACCAGTAAGTTCAGACCCAGACTCGGTTTGATTGCTCCATATTTTAATATTTGATTCAGGGCTACTTTTTGAATTGCAATCGATCCGACAGCCAGGCCGGACATGAATGCCATCAGCAGGATCCCGATGTTTTGAAACAGCACCCCGTTTTTAGCCTGATAATACAGAATCAGCATGGTTTCCAGAATGATCCCGATGAATCCGGCCACCGCAACCAGCAACATCCCCCGAAGCCTTCGAGAGTAACGAACCAACAAGAACAATAAACAGAGAATCAGAATCAGAAACATCCATGAAAGAATCCGGATTCCGCTCGGATAGCCGAACCAAGCGATATCATGGTGGATCATTTCCGGAATGAACTTTGACAACCAGATCATACTGGAAAACCGGTAGCAAATCGGGTGTACGTCCGTATTGGGTTCAACACGGGTGGTGGAAAGATGGTTTTCGATTTCAAAAAATCGGTCATTGGTAAATAAATAATTTATATATGCGGGTGAAACAAATCGCGCATCTATTTTTCTCTCGTTAAACCTTGCGGTCAATCGGTCCGAATCCCGACTGAGAAAGCCATTGGAGGCAATAACGGTATTTTTAACCCCCGGCAGAACCAGAACGTTCTGAAATGCCGTTTTCAAAGCTTGATAAATCCCGGCGTTCCGGTAACTTAAAAATTTCGTCCAGATATTTTCCGATGCCTGCAACCGAAAGGCCAGAATACCGTCGGTCCTCAGCTTTTCGGCGCACTGATGAAAAAATTCTCGGGTATAAAAACGGTTGGATTGACCGGAAGCAGGATCCGGCATTCCCACCAGAATCAGATCATACGAACTCGCATTTTTAAGAAATTTTCGCGGATCGTCATGGTAAAGGTGGACCCCATCAGAGGAGAATGATTCCTGAAAGTTTTCCGGCAAATGTCTTCTTGCCAGATCAAACAAAACAGGATTAAGCTCTACACAATCAATTTCCCGAGGCGAATGCTTTAAAACCTCCTCGACGGCGCCTTCGATCCCACCACCCAATATCAATACCTGTTCCGGATTGTCATGGTGGAGCGCGGATAAATGAACCAATTCTTCTGCGGTAACCCCTTCCGTCTCGAACCCGAGCACATCGTTTTCGAAAATGACCAGCTGCCCGGCCCGTCCTGCGATGGTAACCCGACTGTAGGGTGAATCACGGGTTTCGATAAGATCCGGGTGATTCCAGCGGGTCATCCGATAATCAATGTCCGGTGAGATCAAAAAAACAAAAGAAAAGGTTACAAAGGCGAAAATCCCGACATAGGGCATTTGAGTTTTTTTGTTATATGCGGGCAGCAGCCATATTCCAATCGAAAGAAGACTGCATATCAGGGCGATCGAAAAATTCTGCATCCCGAATTTCAGAAGCAGGGTGGCAGCCAGGCCACCGATCAGCCCACCGATACTCTCCAATGCATAAGCAACCGCGAGGGTTTTATTTTCCTCGATATACAGTTTGGCCGCCCACTGGAACAGCAGACCCAGAAATATACCGATCGGCAGGAGGACGAAAACAATGGCGATCAACTGCCGCCCGAAAGGTAGATACACACCGGGAATTCCGCCGAACAATAATCGGACGCCCCTTACGAATACAATATCGACCGGCAATAGAAAGCCGAATAAAATGAATAAAAATCTGACAGCGGAAGCCGATGGAGTGTACCTCCTTCGGCCGATGAGAGCTCCGATAGCGGTCCAGAACAGCCAGATTCCGATTGCAAGGATATAGATCAGCTCAACCCCGTAAAATGCGACGGTCAACTCACGTAGAATAACGACCTGGCTGAGAATGGAAAGGAGGCCGATGATGATCAGGGGCAATTTCATGGTTGAAACAAACTTATTGTTTGAGGAGAGATCCCCTCGTAGCAAAAACAGGAACGATCCGTCCATGGGAATCGATTCCGGGTCGACATCCGCGCGAGCACCCCTCATGCTACAACCGGAAACACATTTTACTCGACCTGCTTCAGGCGGATGTTTTATACCCCGGGGTTCGGATAAACGTACGAAACAAGGCAACCATTCGGCACCCTTTCAAAAATCAGTCACCGGACTCCCTGAATACATCCGCCTGGAAGGTTGCAAACCGCGTCCGATCCTTCCAGCTTCCCGGCGGTAATCCGGCTTTCAGACATAAATGTTCCAGCATCTGGTCCCGGTCCCATCCCTGTTCCGTGGCCACATGGGGAAGAAACACGGCGGAAAGACCGTTTTTTTCAAGTAATACACCGTCACGACCGACTTGAATTTCTTTGATGCTTTCTATGGATCGACAGGGCGTCAAGGCGGATATCTCTATCTCGATGCCAGGCAATTCCCGCAGCGTAACGGGCCTGAACCGCCGGTCGTTAAATGCAGCCTGCAATGCCATGGCTCCGACCGCCTGACAGAGCGGCAGGTCTTCCGCCATATGCCCGACGCATCCCCTCAATCGGCCGTTCTGTCGAAGCGTAACGAATACCCCCCTTCGATTTTCCAGAAGAGGATCGAAACCTCTGGCCAGCGGGACGGTTTCCGAAGTCAGAAACTGTCCGAGGGTCTTTCTTGCGAAAGACAGCAATACGGTTTTTCCGCCGGGGGTTAGAGACTCTCCGCCGGATGGATTTGAGACGCATTTCATCGATTTCACATGACCCTCAGGATCTTCGGTGAAAAATGCGACCGCGCCGTATCCAACGACACGATCCCGGTTCCCGACCGTTACATCACCGGAATTGGCATAGCTGATAACCCTTCCGCAGGTTGCGGCAAGGTTTTTTGCAGCCGCAATACCCGCGAGTATCGGTGCCTCGCCGCAGGCACAGGTTGCAAGCTGGGAAAAACCGTTTCTCATCTGTTTTTCAATGGCAAGGCGGACCGCCTGAAGATCCAGCGTGATCATCGCCTTCAGAATCATCGAATCGATCACAACCGCATCTTCATAGGCTGGATAATGAGACAGATCCGAACTTGTCACGATTAAACCTCGCCGGTCTTGCAGTGCTTTTGCGATCGCCCTGCCGAACCGGAGGCAAAGATCCGGATCCGTGGAACCTACGATGGCCGCGACAATCTTAACCCCCGGGAAAAGGGTTTGAATGAATGGAATCTGAACCTCGATGGAATGCTCCTGTCGATGAACGGATTCCAGAAATGTAAACTCTTTTTCGCTGTTGATCAGCCGGGCTGAAATATCTTCGTCGATCGTTACGATTCCGAGGGGAGTCCGGTAGCCTCCTTTCGGAAAAACGGATACGCCGTTGAAACCGGCGACACGATGGTTGGTACCGAGTATAACCACCACATCATAATCATAACCGGCAGCTTGTTTAAATGCATCTGCGCTGATCTGCCCGGAGAAAATGTAACCGGCATGAGGGGATACGATTGCGACGGGACGCTTTCCACTGGATGGAACCGCGTCATCGAGATAATAATGAATCGCCTTCAAAAGTTTATCCGGCTCGGCGGGATAGAATCGACCCGCCGCAACCGGTGCACGGACGATGGCCTGATATCCGGATCGGGCTTCGGCCGGTAACCCGCAGGCCAAACATGAAACGATTGAAAGCATAAGGTAAAAAAAAATCTTATCCATGGATGATGCTTCCTGTTCAGCGCTTACGGGGTATGCTGCAAAAAAAGCGATCCGATGAAAATTACGACCATACGCCTGCAACCGGTTCATTGCAGTACTTGCAGCGTCCGTTTTTTAAATGATGTTCCGTAACAAAAAATGCACTTCGCAAAATGACCGGTTTTCCGCAGGCAGGGCAATAGGTATGATTTCCCCGGTGCCCGGGAACATTTCCGACATATGGATAACGAATTCCCTCGGTCATAGCCAGGTCGTATGCTTTTTCCAAGGTTGAAACAGGTGTTGGTGCAAGGTTTAACATCTGATAATCCGGATGAAACCGTGTAAAATGCAGGGGAACATCCGGACCGATTTCCCCGGCGACCCATTTAACCAGTTCGGTTAACATTCGCGTGGAATCGTTGAGGGTCGGAACCACCAGGTTGACGATTTCAAGATGAATCCCGCTGTTGAACACCTGTTTGATGCTTCGTAAAACCGGCTCCAATTCGGCGCTGCAGACTCGTCGATAAAAATCACGACTAAAGCCCTTCAAATCGATCTTAATTGCATCCAGGACGGAACACATTTCATCCAGCGGTTCTTTTTTCATGAGCCCGCAACTAATGAGAACGCTCCGGATGTTATCTTCCTTGGCAATTCGGGCAATGTCGGTCAAATATTCGATGAAAACGGTCGGCTCATTGTAAGTAAATGCAATCACGGGTACGCTTCGGCTTTTGCATCGTCGCGCAATGACAGCCGGAGCAGTGAATGGAATCGAAAAATCTTCGGGACGGGCTTGGGATAATTCCCAATTCTGACAAAACCTGCATTGGAGCGGGCAACCCGCAGTCCCGATCGATAAAGCAGCGGTTCCCGGGAGAAAATGATAAAATGGTTTTTTTTCGATAGGATCGATATGCATTGCGACGGGACGGCCGTAAACCAGACTTCTCAATGTACCCTTGTCATTTATTCTCGCTCGGCAACTGCCCCGCTCTCCTTCTTTCAGAGTGCACTCCTTGGCACAGAGCCGGCACATGATGATACCGTCGTTATGATCGGGTTTCCTGCCTTTTAAACTGTCGATGTTGTCATGGCATAACAGGCAATTGACGCCGGAAGAATTGCCGGATACCCAGTAGCGCGCTACGGGCGCGTTTGAAATCGGATCGTTCTCCGCACCGGAAACAGGAGAAACGGAGGAAGCATTGCACACCTCATTTCCAAACCACCATGGCATGGAAAATGCGATGCCCGCCCCGGCCAAGATCACGCCTGAGTGATAAGCCTTTTTAAAAAATCGGCGTCTGGAAATATTTTGCGGATTCAGAAATTGACTCGGGGTTTTGTTGCTTTTTCCGTGAGGCAATACCATCGTAAGCCCTCGTTAAACGTTTGAAACGGTATTCGGAAATGGCTCTTCCCATAATCTCTTCCGGCCGGTTTCGCCTGGATTCCGCGAAACTCCAAACGATCATCGATCCTGTATCATGCTCTTTTTATTTTTCAATGACTGCAAGACACGCGCATTGAGTATGACGGAAAGCCGACTACGTGTCAAGTTCGCAAACCGGACCTTTTGCTTCATGCATCCGTCCGTCACGGAAAAAGCATCGGTAAAAAAATGTTTACAAAATCGGCATGGTTTTATATATCGTAATCAGGTTTTTCGACAGGTTTTGCAACTTCAGATGATCGGCCGGCGGATTGAAGTTTCAATGCTTGAAGCTTCCTGCGGTCCCACCAGGCGGGGCGAAGAATACGCTCGCTGTAAATTTCAAAGGGGTTCCCATGGGAAAAAGAAGTTTAATAAAATCCACTTCAAAAAAGAAAGATGGAACCAAAAAAAAAGAGGATCAAACAACGACAAAAACCATAGGGACAAAAACCGTTAAAAAGACGGCCGCCTCCCGAAGTCCAAAATCTGAAATATCCCGAAAAAAACGACCGACCGAAGCAGAACCTTCCGTTCAGAAAGAGGGGCCTATTTCCCGTCCGGAAACGTTGATTGATCCGCAGCAAAAGCCTTCAAAGGCTTTTCACGATATTGGAAAAAAAACTACAACCGGACACATCCCGGAAAACGAGCCGGATAAAACGATGTCTGCGGGCGCTCCCGACTCCGGGGAGGCGGGCAAAAAACCTTCAAAGGCTGCAGAAAAAAAAGCAAGACCCGAAAAAAAGATCTCCGGAACGAAAACAGAGCATAAACCCTCCGAAAATGAAAAGGTTTCATGTTATAATATACCGTTACCGGATGCACCCTCCTTTGATGCGAAAGGATCTGATTCCATGGAAAAGACACTGAAATATCTTGCAGTCGGCTTTGCCGTTGTTTTTCTGTTGATTATCGGAGCCAGTATTTCAAATATGAATAAATACTATATCAAACCAACGGATGGAGGCATGGAAATCTGGAAAGGCAAATTTTCACCGATGAGCAAGGAACTTCTTGTTCAACTGCCGGAGCTTCAACCGGAGGACCCGATCCGGGAGTTTTATTCCAAAAAAGAAATCGCGCCCTTTGCTTTTGAGTATTATTCACGGAAAGCGGATGATCTTCTGAATCAACCGGGCGCCACCGATCTGGAAGAAATTAAAGCCTATCTGCGCCAGGCCCAATCCTATTCATTCACTGTCGATCAACGAAAGGCCATTGACCGACGACTGGCCGGAATCGATTTCACGATCCTTTTGTTCAAGGCCGATGTCGCTGCAAGCAGGGGCACCATTGCGGACATCGAAACAGCCTTGGGCTACCTGGATGAAGCCGCCCTCCTTGACATTGATCTCAACCAGACGGACCTGCTGATTCACAAAATGGACTCTTTAAACCAGTTGAAGACTGAATTCGAATCCATGCAGGAATAAACCGCCTTTTACCGCAGCTTACGGGACAAATCGATAGAAACATAGCGCGATCGAATTCTGAAGGAAAGGCTCTTCGGCCCTTTTTCCGCTTTTCAGTGTTCCCCGGGGTCTTTCAGCCCACCATTTTCCTTGACTCCGGACCGCTGATTTTTTACATTTACCGATCTATCTCAGAAGCTTCCGTGGATTTAAGTTCCCGGAACTCCTCTCATATCAGCGATCCGGGTCAGCATGAAAACCAATGAAAACCCTTGAATAAAGCAGACCGACGGAATGACGATTCGACGTGTCCTTATAATAGCTCCCATCCTTGTCGTTCTGATTTTACTCCAGTCCTATTTCTGGGTCCCCACATACGAACAACAGACAAGGGGCAATCCCAATCGTCTCAGTGAATTTATTGCCGGATCCATCGGAGACGCGAGCCTTTTGAATCCGATCTTGTCGATGGACTCGGCCAGCAGCCAGATCGAGGGGATGGTCTTTGAGGGCCTGGTTGACAGAGACGAGAATCTGCGCATCCGGAGTCGGCTTGCCGCCTCCTGGGAGGTTTTTGAGGAAGCATTTTTTTATATCAACGAATCCGCGGACATACCCGGCCTGGGCGAATCCGATCCAAAACGGATTGCGGATTTTCTCAAGGAGGCAAAAGAAAAAAGCCACCGATTCATTCCGCAGTTACAGGCCTCTTTGGACCGGATCGCCGAAATTTCCGTAATTCCTCCCCGTCGATTTCAGGTGTCCCGATACCATCGAACCAAGAGCCGGGAAAAAGGAGAAGCCCCTATAACCTTTGATGTGGAAGCACCAGCCAGGATTCAACTGGTTCTGAGCGAGGTAGACCCGGATTTTTTTCAAAACCTCATCTTCCTCTTCGGCAAAGATTACTTCGATACGTTTCAGGGTAAAAAATACATACACCCGGATTTTCCCATCGGGGAAAAAGAATTGGCCGCTTTTGCCGACGAGCTTCTCCCGGCTACGGAGCACAATCCCGTCCTTGTATTTCACCTGCGACCGGATGTGAAATTTCATGATGGGCATGTCTTTGACGCCGGAGATGTGAAATTTACCTATGAATCCATCATGAACCCCGGGAACCTGTCTCCCCGCGTTTCGGATTATGAGCCCGTCAAATCTGTTGAGATCATTGACCCGCTGACCTTCCGGGTTGTTTATAAAAGGCTCTTTTCACCTGCTGTCATCAGCTGGGGAATGGGAATTCTTCCCGAACACCTTCTCAACCGCGAAGCGCTTGAAAAAGAAGCGCTTCGATTCGGCAAAGATCCTGAAACTTACACCATGCGGCAAAGCACCTTCAATCGCCGGCCCATCGGATGCGGTCCTTTCAAGTTTCGGGAATGGAAATCCGATCGCCACATCATTCTGGACCGATTTTATGATTATTGGGAAGGGGCACCGAACTATGAAAAATTCGTCTTCCGGGTGATACCGGATCTGTTAACCCAGGAGATGGAATTTTACGCGGGAACCATTGACAATTACGGCGTTCAGCCATACCAGGTGAAACGCTTGGAAAAAGACTTGAGGTTCCAGAACTTTTCCGGTCTATCCTTCGGTTACAGCTATATCGGATACAACATGCGCCGCAGACCCTTTGATGACCTTCGCGTACGCCGGGCACTGGGCATGGCGATCGATGTCAACAAAATCATCGACTACGTGCTCTATGGACAGGGAGAACGAATCACGGGTCCTTTTGTCAAGCAGACCGATTATTATAATCAGGGTATCCGGCCCCTTCCCTACGATCCTCAGGGGGCTTTGAGCCTGTTAGCGGAGGCGGGGTGGCAACGGAATAAGAATGGATGGCTTGAAAAAAACGGAAAAAAATTCCAATTCACGCTCATTACCAACAGCGGCAATGATCTCCGAAAAGCGGTTCTGGCCATCGCCCAGGACGCATGGAAGCAGATCGGAATCGATGTACGGACCGATATCCTGGAGTGGTCCGTATTTATTCGGGAACGGGTCAACAAACTGGATTTCGATGCCGTGGTTCTGGGCTGGCAAATGGGGATCGATCCGGATCTTTATCAGATATGGCACTCGAGTCAGACGAATCCGTTCCAGTTGAATTTTGTGGGTTTTCACAATGCCGAGGCCGATGATCTCATCATCCGAATCCGGCAAGAATATGATTATGGGAGGCAGGTCGCATACTGCCGCAGGCTTCATGAAATTATTGCAAGGGAGCAACCTTATACCTTTCTGTACGTGGACAAATGGACCGCGATTCTGGACAGACGGATTGTAATTAAAAAGACCGACGGAGCTGGAAATGTCTTTTATGAAAAGATCAGGCCCACCAAAACCGGGAGCTATACGTTTCATTTCAATAAGTGGATCAAACTGCCGAAGGAACCCGTTTTCGCCGCGGATGGATAGGAAACCGAATCGCCGTTTGGGCAGGAGAACCCTGCGGGTGTAATCATTCGTCACGTACGGATTGAATTGGAGACGTTGAAAAGTTGCGTAACGGCAAACGTCCGTCCTGAATCGTACAATGGGCTCGGCGTGTTTCCTTTTCATAAATGAGAGCCCGGAAAATGCCGAACAAGGGTTTCCTGTAAGTTGGTTCCCTGCATGTCACGGTCGGCAACTCGATAAAAATTAAGATCCGGGCACAAAGGGCTGTTCAAGCATGGCAGCGGGATAGCATTTAGGAGAATCCCTGAATCATGTTATCATTTTTTGGCCGCAGTATCGTTCAGAAAATCGTCACCCTCTTTTTTGTGTCGATTATCTCTTTTTTGATCATTCATCTTGCTCCGGGTGAACCGAGCCAAATCGATCCTCTGAACCCGAAGTTTACGTTCGAGATGGTGGAACGATTTCGGAAAGAGTTTCATCTGGACAAACCGCTCCATATTCAATACCTATACTTTTATCGGGATCTTTTCACCGGCAAAACCGTTTCCTGGAAGGACAATCAATCGGTGGTGCAAAAGATTTGGGATCGATTCTTAAACAGTCTTCCCCTGTTCATCGTAGGTACCATCCTGACGTGGACGATTTCCTTTCCGATCGGGATCCGATCGGCTATTTTCAGGGGACGATTTTTCGACAGAAGCGCCACCTTTTTTTCTTATCTGTTGATATCCATCCCCGGATTTTTTTTCGCTTACATCCTGATTATTTTCGTGGTAACCCGCTTCCACGTGCCCGTAATCGGCATGGAAACCTTCGGCCTCGGAGACACTTCGATGCTCAACGTAATCATGGACCGAATCTGGCACCTTTTTCTCCCTTCCGTACTGGGTGCAACCGGTGGTATTGCCGTCCTGTCCAGATATGTCCGAAGCCAAATGCTGGAGGTGGAAGGCCAGGATTATGTCCGCACCGCAAAAGCCAAAGGGCTTCCATCGGAACAGGTTCATTACAAGCACGCACTGCGCAACGCCCTGTTGCCGTTTGTAACCATGTTCGGGCTGATTCTGCCCGGCCTGATCGGCGGATCCGTCATCATCGAATCCATTTTTTCCTGGCCCGGCATGGGTAGAATGGCCTACGAGGCCATCCTGGCGCGGGATTACCCGGTCATACTGACGGTTAATTTTGTTTCGGCGGTTCTCGTACTGGCCGGCACATTTATTTCGGACCTTCTCTACCTTCTCGTGGATCCGAGGATACGACTGTGATAACCGCGGATATAAGCCAATCGGATAATGTAGTGCCGCTGGACAAGGCCATGGCCCCGAAACGGACCCGGCTCCAGGAATTCTGGTTTCTCTTTAGAAGAAACAAACTGGCGATACTGGGAATGATCATTTTTTTCTTTTTTTTCTTCATTGCGTTGATCGGTCTTCTTCTGACCGCCGGGCGCCATCCTGTTTTCGACCCGGCCTTGATCCGACTGCAGGAAAAACTTCGTCCGCCTCTCGCCGAACCGAATCTTGAAACCTTACTGCCTGACGAGGTTCCCGCTTTCGGAGTCTATCTGTTTGGAACCGATGATTTGGGACGGGATGTTTTCGCCCGAATGCTTCAGGGAGCGTGGGTTTCTCTGACCGTAGGATTCGTTGCAGTCGGAATATCCGTGCTCCTTGGAATCTTCATGGGAGGAATCGCCGGCTACTATGGGCAACACCAGGTGCGACTCGATCATATTCTGGCCATCGGCCTGGTTTTTCTCGGTGCCGCTTTTCTCGCGATGGACAATATCCTCTTCGGTTTCATGTTTTTGTTTCTTGGGGTTTGCTGCGCCCTATATTGTCTTTCAAGGAGAAAAACATCCGTGCGAAGAGCCCCGTTTAACAGGGAACACCTGCTTGGAACAAATGTCTTTTCAATTGATACCCTGATCATGCGGATCGTGGATATCATGCTCTGTTTCCCCAGTTTTTTTTTGATTCTTACGGTTGTGGCGCTCCTTCCGGCAAGCATTTACAATATTATGATCGTCATTGGATTGACCAGCTGGATGGGCACCACCCGTTTTGTACGAGCCGAGTTTCTCTCTCTGAGGGAACAGGATTTCGTCATGGCGGTCAGAGCTTTGGGCGTCGGTAACTTCCGAATCATTTTCCGCCATATGATGCCGAATGCCATTGGACCGGTTTTGGTGTCCGCAACCATCGGCATAGCCACGGCTATTTTAACGGAAGCCGGTTTGAGCTTTCTCGGATTCGGAGTGCCGCCGCCTCATGCGACATGGGGAAATATACTCTCAGACGGAAAAAATTTCATCTTCGATGCGCCCTGGTTGACTTTCATACCGGGTGTGGCAATTTTGATTGTGGTGCTTTCCTTCAACCTGTTCGGCGAAGGTTTAAGAGATGTCTTGAATCCCAAACTGCGGGAGAGAAGTTAAAGGATTTTCCCTTGAATTGCCTAACCGCCTCGGATAGGTTTTGAAATGATGACGGACAATAACATCCTCCTTTCCGTACAGGATCTGAGGGTTTACTTTCATAGCAATGATGAACCGGCCCGTGCCGTTGACGGTGTCAGTTACGAAATCCGCAGAGAAGAAACGGTTTGCCTGGTCGGTGAATCCGGATGCGGAAAAACCGTTTCCGCACTGAGCATTATGGGACTGATAGCGAAACCGCCCGGTGAGATTGCAGGTGGAAGGATTCTGTTCGAAGGCAAAAATCTTTTAGAACTCGGCGAACCGGACATGCGGGGGATTCGCGGCAACCGAATCGCTATGGTTTTCCAGGAACCTCTAACATCTCTGAATCCGGTATTCACCATTGGGGACCAGATCGGGGAGGCGATTGAAGCCCACCAAAACGTCACACCAGAAGAATTGCGGGAACGATGCATCCGGTTGCTGGAAGATGTCGATATTTCTCCACCTGAAAAACGCCTCAATGATTACCCTCACCAACTCAGCGGCGGGCAGAGACAACGGATCATGATCGCCATGGCCTTGGCATGCGATCCGGCCCTGATCATTGCCGACGAGCCGACAACCGCTCTGGACGTGACGGTACAAGCACAAATTCTGCAGCTGTTCAAGTCTCTTCAGAAAACCCGGTCCATGTCGATTCTTTATATCACCCATGATCTGGGAGTGGTTGCAAATATCGCCGATCGGGTCTATGTGATGTATGCCGGTATCATTGCGGAACAGGGAAATACCCATCATATCTTCCATAATCCCCGACACCCCTATACCCAGGGACTTCTTGCTTCTCTGCCCAGCCGGTCCAAACGTGGGAAAAAGCTGTTCAGCATTCCGGGTACGGTACCGAACCCGGCATACAAGCCAAGCGGCTGTCCCTTTCATCCACGGTGCCGCTTCGCCGTCAAGGCCTGCCGGGTGCAATATCCGGAAATGTGCGACTACGGCGAATCTCACCTGGCCCGCTGCCCGGTGCTTTATGGAGACAGTGAGGGCCGCGGATAAATGGAACCGATTCGTTCAGACAATCATCCCATCCTTCGAGTTGAAAACCTGAAAAAATATTTTCCGGTATACAGGGGTTTTCTGCAGAAAAGAGTCGGTTGGGTAAAAGCCGTCGATGGGGTGGACTTTGAAATCGAAGAGGGAAAAACTCTGGGTTTAGTCGGGGAAAGCGGTTGCGGAAAATCGACGGTGGCCCGGCTGATTCTGAAACTCCTGGAGCCGGATGAAGGAAACATCATTTATAAGAGACAGGATATTCTGCGTTTTTCCGAAAGCGACATGAAACCGATCCGAAAAGAAATGCAGATCGTTTTCCAGGATCCCTTCGGTTCCCTGAATCCCCGGATGACCGTGGGTCAAGCGATTGAAGAGGGACTCCGAGTTTTGGGAATCCCTAAGGGGGGCGAGCGCAAGCAGCGTCTCGGGAAGCTCCTGGAGATGGTGGGCATGTCACCGGACAGCGCCGATCGCTATCCCCACGAATTCAGCGGGGGTCAACGCCAGCGGATCGGGATCGCACGGGCACTCAGCGTGGAGCCTTCGGTGATCATATGCGATGAACCAATTTCGGCCCTGGATGTTTCCATTCAAGCACAGATCATCAACCTTTTGAAAGACCTCCAGGATCGACTCGGGTTAAGTTACCTGTTTATCTCCCATGATCTGAATGTGGTGGGATATTTAAGCCACACAGTGTGTGTGATGTACAAAGGACAAATCATGGAAACCGCGCCGGGCGATGAACTCTTTGAAAATCCGCGTCATCCATACACCTTGTCATTACTCTCCGCGATTCCTGAAGCCGAACCGGGAAAAAAGCCTGAACCGGGAGTGATGAAACTCGATATCCTCGAACGCCGGGATCCGCCCTCCGGATGTAAATTCCAGGGAAGATGTCCCATAGAGGAGCCCCGTTGCCGGGAAAAAACGATTCTTTTCCGGGAAGTGGGGAAGGAGCATTTTGTGAGATGCTGGAAGGTTTCCGGACAGCCGTATGAAAAGCGCTCCGCATGAGGCAGAAAAGGCTCCCGGCGTTCCCGGATGAATCCATCTGAATTGGAGGCACCGAGAATTCGAATGTCACGCCTTCCCATAACCGCCACCACCCGGGGTTTCGATTCGGATCACGTCATTTTCCTCGAGATTCTCATAAAACTTTCCGGGTCTTTCCTCCACATTTCCATTCCTGACGATCACGTTTCTGCCGGTTTTACCGGGTTCACCGCCAAACAGGCCGTAAGCCGGATTTTTTCTTCTCTCGGAAAGCACCGTCACCTCGGCATCGGCAAGCAATCTGATTTCTCTTATCACGCCATCGCCGCCATTGAAAAGGCCTTTGCCTCCTGAACCTTTACGGATGGAATATTCCGTTACCATCATCGGGTAGCTGTATTCCAGAGCTTCAATCGGGGTATTCAGGGTATTGGTCATGTGAGAATGAATTGCCGATTCACCGGAGCCCCGGCCACAGGCCCCCATTCCCCCCGCAAGGGTTTCATAGTATGCAAACGGCTTTCGGGTTCTCTTGTCCATACCGCCGATGGAGATATTATTCATCGTTCCCTGGCCGGCAGCCGGGACCCGATCCGGTATTGCTTTTGAAAGCGCCCCGAGAACGGCATCTACGATTCTTTGCGAGGTTTCCACGTTTCCTCCCGAAACGGCGGCAGGAAATCGGGCATCGACGATCGTACCCTTGCGGGTTTTTACACGGATCGGTCGCAAGCACCCGGTATTGGTGGGAACGTCCTCCTTCATGAGCGACCTGAATACATACAACACAGCAGAAAGGGTGATCGCGTAAACCGCATTCACACTCCCCTTGACCTGCGGGTCGGATTCTGTAAAATCGACGGTCGCTCGATCCCCTTCAATCACTACCGTCACTTTTATCCGTATGTTTTCATTTCCAAATCCATCATCATCCATTACATCTTCAAAGGAATAGGTGCCGTCCGGAATCTTTCGGATGGTTTCTCTGGTCATTTTTTCGGAATAGGCGATCAATTCCCTTGCATAGAAATCAACCAGCTTAAATTCGTGTTTCCTTACCAATTCCCGGATTCTCCGGACACCGGTCATATTCGCCATTATCTGCGCAGAAAAATCGCCTTCCCTTTCAAACGGAGTCCTGACATTGTTTAAGAATAACTTCATCAGCTGTTCATCGATCTTGCCTTTATTGACGATCCTCACCGGGGGAATGATCACTCCTTCCTGGAAAATGGACGTGGAAAGGGGCATGGAACCGGAACTCATACCCCCCACATCGGCATGATGAGCCCTGTTTGCAACATAAAACTGCGGATCATCACCGGAAAGAAAGACCGGCGCAACCATGGTGATATCCGGAAGATGGGTTCCGCCTTTAAACGGATCATTCAGCATAATCATATCTCCCCTGTTCAGAGAATGATTTTCTACCGCCGCCTGAACGGACATGGGCATTGAACCGAGATGAACAGGAATATGGGATGCCTGGGCAATCATTTCTCCATTCTGATTGAAAACCGCACAGGAAAAATCCCTTCTTTCCTTAATATTCGGCGAAAATGCGGTTCTAGCCAGAGTGATACCCATCTCTTCCGCAATAGAAGAAAATCGATTCTTGAAAATCTCGAGCGAAACGGGATTCATCTTCATTCGTTTCCCCTTTCTGTTTTATTAAACAGGCCTCCCGGCTGACGGTTCAAATACCCGGGTGGTGAAAACGGATGGTGCGCACATGAAAATCAGCGACCTTGGAATCGTCTTATTTCCCAAGCCTAAAGCGTTATGAGAATATTACCGTATTCATCCACTTTTCCGGAAACATGGGGCGGTATCACGGTTGTGGATGAATATTCGACCAGAAGTGAAGGGCCTTCAATGATATTCCCGCTTACCAGTTTCTCTCTGGATATGATATCCGTTTTAATCTTTTGCCCGTCAAACACCACAGCCCTGGTATCGATCAAGGCCTCTGAGGCAACTCTTTCTGAAAACACGGTACTTTTCGGTAATACCGGCTTTTGGGTACGTCCCTTTGCCCGGAGCCGGATGTTCACGATTTCAACGGTCCTTTCCCGGTTGCAGTATCCGTAGCTTTTTTGGTGCAACCTGTGAAAACTCTCGATGAAGTTTTTCTCGAAAGGCACCGTGATTTCATATGCCTGACCCCGGTAACGCATATCCAAATACTTTTCTAAAACGATTCCGTTATGATTGACGTTTTCCTGGATGAGGCCGTTCAGGCCGTTTTTTTCAAGGGGCATGAAAAGTCTTGAAATTGTTTCCAGGTCCCCGGTCTGCGGTTCCAGCATGACCGTTTGTGAATAATCTTTGATAATGTTTGCCATCATCATTCCGATCGCTGATAGAATTCCAGGATTCCGGGGTATAAAAACCCGCGGAATATTCAGAAGAGAGGCGAGAAAGACGGCATGCATCCCCCCTGCTCCACCGAATGAAAAAAGGGTGAAGTCCGCCGGATCAAAACCCCTTTCCACTGAAATGACCCGGATGGCTCTTTCCATTACTGCATTGGCAACGGACAAAATTCCTTCCGCCAGCTCGATTTCGTTCAAACCGATCGATTTTCCCATCTTCCTGAAAAAACTTTTGAGATTTTCAGGATAAAGCTTCATGTTGCCGCCTAAAAACCGGTCCGGGACAATTCTGCCCAAAAAAAGATTGGCATCGGTGACCGTTATTCTTCTCCCGTGACCGTAGCATATGGGGCCAGGATCCGAACCGGCGCTTTCAGGTCCAACCTTTAGGCTGCCGCCGGAATCGATGTGAGCGATGGATCCACCCCCGGCGCCCACGGTATGAATACCGAGCATGGGGACTTTGAGAGGGAATTGGGCAATAACGGATTCCGTGGTAAACGGCAATTTTTTGTCGATCAGGCTAACATCCGTGGATGTTCCGCCCATATCAAAGGTAATGAGCTTTTTATGCCCCGCCGTTTTTCCGATTTCAAATGCACCGACCACACCACCCGCGGGACCGGAAAGTATCGTTCTTACGGATTCCCTTATCGCGGTCTCTCCGGAAATACTCCCTCCGTTGGATTGCATCACCCTCAATCGGATGGTACCGGTCTCCCGGGCGATATCCTCAATGTATGTTTTCATTTTCGGAGAGACATATCCATTGATAACCGTCGTGGAAGTTCTTTCGTATTCACGGAATTCAGGAAGAATCTCGTGGGATAAGGATACGGAAATACCCTGTTTGGAAAGCACCTCCCCGACTTTTTTTTCATGTGCCGGATTTTTGAATGAAAATAAAAAAGATACAGCCGCAGACTCCACCTTTGCGGCCATGAGCTTCTCCGCGACTTCTATTATTTCCGCTTCCTTTATTTCCTTAACGACCTCCCCGAAACAATTTATCCGGCAGTTGATTCCGAATCTCAGTTTTTCAGGTACCAAAGGGTCAGGTTTTCGGAAAAAGAGATTATACAGATCCTTCCTGTTTTGCCTCCCGATTTCTATCACGTCTTCAAAGCCTTTGTTTGTGATGAGTGCGGTAACAGCTCCCTTACGCTCCAGAATCGCGTTGGTGGCAACCGTAGAGCCGTGAACGATCTGAATATTTCCTCTCCCGGCAATGTGTCGGATCCCTTTTAAAACCGCTTCGGCCGGGTTCGAAGCGGTGGAGAGGAGTTTATAAACACCCCATCGATCGCCTTCTTTAAAGACAAAATCCGTAAAGGTGCCGCCGGTATCTACACCTACTAGAACCAATCATTCCTCCTTTTGTAACGTCAACAATATGACCCCGAATAAGCACAGACAAAGTCGGGAGATTTTTCTTTTTAATTCAATCATCCGGCTGATTTTGTTTCCGCCCTTATTGACAAAACACGATCAGCGGTGAATAATATTTTTCCCGAAATCGCCCGATCCTTCTTTCGGAAGAGCCGATGGAAATCCGCTGTCTTCTGAATCCGGGGTCTGCAACCCGATGCGACGGCTTCTTTCCCGGCACATCGATCCCGGAAAATCCCCTGACTCTCCCATGATCAGGGTGTTTATCTTGAAGTAATATTTGAAGACAGGAATTCAATGACTCGGAAAACTTCGAAATACTAATTGAGAGGTATCGATTTTTCAAGTCCCATCCGATCCCATTGAAATATTTCCGCCGGATATTCTTAGAGATATTTTTCACGAATCGTCGGAGCAACGATTAACAGGCAAAAAACCGTTTCCGTATATCCCCGGAAATCCGGCATGATCAATCGACCTAAAATCTTGAAACATATTCTCCATCCATGGAATGTATCTCCCGGCAATGCGATCGAGATTCAAAAACGATTGGCCGGGCATATCAGCAGAAAAGCCGAACCGATGTGCATCCGTTCCGTTGGCGGGATGGATGTCTGTTACCGGGAGGATTCGGCTCGTGCAGCCGTTGTTGTGATGAGCTATCCTGAACTGGACCTGTTGGATTCAGCCGTGGTCACCGAATCGGTAGATTTTCCGTACGTTCCTGGATTACTCTCATTCCGGGAAGGCCCTGTGATTCTTAAGGCGATAGACAGGTTGAATTCCGTTCCCGATCTTTTGATTTTCGACGGGCATGGAATTGCCCATCCCCGCCGTTTTGGAATCGCGAGTCACATCGGTCTTCTTCTGAACATTCCCTCCATCGGATGTGCAAAAACAAGGCTGTGCGGCCATCATTCAGACCTGAACCGAAAGCAGGGTAGCTATTCATTTCTTGCGGATCAAGGCGAAACGATCGGGGCGGTCTTGAGGACACGAGCAGATGTTAAGCCATTGTACGTTTCGATCGGTCACCGGATTGATTTGTCAGTGGGGATCCGGTTCGTGCTGACATGCTGCCGTGGATATCGACTGCCTGAGACGACCCGACTGGCGGATCGATTGGCAAGATTTTAAAAAAAAGGGAACAGGGCACTTCCCCCCTGTTCCCTCATTACAAGCAAAAAAGAGTGTAATTCTATCGTTTTGAGAATTGAAAACGAGCGCGTGCGCCTCTCTGTCCGTATTTCTTTCTTTCTTTCCTTCTGGGATCCCGTTTGACGAAACCGGCTTTTTTCAGAACCTGCCGAAAGTCAGGATTGACCTGTAATAGGGCTCGGGTAATGCCGTGCCGTACCGCTCCGGCCTGCCCTGCAATACCTCCCCCCATCACGTGGATTTTCACATCATATGAACCGCTGGTATTTGTAATTTTAAAGGGCTGAATGGCCAGCGTTCTTGCCGATTCATACTTGAAATAATCGTTCACCGGTCGATCATTGACAATAATTTCACCATTTCCTGGTTTCAGCCAAGTTCGTGCAATTGCGGTCTTTCTTTTTCCTGTGGCGTAAAATACGTTTTCTTTATTCATAAATACTCCGGTAATCAACGAAATTGTCGGGTGCTGAATTTATTCAGAACTCCATAACTTCCGGTTGCTGGGCCTGGTGAGGATGCTGATCTCCCGCATAAACCTTTAATTTTTTGAAAAGTTTTCTCCCAAGCCTGTTCTTGGGCAACATCCCTTTGACTGCAAAACGAAGGAGATCCGTCGGTCTTTTTTCCAACAACTCCTTCGCGGAAGTCGTTTTGAGCCCACCCGTATAACCACTGTGTCGATAATAATTTTTCTTGTCCCATTTTTTGCCTGTAAGGACAATCTTATCGGCATTGATAACCACGATCCAATCTCCGGTATCAACGTGAGGGGTGAACAATGGATTGCTTTTCCCCCTCAGGCGGGCGGCGATGGAGCTTGCAAGTCTTCCCAGAACCGCTCCTTCTGCGTCCACCATGTACCATTTACCGGGGTTGTCAAATTGTCTGGCGCTATAAGTATATTTTTTCACGATTAGTCGCTCCCATAAAAAAGAATTTGAATTATTTAAATAATTATTGAGTATGTGTCAAGCAAAAAAAACATCGACCGAGATCAAACAACGAAAATTGAAACCACGCGCTGCCTGCAACGGGAATTCTTCGAGCGTAAGAACTTTTCGGCGGTTTTTCGATTCACTCGTCGCCGCAGCCATACAAGCTCTTCAGAGGGAGATGAATATCCTAAATTTTGCAAAAAATTATCATCCATCGTTTTCCGTCCATAAATAACCCCTTATGCCGGAATCCATGTTTTCCCGGGATTTTTCAGCTGCGGTAGAAAAACATCAATACCTCGCCGACTCCCCGAGGTTGGTTTACGGTTTGCTTAAGGCCGAGAAATACATGCGCCCTTTTATCAGCGTGAATGGAAACCGGTTGCCCGTCTTTTCCCCGGATTCGAATTTTGCTTCTCATTGACATCGGATTCTATTTCTAATACAAGCAACTTTAATAACACGGTTTTTGAAAAAACAGCGCGGGATACGGTTTCGAACCGACCAATTGAAAAAACCCAACGACCGGCTTTTTTCCCAAGAAAATGTCGTCCCCGTTCGCTCGGAAGGCCGTTAAGATCTCATAAAATTTCCATCCATCGATCCATTTCAAAGGATTTGCAAATGCAACCTTTAGAAATAGAAGTAAAATTTTATCTGGCGAATGTGGAAGCCATTCACAGTCGAATTATGAAACTGGGCGCTCAGCGTCTCGGACGAGCTTTTGAAACGAACATACGGTTTGAAGATGCGAACAATTCGCTGATTAAACAAAAATCTCTCCTGCGGCTTCGCAAAGACACGAAAACGCGTCTCACCTTTAAATCCGAACCCCGATCCGAGGATCATGAGTTCAAAATATTAAAAGAGCTTGAGGTCGAAGTCAGTGATTTTCATATCATGAAACAGATCCTTGAATCGATTGGATTTCACAAAGAGCAGACATACGAAAAATGGCGGGAAACCTTTATCTTGAATCGCACCATCCTTTGCATAGACACCCTGCCGTATGGCGATTTTCTGGAAATCGAAGGCGAAAAGCATAATATCAAAGAAATATCGGGCAGCATTGGCCTGGAATGGAGCAAAAGAATTCTCACCAATTACCTTCACCTCTTCCAGATTATCAAAGATAAATCGGATCTCCCCTTTTCGGATGTCACTTTTGATAACTTTAAGAACATCCGGATTGACTGTAAACAATATCTTGATCTTTTCCGGAGTGCGGTTTAATGGCGGCTTATCGGGAAATAGACTCTTTTCACAATGTCAATTTTCCCAACCGTCCGGACGAACAGAACACGGCTTACAAAAATGAACGGTAAGGAAATTCATAATAAGGACGTCGACATGCTTTCGGTCTTAACACTCAACCTGCGTTTTGGTTTGGCAGATGACGGTCCGAACAGCTGGCAACACCGCAAAAAAGCGTTTCCTTCTTTTTTCAAAACGCGTATCTTTGATTTCATCGGGCTACAGGAAGCAAATAACTTCCAGATTGAATTTCTTTCAAAAATCCTAAATGATTACAACTACATCGGGAAAAGAGAACCCGCTCCCTATTTTTGGCAGGATAACATTATTTTCCATAAGAAAGCCTGGAGATGCATTCACCAGGAACACTTCTATCTGAGTCCGACACCGGAGATACCCAGCCGTCCACCGGAAAGCCGTTGGGCCCGGCAATGTACAATGGGTTTATTCGAAAATAGAAGCCGCAAACTGATATGCGTCAACACACACTTTGATTTTGATATCTCGGTTCAAATCGAGAGCGCCAGGATAATCATGGAACGGCTTTCCCATCTGCCTTGTGATCTGCCCGTAATTCTCTTTGGCGACTTCAACGCAACGCCATCCTGTCCCTGTCATGAGATATTCACCGGGCACGGAAGAAAAAACGAGATTTGTTTGAAAAATATATTCAAAAAGCCTTATCCGGGGACCCATCATGGATTTACCGGGAATAAAAACGGAAATTACATCGACTGGATTCTTTATCGAGGACGAATTATTCCAAAAGACTGCCAAGTCATTCAGGAAACCATTGACGGCATTTACCTGTCCGATCATTTTCCGATTTATGCAAGATTTGAATGGAAAAAAGAGAAATAACGAATGGGTATGGGCGGTTTCAAAACTCCCGGCCGGGTGTAAGATCCAAGTGAAGCGAGGTGTTCAACCGCAGGGACCACATTGAGTATCCTGAGGATTGAATTTCTCGATCCAAGACAGGTATTGGACCCGGGGACAGTTTTGAAACTTCCAATCTTTTTCTCGGAATTATCCGAAGGAGAGTGAAAATTCTTCACCGGATTTGGAATCCTGAATTTTCAGGCTGATTACCTCGGCGTTTAAAATTCCCCCCGCCTCCACCACAAGATCTTTGCATGCAACTTTGCCGGAACAGTTTCCGGTGGAAAGAATGATCAACTCGTTCATGGCTCTGACTTCCCCTTCGAATTTTCCACCGACGGTCATGGTGCCGACCTTCGTGTCTGCTTGAACGGATCCTTCTTTCGCTATAATAACCGTTTCACCGGTCAACTTCCCCTTCACGGTCCCTTTGACAATCAATTTTCCATCCGTGGAAATCTCACCATTTACAGTGAGCCCTTTGTCGATAATAGAAAAATTCTCCGATTCATTCTTCACGCTTTTTCTCCCGGAAAAAAATTTAAAATGCAAAACGCTTAACCCGAAAATTCCATGTCATGTTCGGTCTGAATGCCTCCCTTTCCTATGATAAGTGGAGCGCAAAGTTTTTTTCGATCAGTAATTCCCCTGTTTCTGCATACACCACCACACTGGCATTTACAAATTCTTTTAGATCCGCATCGGCTTGCGATTCTAATTTTAAAGTCTTATATCGGGCAACGGAAAAATGATAACCTCTTTGAATTAGGGGGGGTTTCCCCATGACGAGATCCGTCGACGGAACCGTACACCATTTTCCCGGATCAATTTCATCGGGTTTTAATATTACAAATGCGTATCCTGAGACAGGTTGAAAATTAACACGGTTGTTGATCAATTTGAACTGTGCCGTCCAACCTCCGGTTTCAGGGTTGTTAAAAATTCCAAACGCTTTAATCACGATATATCCGCAAGACTCGGGATTCTCGGGGCCTTCTTTTGGGGCGAGATCCGCCCCGTTTGACTTGAATTCGTAGGGAACATTTCCGGTTGCTTTTCCGCCCGACATTTCGTTGAAACCCTTGCCGTTGAAACCGTCCGCAATTCTGGATTCAGCCGCAATCAGGCGGGCCAGGATCATATCCCTTTTGTCGCGAAGCGCAATCACCTGTTCCTGTTTGTTCGATAGTTCGCTCCGCAGAATCTCATTCTTTTCCCTTTCTCTTTGATAGAAAATATAAAAATAAACGGCAACGCTTAATGATACCAGCAGCATCAGCGCCGCGGCAATCGTAATTCCTTTAAAGCCCGTAACCGGTATAATTTTTCCTTTATCCCCAATGAACAGAACCGTCCATTTGCCGGCGTTTTTCGCTTTTTTCGGATTTTTACCCTCTTGCTTGTTTTCCTGGAGATTTTCCATAAGTTTTCTGAAGAATTTCATTCAATCCGATTTTACCGTTCAATGAAGGAGCGTGTTCGTTTCAAGATAAAATTTAACCGGAAAAAGTCAATTTGACCTTGTCCCCTTTTTCCGCCATGAAATGGAGTCTTGCGCTGCCACGATTGACGGCAATCTCGATACATCCCCGACTGCCGATAATCATCAAGGGATTTTTTGGTTTCACGTTTTCATAACTGCGGGACAATCCGGTAATTTTTCTTCCGGCGATTGTAATTTCAGGTGTTTTTCCGGTTCCGGTACGGCAAAATTTTTCGAGGCTTTCCCAATCGATATTGGTGATCAGGTTTCCAAAACGATCAATCGATACGATGAATCCAATCAATTCCCCCCTGTTTGAAACGGTGGGATATTGGATCGGCAGGCGCGCCAATTGTTTCGGATCAGCCGGCGGTCCCAACTTTTTAATGGCAACGCCATTGGCCAGATGGGCTGCGACCGGAGCGAAAATATCCCGTCCGTGAAATGTCCGGCTCACGGATTCTAAAAAATACTCCCTGTTATCAACACGTATCATCGTGTCAACCGTTTCCGAGTCCATTAAAAGAGTCAAAATGCCGTTGTCCGGCGCAAGAAAAATATGCCCTTTTATTTCCAGTGCAAGTATGGAACGAGAGGTTCCGACTCCCGGATCAACCACCACCGCATGCACTGCGCCCCTTGGAAAATATCGATAAGAATATTTAGTGATGTATGCCGCCCGGACCAGGTCCTGGGGTTCAATCTGATGGGTGATATCAATAATCCGTGCGGAAGGGGCGATCGAAAGAATGACACCCTTCATTATCCCCACATATTCGTCCTCGACACCAAAATCGGTAAGCAGCGTTATGATTGACATGATCAGGGAGTTAATTCAGGCCGGCTCCTCTTCAGGAATTCCTGTCACCCCGCCGAATCCGTATATCGGCTCTTCAGACAGGATGATAGCCGGATATTTGAAAAAAATTAACGATTCTTGCGATCATCGGGTTACCAGGTTATTTTCTTCTGCGGGCGAAAACCCAGATGTTCGAAAGCCGATTCCGATGCTCTTCTACCCGAGGAAGTCCTTGTAATCAGCCCGATCTTCAAAAGATAAGGCTCAACAACGTCTACCAGCGTGTCCGTCTCTTCCTGAAGTGTCGCGGCAATTGCCTCGATACCAGCCGGCCCTCCCTTATAAAACTCGATAATTGCCTTCAAATAACGCCGATCAAGCCGTGTCAGCCCTTTTTCATCAACGCCCTCCAAAGCAAGGGCCGTTTGTACCGTCTTCTTCGAAATTGTGCCGTCCCCCCGGACCTGGCTGTAATCTCTCACCCGTTTAAGCAGCCTGTTGACAATCCTCGGGGTTCCTCTGGATCTTTTTGAAAGCTCAAGCGCACCTTCTTCATCAATCGCCACTTTCAACAACTTGGCTGAACGCATGGTAATCTGTACAAGATCCTTTTCGTTATAAAAATCCAGGCTCCTGAAGATTCCAAAACGATCCCGCAAAGGTGCGGAGAGCAGTCCAACGCGGGTCGTAGCCCCCACCAGAACAAAGCGCTTTAACGCATACCGGTGGCTTCTGGCATGAACCCCTTTATCAAAAACAAAATCAACAGCAAAATCCTCCATCGCCGGGTACAGAAATTCCTCTACTGTTTTAGGCGTCCGGTGAATCTCATCCACAAACAGGACATCCCCTTCTTCCAGATGGGTGAGTATGCCGATCAAATCCCCGCCTTTTTCAAGAGCGGGGCCGGATGTGATGGTCAGATGACTGCCCATTTCATTTGCAATGATATGCGCCAAGGTTGTTTTACCCAGCCCCGGCGGCCCGTGAAACAAAACGTGGTCAAGTGGCTCTTTTCGCTGCTTGGCCGCCTCGATTGCAATTTGAAGGGTTTCAACCACTTCGGACTGCCCGGTATAATCTGCAAGGCGTTTCGGTCGTAAAGACAGGATTTCGGGTTCCTGATCTTCAGGCAAGAGAGACCCGGAAATTATCCTCTTTTCCTCAGAGGAATATTTCAGAATATGATCCGCCATTTCAGATATCCATTTTAAACTTCATTTTTGCAACCGAAACGCAGGTCCATCCCTCAGACAGACAACCGGATTTCCTGTTTTGATCATTCCGGATTCCGGAATTTTGAGCTTTGATGCGAAAAAAATCCCGAACCGATGCGGCAGGCTTCGATGATTTCACTGATTCGTTTTCAGAAAAAATTCGTCACGAGTTTTGCACACCACGATATACTTCTTCAAAAAGCTCTTCCGGGGAAGAAATGGAATCGTTGCGTCGCATCGCCTCTATAATCATTTGACTTGCATCTTTCATCTTATAACCGAGCTGACTGGTAAGAACATCCAAGACCTGTTTTGAAAAATCCTCCGGCGGAAAGTCCGGAGCATGCTCCTCTCTCGGGATCAACGCATATTTGCCCATCCTGCCTTCCAGGGTTGCAATAATTTTCTGGGCCGTTCGGTTTCCGATTCCCTTAAGCCGATTCAGCACCTCCATATTCTTTGTTTCTATTGCCCTTGCAATATCGCGGATCGGAATATTTAAGGCTTTGACCGCCTTAAGCGGCCCGATATCTTCCACTGAAATAAAGCGCTGGAAAAATTCTTTTTCGGCCTCTGAATTAAAACCGATTAACACCGGCTTCGGCTGTCGCTCGGTTTGCTGATAATATATATAAAGGCAGATCTGGTCTCCGAGTTTTTTCGTCTTGAGCGTTTCCATTACAACCGTGGGCAGAAGAATTTCGTATCCGATCTGATTGGCAAGAACAAGTACTCGGTCTTCTTCTTTTTTTAATATCTTACCTTCGATATACCCTATCATGAGGCATCTCTGTCCCGGAGAAAATAACGAAAAAATTAAAGCGGATAAAATGAATCCAAACTTTCCCCCCGTGTTTCCTTGTCCCGGTGCTTCAATACCGGGACAAACCGATAATTGCCAGGGCCATTGCGTCGGAGGCGTGATATGGCTTTATGGGAACGTCCGATTTTAAAAAATGGCGGACCGCCATCTCCAGCTGCGGTTTGCCGGCCTTTCCGTTTCCGGTCAAAACCTGCTTGGCCTCACGGACCGGCACCTCGATGATCGGCACCTCAACCTGGCAACCGGCAAGCAAAATCACCCCGATCACTTTTCCGAGCGTTATACCTGATTTTGGGTACGTATCCAAGGAAAACACATCTTCGACAATCATGAGATCGGGTTTTTCATTCTTCAAAACATGCAGTGTTTTTGAAAAGATTTGTTCGAGACGCACGGGCAATCCATACTGTTTCGAAGTATGAATGCAACCGTAGGAATAACCTTCAACCCTTACCGAGGTCCCTTTTACAATTCCGATACCGGTTGCGGCCAACCCCGGATCGATACCGATGGTCTTTATCATTCTGCGCACTCGGACGGTTCGGGAAAGAAGCAGTTATTTAATTGATTCCAGTTTTTTTCTGGCAATAGCTGCTTCGTTGGATTTGGGATGTTTATCAACCAATTCTTTCAGGATAAGCCGGGCGTTCGCTTTGTCCCCGAGGTTTAAAAAAGCAAATCCCTGCTTCAAAAGCGAGGCCTCCACTTTATTGCCTTTTGGATATTTTTCTATCACATTCTGGTATTCCAATATGGCCTTTTCATACCATTTTTCCAGGTAGTAGGTCTCTCCGATCCAAAACTGAGCATTATCGGCACGGCCCGATGCGGGATATTTTGTTAAAAACGTTTTGAATGTTTCACGGGATGCCGCGAAATTCCCCTGATCGAAGGCCTGTTTTGCTGTTATGTAAAGCTGATCTTCGGTAAGCTCTTGTCCCGGTTGAACATTGGATGAAGATCCTGGTTGTTTCTTTTTTTTCAGATCCGGTGCGGATGATTCAAGATTAAGGTATCGCTCGATGTCCGCAATTCGATCGTTATTCGAACGTAAGGATTCCTCCACTCTGTTCAGCCGGTTATTTCTCTCCGGGTTAGAATCGTCGTTATGGATCTTATCCTTAATCAGATGTTCATTTTCTTCAAGTCTTCCGGATAAGGCTCGAATTTCTTCCCTGATTTCATCGAAGCCGACCACCATCTCCGCATACCGGCTTCGGAATGACTGGTCACTTTGTTGGTGGGCCTGGCTATATTCATCCATTTGGGATTTGAGATCCACTCTCTTTTTTTCCAAATCCAAGAGCCGACGTTCAAGCTCCGTGTTTCGATGCTGCAAAGCAACCAAACGATCTTCGAGTATAATTACATCTTCTTGCATCGCACATCCGCACAGAACACAAACAAAAATTAATGAAACGAAAGCTGATGTTTTCATGTCTGAAAAGCCGATTGTTTGTAAGTAATCGATAGTAAGAACTCCCCGCCCCTTTGGATGGGGCGGGGAACAGGCTGACTTTTTGGTTGGGATTACCGAATCACAAAGCTTGCCCGGCGGTTTTGCGCCCATGCGTCTTCATTTTGGGCCGGGTTTGCCGGACGTTCCTCCCCGTAACTTACGGTTGTCAGTCGGGACGGGGAGATTCCGAGATTAACAAGAAAGTTTTTTACGCTTTCAGCACGCCGATCTCCCAGAGCGAGGTTGTACTCACTCGTACCGCGCTCATCACAATGCCCTTCAACCACGATGGACACCCCGGGGTAGGTCTGTAGAAATTCCGCCTTTTTTCTCAAAATATCCTGCGCATCCGACCGAAGGATGGAGCTGTCAAAATCAAAATAGATATCTTCATTAACAAAGCTGCTCCTGGCGGCACTCATCTCACCCTCTTCGGCTTGCGCTCGAGCCCGTTGTTCCATGAGACGATCCTCTTCAAAAGCCCGCTGTCTTGCGGCCAGTTCTTCCTGTCTGGCTCTTTCAGCAGCCAGTCTTTCAGCTTCATCACCCGGCATTTCAGCCAAGGAAGGTTCAGCGACGACTTTCTTTTTCGCACAGGAAACCGTAAACAGCAAACCAGGAACGACAAGTAACAGAGCCAAAATGATCCAAATCTTCTTCCGCATACCTCCTCCTTCAAAGTAAATTGTCATTTTTTTATTTATCGATGCCGTTGGGTGACCATTTCGGATTTGTCTGTTCACCCGGCAAAGCAAGCAAACGTTTCTGGTCCGTTCCATAAGCAGTCATAACATAAATCCTGGATGGGCCTTCGCGTGTCGAACTGAAAACAATCAGACTCCCGTCCGGAGACCATGAGGGGGATTCATTATCCCCTGAATTTTGGGTCAATTGCTGAAGTTTTCGGCCGTCACGGCTGACTGTGAAAATATTGAAACGCCCATCTTTCAGGCCACAGTAAGCGATCCGGTCTCCCCTGGGCGACCAGCTCGGGGATGTGTTGTATCGCCCCTCGAATGTTATTCGTTCAACCCGGCCGGAATCGACATCCATGACATAAATTTGAGGGGAACCCGCCCGGTTTGAGACAAAAGCCATTTCTCTGCCGTCCGGAGACCATGAAGGCGATACGTCAATCCCGCCGTTATTCGTCAATCTTTTAATAATCTTCCCCTCCCCGGTCAACAGATAAATTTCCGGATTTCCTTCAAATGAAAGGGTGGCAGCCAGTTCAAATTTTCCCGGAACCCATGCGGGTGTTATATTCACTCCTTTTGAAGCAACGACCGCACCACGATTTTGCTCCAAATGCCGAATATAGAGGTCCGGCTTCCCTTTTGCGTAGGACGTATATGCAATATATCCGGCGTCCGTTGACCAGGCCGGGGAAAGGCAAATGCTTTTGGAATGCGTCACCTGCTTGGGATTGTAACCGTCGAATTCACATATATATATTTCCTTGTTGCCCGAACCGGTCGATACGAATGCGATTTTGCTGTCGAAAACCCCCCGGGTGCCGGTCAGACATAAAATGACTTCGCCACAGAAACGGCGGACCATTTTTCTATGATCCGTTTTCCATCCTTTGTATCGCTTTCCGATCAGCAATTGCTCCTTGAACGTATCAAACAACCGGAGTTCCATATCAATTTTATCTTCTTTGACAAGAAGACCGCCGGTGATGAGAAGTTCGGCACCGACTGCCGTCCAGTTCCGAAAGGAGATATCGGGAGCAATAATGCCGGATTTTTGGGGGTCAAAGAGAAAGGTGCTATGATCCAGCATCTTGAAATAACCGGTAAACCGGAGGGATTCAGAGAGAAGACCCGATAACTCTTCAGACAGTTGGGCCTCGGCGGCGCTGCCGGACACCGCCTTGAACAGAGGAATTGCAATCGGAATTTGGTGAAGAAAAGGATTGCTGATATCGATATAATTATATTCCGCCCGGCAAAGATTCAGCGGAACATAAAAAGCCAGTATCGCAACAACACAAAAAAGTTTTAAACGAAACCTCGCCATTATGGCATCCTCTCAAGGTAATGGCATGAAACATCCCCGATCGAAACGGTTTCAAAACCTTCCTTCGGGTTTTGGAGCAAGGCGTGGCAAAAGTTCAACTCTACGAATACATTGAATATTTTAAAAATTGACCGCCTCGCCCGGGCACAGAAATCAGGCCCAAGGGAATGTTGTTAAATCACTTCCGAAAAGAATCCGGAAAAAGCCGCTGTTTTTATTTCACTCCGGCATCCAAGGTATCTTGTGCATTGCCAAGATAAAAAAGGTGGCACCCACGGCCGGCGGGAGATTACAAGACCGACGGCAAAAAGTGTCTAATTAATTCCTTCCGGCCCGAATCTGAGACCGACCTCGACATAAGGCAACGAAAGACCGGCGGGATGCGGATCAACCGGATTGGATTTCATCACCGCTTTGTAGGCGGAATCATCCAAGTAGCTGTTTCCGGATCTGTCGGTGAACCAGACATCCCTTATCTCTCCGCTTGGCATGACCCTGAATACCAGGCTGACTTGCAAATCGGCGCCCCTGCCCGCCAATTGCTCGGAAAAAGCCCAGTTCTTTTGGATCCGGTAGGCGATTTCCAATCGATAGATATCAGCAAGTTTTAAAACATCCTTTCCCCCCGCCTCCGATCCCGGGGCGATCCCTTGCCCTCTGCCCGTTTCGTCGCCCTCTACTTTTTCTTTCAGTCGGTCGATGGCCTCCGCCTTTCCGACTTTCTGCTTCAAACTGGCAATTGCCTCCTCAATTTGCTTGGGTCTTGATTCTTCGGACTGTTTTTCAATCCGTTTGATAGCGCTTTTAACAACCTCGGAGGGCTTGAAGGTCTTTTTTTTGAGAGATTCTTTTCTCTTTGTTTCCCTCGGTTCCAGAGAAACCGTCTTTTCGGGTACCGGGGCCGTTTTTTTTATTTCTTGGACCGGAGGCTTTTTAACGGAAGTTTTCGGTGTTTCCGATTCCTGTTTTTCGAGCTTGGCTGAAGATGGTTGCGACGCATTCGGTTTGTTTTCTTTCTGAGCGGATGCAACCAAATCCACATGGATGACGGAAGGTGAAAACTTTCTGTCCGGTTTAGAGACGGGCGATGCGACCAGAATTAAAAAAAAATTAAAGGACAAATCGCCGAAACGGCAAAAAACGGGAACCGTGAGCGGAACTCGTTTTTCGTCCCGTCAAGCAAATAATCGTGAACATGAATCTTGTTTTCAATCAACCTTTTGATGTTTTCTTACTTTCTTTTTTATCGCTGGAAACCGGCTCTGTTACCATGCCCAGTTTCTCGATCCCGGCCCCTTTTATCTCCGCCATCACGCGGACCACCATGCCATATGAAATTTCCTTGTCGGCTCGCAAAAAAACTTCGCGGTCCTTACGCCCTTCAAGAATTTTCTTTAGTTTTTCCTGCAGAAAATCGAGGCCTACCTGGTAGTCGTTAATATACAATTGATTGTTTTTATCAATAGTGACCATTAGCTGTTCCTGATCCGAAGGAAGCGGATCCGAGGTTGCTTCCGGCAATGCCACATCGACTCCCTGCATCATCATCGGCGCAGTCACCATAAAAATGATCAGAAGAACAAGCATCACATCGACGAACGGGGTGACGTTGATATCAGACAAAAGGCTGTCGTTTTTTCCGCCGATCATCATTCTTTACCTCCCTCCACCGGTATCAGATCCCGTTCAATGATATTGAGGAGATCCGCTGAAAAACTCTGCATTTCGGACTCAATGATTCGGATCTTATGCATAAAATAATTGAACGCGATGACCGACGGTATGGCTACAGCCAATCCGGCGGCGGTCGCGATCAGGGCCTCGGAAATGCCCGGTGCCACGACGGCGAGGCTGGCGGAACCTCTCTGGCCGATGCCATGAAAAGAATTCATGATGCCCCATACGGTCCCGAAGAGGCCGATAAAGGGCGTTGTATTCCCCGTCGTTGCTAGGAAAGGAACCATCTGCGTCATCCCGGTTGCTTCTGCATTCATGGCTCGGCCCAATGCCCGTTTGACTTGGTCGGTTCCGGTGAATGGATTATTTTGACATAGGTTTTCCCCCTCAAAAGAGGAAGAAGACGAAGATAGGTTCGGAAATCCGGACTGGGTCATTTTTTTCAGTTCCACGTATCCGACTCGAAAAAGTCGGGCCAGGGGACTGCCCTGAAGCTGTTTCGCCTTCGTAAAAGCAGCGGAAAGATCCCGGCTTTTCCAAAAAAAATCGGTAAAAAATGCGGACTCTTTGCAAGCCCTTTTGATGTAACGATACTTAATAAAAATGATGGCCCATGATGTAACGGAAAAAAACAGCAGAAGCAACAATACAAATTGAACCATCAGGCTTGCGTTACGGATGATGTGAATTAAATCCATTTGTCCAGAGATCATAAAAGCACCCCAGTTTTAAATTTTACGAAAAAAAAGAATGCCCGGTTCCCGCAGTGTGTAATATCCATCGCATCCCTGTGCGTCGCACCCATTCGGGGGCATTCCAAGGTACGGTTAAGTATGCCGAATTTCTCCGTTTCTGCATGCCTTGAAACCGGATTTTTTCTTTGCCGTGCCGTATCAAACTTTTTTCTATGTCCTCAAATTCAATTTCAGGAATTGCATGCAATTCCCAGCCTCACCAAGCCGACCCGGTTTTAAGCAAAATCATTAGAAATGGTTTCAAATTCTTCCATCGGGTTTACGATCCAGACGGGACAAGAAGTTCAACGACTTGAAAATATTAAGTATGAAGATTGAACGCCTCGTCCGAATACAGCGATCGGCCTGGGTGGAGGTTTTGAATCAATTTCTAATAAATGTAATGCATAAGACTTTGGATCATAATTCCGAGAATCCTTATAAAAGGCATTTAAATAGGTACACGCAGGGATCGACGCAGTTGGGTATCGGAACGGATTATCAGGCAAGTACCATGTCCGATCTCATCCAGACTCGGTGTTTTCAATTTAACATGGCAGGAGATAATGCATAACATATGGAATTTGTATGAAGCCGCAAAAAAAGTTAATAACTTGCCGATAAAGCTGTTTTTCGAGTCGATAAAATTATCCGAATTCAATGACAGTGTCAAGAGGTTTGATGCCCCGGGTGATTCGTTGTTTTTTTATTATTTCCGGAAACATCCTTTCAATCATGCCGCCTGAAAAAAAAGAATACCGCCTGATTTTTACGCGACGTTTTCAACAAAAAAACCTCCGAACCCTGTAAAATATAGCAACAATTGTACCAAACGTTCAAACTAAAAAAACATGCCGCTTTTCGGCAAATTGTGGCTTTCCTTCAACGTTTCCTCCGGATCGATTCTTTTCTCCGTACAAATCTTGCACGAACGGTTACGATTTTGGAACCATTCTCGGCAATTTAAACGACAGGTTCAACGGGTGACCGAAAGGGAATCATTCGGAACAATCAAGTGAATCAACGCTCCGAAATGAAGGATCCCGGAATGGGATGCCGTTTTGAAAAGAGTCTGATGTTTGAAGTCGAACTTGTTTTATCGTCTTCTTTGCTATAATGATTGCGATGGATTCCTATCGAATCATTTTGAACCGCGACAGCGCTCGCCAACCCCCCGGTTTGCCGCGGGGTTCTTCAATCATTAAAAAGTATAAAGCGGTGGAAAAATTGACACAAAACTGATTTTCCGGCAAAGGAAATCCTATGAAAAACATTGCCGATCTTCTTTTTGAAGCCAAAATATTAAAAGAAATTCCCAGATCCGGTTTTCATTTTTTGGGTAAAGGAAAGGAATCGGTCGCCGAACATTCCTTTATGGTCACTTTCATTGCGTATATGATGTCAGAAACAATACCGGATGTGGATGCATCCCGATTGATCACCATGTGCCTGGTGCATGACTTTCCGGAGGCAAGAACCGGCGATCTGAATTATGTTCAGAAAAAATATGTAACCGCTGATGAAAATCAGGCGGTAAAGGATGCCATTGAAGATCTGCCGTTCGGACCGTCGCTTGCCGATCTGATCGGTGATTTTAAGGAAGGCGAATCTTTGGAGGCCAGGCTGGCGAGGGATGCCGACCAACTGGCTCTATGCCTGGAATTGAAATCTTTAATGGATATGGGATTCAAGCCTTCAGGAAAATGGTTATCCTCGGTATCGAATCGTTTGAGAACGGAAGCAGGGAAAAAACTTTATGAAAGTATTATGAAAACAAATCGAGATGCCTGGTGGCTTAAAAATTATGTTGATGAGCTAAACAAAATATGTTGACAAGCCATGTAAAACTTTCTAAAAAATCACCTTTGGATAATTTTTTATTTATAAAAATTTAAAAACGGAGGATAAAATGAGCAACTGGTTGACAAACGCGTTCAGTACTTCCATTGGAAAAAAGTTGCTGATGGCCTTCACCGGCCTATGCTTCATTGGTTTCCTGGCGGTACACCTCATCGGCAATCTTACCATTTATGGAGGAAAAGAGCTCTTCTTGTCCTATGTCGAACACCTCCATGCACTAGGCGCACTCGTCACGGTGGCGGAATTTGGCCTGGTGTTCCTGGCTCTTGTTCACATCGTGATGGGATTAACCCTTTTTCTCCAGAACCTGAAAGCCAGACCGGTCCGGTACGAAGTTAAAAAAGCGGCGGGCGGGCGTACCATCGGCTCGTCAACTATGCCGTATACCGGCATTCTTATTCTGCTTTTTATCATTTTTCATCTTGTTAAATTCCGGTTCGTCGACAAGACCCCAGTAGATGTAAATGACTTTACAATCCTGGCGGCAACATTCTCCCAGATCGGCTGGGTTCTTTTTTACATTGTCGCGGTGATCATTGTGGCAATTCATGTCAGTCATGGTCTTTGGAGCGGATTCCAGACCCTGGGCCTCAGCCATTCCAAATACATGCCGTTTATCATGGCCCTGAGTGTCGTGTTCGCTATAATTGTCGGTATAGGCTTTGGCTTTATCCCGATTTATGCTTCGATAATTGCATAAGGAGGTGTTGAATATGCAGCTTGAATCAAAAATCCCCGCCGGCCCCCTAACACAGAAATGGACCAAATATCGTGGGGATCAAAAACTGGTAAATCCTGCCAACAAGAGAAAGTACACACTGATCTGTGTGGGTACCGGGCTTGCCGGATCCGCGGCATCCGCATCCCTCGCAGAACTTGGCTATAACGTAAAAACCTTCTGCATTCAGGATAGTCCACGCCGGGCGCACAGTATCGCAGCCCAGGGCGGAATCAACGCGGCAAAAAACTACCCGAATGACGGAGACAGCATATGGCGATTGTTTTATGACACCATCAAGGGCGGTGATTTCAGGGCCAGAGAAGGCAATGTCTACCGCCTCGCCGAGGTCAGTGCCGACATCATCGATCAGGGCGTTGCGCAAGGAATTCCGTTTGCGCGAGACTACGGCGGCCTCCTTGCCAACCGAAGCTTCGGCGGTGCCCAGGTATCCAGAACATTTTACGCCAGGGGTCAGACAGGTCAGCAGCTTCTGTTGGGCGCATACAGCTCCTTATCTCGTCAGATCGCAACCGGAAAGGTTAAGATGTATCCACGGCGGGAAATGATGGATCTGGTCATCGTCAACGGAAAAGCCAGGGGAATCATCGTTCGGAACCTGATCACCGGCGAATATGAAAGTCATGCAGGGGATGCGGTTCTCCTGTGCACGGGCGGTTACGGCAACGTTTTTTACCTTTCCACCAATGCCGAATCCTGCAACGTGGGAGCAGCCGTTAAATGCTGGAGAAAAGGGGCCCTTATGGCCAATCCGTGTTTTACCCAGATTCACCCCACCTGCATCCCGAACTCCGGGGACTTCCAGGCAAAACTCACATTGATGAGCGAGAGTTTGAGAAACGACGGACGGGTATGGGTACCCAAAAAGAAAGGGGACACGCGCCGTCCCAACGATATTCCGGAATCCGAACGCTGGTATTACCTTGAAGAAAAGTATCCGAGTTTCGGCAATCTGGTTCCTCGGGATGTGGCATCCCGTAATGCCAAGTACGTTTGTGACGCGGGACACGGCGTTGGCCCCACCGGTTATGCCGTTTACCTGGACTTTAGCCAAGCCATTCAAAGAGACGGCAAGGATGTCGTACAACGCAAATACGGCAACCTCTTTGACATGTATTTAAACATCGTTGACGACAATCCCTATGAAACACCCATGATGATTTATCCGGCTTCTCATTACGCCATGGGAGGACTGTGGGTCGATTACGAACTTCAAACCACGATTCCGGGTCTTTTCGCGCTGGGTGAATGCAATTTCTCGGACCACGGGGCAAACCGTCTGGGCGCCAGCGCCCTCATGCAAGGACTCGCAGATGGATATTTTGTGATCCCATATACCATTGCCCCCTACCTGGCATCGATTTACGGGGAAGCAGGAAGCGTAACCGAAGATCATCCGGCTTTTAAAGAAACGACAAAACAGGTGGATGCACTCTTTAAGAAACTGACGTCCATCAACGGAACCCGTACCCCGGACAGCATACACCGGGAGCTGGGGAAGGTAATGGTCGATGAAGTCGGTATGTCTCGAAACGAAGCAGGTCTCAAAAAGGCCATCGATAAGATTCGCGAACTTCGCGAGGAATTCTGGAAAAACCTTCGGGTTCCCGGCTCACTGAACGATTACAATAAGAATGTTGAAAAAGCCCACCGGGTTGCGGATTACCTGGAATTTGCCGAAACATTGGCCATCGATGCACTGGAACGCGCAGAATCCTGCGGCTGTCATTTACGAGAAGAATCTCAAAGCGAAGAGGGTGAGGCGCTGCGTAAAGACGACAAATACTGCTATGTCGCCGCGTGGGAGTATAAAGGTTTTAATCAGAAGCCCGAATTACACAAAGAACCATTGGTTTTTGAAAATGTCCAACTAACACAAAGGAGTTACAAGTGAGTGATACCATCAATATAACGTTAAAGGTCTGGCGTCAAAAAGGTCCCGGCGACAAGGGTCATTTTGAAACAATTCCCGTCAAGGATGTAGTAACTCACATGTCTTTCCTGGAAATGCTCGATACTGTGAATGAGCAACTCGCCCTTGAGGGAAAAGATGCGATCGCTTTCGATAATGACTGCAGGGAAGGAATCTGCGGTATGTGCGGCTGCCTGGTGAACGGCATCGCCCACGGACCGATGAAAGCAATGACCCTTTGCCAGCTTCACATGAGAAAATTCTCAAATGGCGATACCATAGCCGTTGAACCGTGGCGGGCAAGAGCGTTCAAGGTTGTCAAGGATCTTGCCGTCGATCGAAGTGCATTGGATAAAATTATCCAGGCCGGTGGCTATATATCGGCAAACACAGGAGGCGCTCCCGATGCCAATGGCCTCCCGATTCCAATGGAAATCGCCGAAAAGGCAATGGATGCTGCCGCCTGCATCGGATGCGGTGCCTGTGTGGCAGCCTGCCCCAATGCCTCGGCCATGCTTTTTACAAGCGCCAAGGTCTCACAACTGGCCTTGTTGCCGCAGGGTAGACCGGAAGCAGCCAAACGGGCAATCAACATGATGAGAACTCATGATGCCTGCGGATTTGGAAACTGCTCCAACGAAAGAGAATGCGAAGCAGTTTGCCCGAAGGAAATCAAGATCACCAACATTGCCCGACTGAACCGTGAGTATATAAAAGCAAGTATCGGTTCAGATGTAATGTAATCCGGTTTAACAAAGCCATTTTATTTTCCAAATCCAACAGACAGTCAGGCGGATAATCGCCTGACTGTCTGTTTTTTTCCCGAATTCCTTATCAACTCAAAACCTCCGGCTGCCCGAAAAATTTATCCTTTCCGTGATCGAATAATTTGATCCACAGTTTTTTCTGATTATCCTTAAAGGGAATTTACCGGAAAAATGAAGCGTTGCAACCCCTCAACCAAAAAAAACCTTCTAATCATCCACCAAGGGGCACTCGGCGATCTGGTGGTCTCTTTTCCTTCCGTAATTCAATTAAAAAATTTTTTCCACCCGATTGATGTGATTTGCCAGAGCAGTTCAGGAAAACTGGGCTGTGCGCTGGGTGTTTTTAGTAAATTCTACCCATTGGAATCTGCTTCTTTTTCATCCCTCTATTCCAATTCGATCGATTCCAGAATTAAAAATATACTGCGCTCATACCAAGAAATTGTTTTATTCTCATTTTCAAAGTTTCTTGAGGATGCGATCGCTGAAATTACCACAAAAAAACCTCACCGAATCATACCTCGATCTGAGTTAAACCAAAAACTACATGTCGGCGAATATATCACACGCAATCTGAGAAAATGCGGCCTGTTGGAAGCGAACAGTCGAATAAACGAGAATGTTTTTTTACCGGTGAATCCTGCCCAACAATGGGAACGGATAAACAAATCGAAACGGATATTGATCCATCCCGGATCCGGAAGCAAAAAAAAATTTTGGCCGATTTTAAATTTTATAAAAACAGAAGCGGCTCTGAGATCAGCCGGGCTCCATCCGGAATTTATTCTGGGACCTGCTGAGCGGTTCCTTGCGAGAGAACTGAAAGCGAACGGCTATGAAAACAGCGGAGTCAATATTATTTCCGAACCGGACGAACTTCTTTTGTTATTGGAAAAAGCGGGAGGCTTTATCGGAAATGATTCGGGTGTCACTCATCTGGCCGCATTCTCAGGCTTGCCGACCGTAGCTGTATTCGGCCCATCGGATCCTGAGAGGTGGAAACCGTTAGGACCTTCAGTGGAAATTTTGCGACCGGAACTGAAATGCAGTCCATGTTTTGAAAAAACCGAACCCTGCGCCGAAATGAGTTGCTTCAATAAAACAACGCCTGAAATGGTTGTGAATGCTTTTTACACCTGCAGGAGAAAGCTTACAAACTTGTCCTAACATTTCTTCTTTCCATGTTTCAATGATGGAAATCCTGATGAAAACGCCCCTATTTCCCTAAGATGCCGCTATAGATTAAAGGGTTACATTCTCAAGCGATAAATTTCTTTTTAGGGTGGCTCTGGCAATTTTCTCAAAATGATCCGTCACATCGGAAACAAACAATCTGGATATAGCTTCTTTACCGAGTCCCCCGTCAACTTCAGGATGCTTTTCCAAAAATCGCTTCACTCTTTCGGCGATGGCAACTGAGGAGTCTATGATTTTGACTCTCCTGCCGATTTTTCTTTGTATGATTTCTTTTAAAAAAGGATAATGCGTACAGCCCAGAATCAGAGTATCGATTTGACTGCATTTCAGGGAATGCAAATACTTTTTGACGATCATCCTCGTTTCCGGTTTCTTGAGCCACCCTTCTTCCACTAATGGGACAAGAAGTGGACAGGCAACTGAATAAACCGCTGCATTTGGCTCGATTTCCTTGATCTTTTTTTCGTAGATACCACTTTTTATTGTGGCCCTCGTTCCGATAACCCCGATTCTGAATATTTTGGAAGCCATGACGGAAAGCTCCACAGCTGGAGTAATTACTTCGAATATCGGGACATCGTAACTTCCGATAAAATCTTCGCTCGCAACGCTTGAAGCGGTGTTGCAGGCGATCACAATGATTTTTGCTCCCTTGTTTAGAAGAAAATCTATATCCTGGCGAGCATATGCGGTTACGGTTCCGGGGCTTTTGTTTCCGTAAGGGGTGCGCGCGGTATCACCAAAATAAATGATATCGTAACCGACAAGCTGTTTCATAAGCTCCCGGACAACCGTAAGACCGCCGATTCCTGAATCAAACACTCCGATCATTTCAATGGACCTGATTTGAGGGATATAACATTTTTAAAAGACATGGTCTTTAAAAGCCTGAACAATTGCTACACCAATAGAATCTCTTCGATACAATTCCCTGCATCGTTTCCGATTCGTCCGGGATCCTGTTCGGGTAGAATATGAAATTCTCATTAAAATTTCAATTTATGTAAATCCTGATTTTTAACTCCTGTCAAGTCATCTTCGCGAACAACTCTTGAGGAAATCATTTTTTTTCTTCGTTGCGTTTCCTATTGAAGATTTAAAATAAGCAGAATCCAATTTGACCCCATCATGCCTTCTATAGTCCCTCACGAAATCAAAATGAATCAATTTCTGAATTATTAAATATTTTGGATTTATTCATGTCGACAAAAAATGCGCGGGCATCTCCACTACCCGCTCTACCCGGTTGATGAAATATTCAAATCTTTCAAGTACGTTAAATGAAATTTCTACTCGAATCGTAACCACCGAAATTCCCGGCCGCAGAAAATTTTATTTTGTTCTTGACAATATAAAATTGATTGATAAGGTGAATAATCTGAATTGTATTCAGAATATTTATATTTTTTTTATAATAAAAAATTTTCACTAAATCATACCTTTTTTTTAAGGGATTCACAGAAAGGATTTCAAAACCTTCCGATAGGCCAAATCTCTGTGTTTTGGGCAGGTATTAAATCCTATTTATGAATTCTCAAAGCATTCAAGACGCTGAATACTTTGATTTTGAAACCCGATGGGAGGTTTTAAAACCCCCTTCCAATAAAGTTTTAACATCATATAATCTTAAGGAGGAATTCATGGCAGAAGCAAAATTGGGAAATCCGGCGGCAGTGGGATTGGGAGGTTTTGCATTAACAACTTTTATTTTACAACTCCACAACTTAGGCTGGATCGGTGTCGGCCCGATTGTGGCATGCGGGTTGATTTATGGCGGACTGGCGCAATTGATCGCCGGGCTTCAAGAGCAAAAGACCGGAAACAACTTCGGTTACTGCGCGTTCACGTCCTATGGAGCTTTCTGGATCGCACTGGGCGTAATTTTTCTTCTCAACCACTTCAACATCTATAAATCTAGCAACAATGAGCTGCTCGCTTTTCTTTTCGTGTGGACGATCTATACAGCCATCATGTGGATCGGCTCAATGAAGGTAAGTAACGCCCTGGCTTGGACCTTCCTGACGCTTTTGCTTGGATTCATATTTTTGGATCTGGCACATATGGGTATGCCTGCTTTTACCAAAATTGCCGCATGGGATCTCATCATTTGTGCCTGCCTCGCCTGGTATGTCATGGCACATGTCATTTTCGCGGACTTAGGCATCAATCTTCCGGTAGGCAAACCGTGGATTAAATAGATTCTTCGAGCCTGATTCGGGCATACTGATTCGACCAAACCCTGGGTGCGCAAGCCCCAGGGTTTTTTATATGGAAGGTATGGTTTTGTTTCTTGTTCCGATATTTTATTATAACGGCTGAAAAATTACTTGAGTGGCTCACAATTAAAAAGCCGGACCCTGAAAGCCCGGCTTTTTAATTGCTATCGACGACTTCGCGGAAATCAAAATTTCCGGATCAACACTACTTGGCGACCTTTCGTTTCAGAAAATATCCGTCCGGATCACAAACGTTTCTCAGCAGTGCCAGATCCTCCTCGCTGGGTTCTCTCATGTCCTTTAGATCCGGCGAGATAATCAATTCAAAGCTGACCAGTTCCTGGATATCGGCCGCGGTTTTTCCCGGCAGGACTTCCAGCAGCGTCATCCGGCGGGTCTTTTCATCAAACCCGAACAGCGCTTGATTGGTAATGACCCGGTAGGGGCCGGAACCCATCACCCCGGCTTTTTCCCTGTATTCCGGGCTGCCATCGCCGAATCCGATGCTTGTGATAAATTCAACTTTCGGGACAAACCGTCTCGCTTCGAGAGCCATAATGGCAATGGTTTTTTCACAGTTGGCCGCCATTGCACCCGCACCTCCGCTTCCAGGGAATCGTACCCTGGGTTTGGAATAGGTGCCACCCTCGTATGTTGAGCAGATATTTCCAAACATGTCTACCTGAGCGCCCCCGATAAAGGCGTAATCCGCATATCCTCTCTGGGTCAGCTCAAATGCACCGCAAAGCCCCTTAGCAAAGCAGGCCTTACGAAATGCCCGGGTATCCCCAACGGATAATGGCATCCCTTGCTCTAAAATCGCCGCCACAGACCCGGCCTCAAATATCATATTAAGACTTGGTGCATGGGTAAGTTGTGCATGCATTGCAGCAATAATCGGCAAACCCGTTCCGACGAACACGATGCTTTCGTCTTCCAGGACTCTTGATCCGGTATAAGCAATCATTTCAAATGGTCCATATTCAGGCATATTCCCTCCTTTAGCTATTTTTCAATGGATTAATTTCTGTTTGATGGCCCAACCCTCTCATTTATACAATGATTGGTTGTCCTTGATCCATCTGCCTGAGTTGTTTAATTTTACTGTACGGCCGGGTGGCCATGAAATCGTCAAACGTTTCACAACCGAATATGTATTTATCATACCATTCCTTCAGCTTGTCCTTGTTCCCCGTTTTTCTGAATTCATCGCAGATGCTTCTGAATGACAAAAATTCCGGCATATCAAACCAGTAATACCCGTAGACCGCTCCTGGGTAACCGCCAAAAGGCTGTTCAATCAAAGCATCGACACAAACCCATGGGATTTCGGTAAGGTTCGGGTATTGTCGAATGCTTTCCGTTGGAATGATCTGTTCAGTCGTCATGATCGTATGACTGGCTGCCTGAGCAATTTCAGGACATGTGCAAAGGGCCCCGAATATACGCGCATTGCCATACTTGTCAGCGGCCGGCACATGTACGATACCTACATCCGGATGGCAGGCTGAAACTAGGTAAACGTTTTTCTTGGTAAACGGGCATTCAATCATTCGTCCCCTGTTGACCAGTTCCATATCCGAACCCCCGTGATCCCGCGTCGGGATGAAGGGGATTCCCATCGCTCCGGCTTTGAACCTTGCCGACATTCCATAGTTGGTATAATCATCGAGCTGAATCATGCTATTACCCGCCAGGTAACGCAAAAGCGGTGCGATACCAATTACTTCATAACCCCACCAGGCCAGCTCAACCCTTTTGATGGACACGTGATTCGGATTCACAATCATCGCACCCGCGAGCAATTCACAGCAAATCGAGTTGGATTGAAAGGATAATGTCAAATCTCTCGCACCTTGTCGAACGATTTCATGGATAATGGCAACCGGTACCCGGGTGTTGACGAATCCCCCGATACCGAGGTTGATTCCATCTTTAACATACTTTGCCACCGCTTCTTTTATGGTGGTCCGCTTGTCATGTAGTCCCTTTTTCTTTGCCACCGCTGCTTTTCTTGCTTCGTCAGGAGTGGGTCCCCAATACTGAAACGTACGCTCTTCTTTTTTCTTGATTTCATCGATACTTAGAGAAGAAACTTTTTTTACATACGAAGCAGCTTTTTCCGTCATTATATGCCTCCTTTCACTGCCGTTATTAATGACCCGTTGTCATCTTATCCTTTTCCCTATTTCAGAACTTTGGTTTCGTTTCTCACCTCCCTTAATTTAAATGAATTATATTTTTTTGTTTTTTACCGTCTGTCCCTTTAAGAAAAAATTTCTACAATTCCTTCGGAATGAATCTTTTCATTTCATTAACTTTCAAACTATTTATTCAAAGTCAAGAAAAAAATAAAATTTAATTAAATATTTATTTATGAATCTATTTTTTGAATTAAATTCAGTTTTATCGGTTTTCGTACCGTTTCCGTGATCGCAATGGCCCATCCCCAAAAGAATCCAATAATTTATGCTTCAATCCTTGACAGAAGAAGCGGATTGGCATAAAAATCAGTTTCTTTGATGAAAAAAAAGTCCCGGCAATCTTGGGAATGCGGCGGAATTCGCAGGATTCTTTCCGGATAAGAAAAAAGGTTATTAAAACGTTCCAAAAACCCAACATCCACTTGGTGATAACCCGATGACGGCTTTCAATCGTCCACTATTTGCCGCTATCGCAATTCTAAGCGGAGGCGCACTCTGTATCATTTCTTTCCTCTTAATCGGAAAGGCATCAGCCGACAATCGAATGGATTCAAAAGATCCGGCGACAATGCCGTCATCCTTAAAACAATCGACCGTGTATTTATATTTCGCCGACAAGGGAAACTCCTTTCTGATCGCAGAAAAACGAGTCTTTTCTAATTCCGATAATCCGGCAGAACTTGGAACCCTTATCGTTAAGGCTCTGGTCGACGGACCGAAGGAAGAGTTAATGCGTACCATACCCGAAGGTACAACTCTTCGGGCTTTCTATATTGCGCAAGACGGGACTGCCTATCTGGACTTTTCAAATGTAATTACAGAACAGCATCCCGGTGGATGTAAATCAGAATTGATAACCATCTATTCAATTGTTAATTCATTAATCTTGAATATTCCTGAGATCGAAGCGGTAAAAATTCTGCTTGAAGGTCTCGAATCTAATACCTTGGCAGGTCATATTGATCTGAAACTTCCGTTCCGCGCCAACATGCTCCTGATAAGATGAAAAAAAACAATAGAATCGATCAGATAAGAAATATCGGCATCATTGCGCACATTGATGCAGGAAAGACAACAGTTACCGAGCGAATATTGTACTATACCGGCCGCTCTTATAAAATGGGAGAAGTGCATGACGGCGAAGCGGTAATGGACTGGATGCCCGACGAACAGGAGCGTGGTATAACCATCACCTCTGCCGTCACTACCTGCCAATGGAAAGGGAACGAAATCCATATCATTGATACACCGGGGCATGTTGATTTTACCATCGAAGTGGAGCGTTCGTTGCGTGTACTGGATGGCGCAATCGGTATTTTTAGCGCGGTTGAAGGAGTAGAACCCCAGTCTGAAACCGTATGGCGTCAGGCCGACAAATATCGTGTTCCCAAAATCGCCTTCATCAATAAACTGGACCGGATTGGCGCAGATTTTTTTGAGACGATTGAAATGATGAAAGAAAGGCTTCGTGCGAGTCCTCTTGTTTTGCAACTCCCTGTCGGCTCTGAAGAATCCTTTTCCGGCATTATCGATCTGATTGATATGAAACAGATCATCTGGGATGATGACACTCTCGGAGCTACATACTCCATCGAGAACATATCCCGGGAGTATCAGGAAAAAGCGGAGGAATACCATGAAAAACTTATCGAAAAAGTCGCTGAAATAGACGACGGGATTATGGAGGCCTATTTTTCGGAAGCGCCGATTCCAACTGAAAGCATCCTGAACGCCATCCGAAGGGCCACCATTGATCTTAAACTCGTTCCAATTTTATGCGGAAGTGCACTTAAAAACAAAGGGATTCAACCACTCCTAGATGCAATTGTCCGGTTCCTTCCAAGCCCGCATGATATCCCTCCGATCAAAGGGACAAACCCAGAAACCGGAGAAAAAATCGTGTGCAGAGCCAAAATAACAGAACCTCTCGCAGCTCTCATATTCAAGGTGTCAATGATGGAGGGAAGAAAACTGAGCTTCCTCCGAGTTTATAGCGGAAAAATGCATGCCGGAGAGGAGGTATATAATCCTTCCCTCCGTAAAAAAGAAAAAATCTCCCGCATATTGAATATGCATGCCAATAAGAGAGAACGGATTGATGAAACCAGCGCCGGGCATATTGTGGGGGTTGTCGGATTAAAAGAATCCTCAACTGGAGAAACCCTTTGTTCTTCCGATTATCCCGTCTTGCTTGAAAAAATTGAATTTTACGAACCCGTCATCTCCGTCGCCGTTGAACCGAAGACACACGCCGATCAGGAAAAATTTGACGAGGTAATTGAAAAATTTCTGGCGGAAGATCCCACATTGAAAGTAAAAACGGATGAGGATACCGGGCAAACCATTCTGTCCGGCATGGGTGAACTTCACCTGGAAGTCATCATCAGTCGTATGAAACGTGAATTCAATACCAATGTAAATGTGGGAAAACCTCAAGTCGTTTACAGAGAAACCATCGAGAACGAGGTTGAGGCCTCTGCGACATTTGACAAGGAGGTATCCGGTCAGCACCACAATGCCGGAGTCCGCTTGAAATTAAAACCCCTCCCACGGGGCACCGGCATCAAATTCATTTCAGCGGTTACGGAGGAAACCATACCGGAAATTTTCATATCAGCAATTGAAAAGGGTGTACTGGAATCCCTGGAAAGCGGTGTGCTCATGGGCTATCCGGTTATCGACGTCGAAGCCGTTCTCACAGGGGGAACGTACAGAGATTCGCTGAGTACGGAACTTGCGTATAAGGTCAGCGCATCCATGGCGTGCAAGGAAGCACTTTTAAAAGGGGGCTCATATCTTTTGGATCCCGTCATGGATGTAGAGGTAATTGTTCCGGAGTCTTTCATGGGAGATGTTATCGGTGACCTCAGCGCCCGCAACGGAAAAATTGAAGCAATCAAGCCTCAAATGGGAACCCAGGTTATAAAGGCACGTGTGCCGTTGGCAAAAATGTTCGGCTATTCAACTTCATTAAGGTCGGCCACTCAGGGGAGAGGAACTTTTACTATGCGGTTTTCACATTTTGATCGAATCTGAAACCTTTACGCTTCCCATCAACTTTTCGGAGACTCCTTGTGAATTTCTTTTAATATTTCCTTTATCCTGAGTTCCTTTTCCGGGTCTTTCATGTCCCGCAGGGCCCGGTTCAGGTGAAAAGCGGCGGTTTTCCATTCCCCCTTGTTTTTGTAATAAATTCCGAGATAAAAATGAGCATCTGCCATCTTGCCTTGCCTCCCGCAGGCTTCCCCAAGGAAGTAAAATGCCGGGGCGTATCGACCGTTTATCGTTAATAGTGACTCAAACGTCGATTCGGCTTCGGCAAATTTTCCAAGTCCCATCTGACTGCGGCCCAGGTAAAAAAGGCCGTCCAGATTGTTTGGAACAACGCTGATAGCATTTTCAAGAGTCCTGGTGGCCTCCCGGTATCGACCGTCGAGAAAATAAATTCTACCAAGATCCGTCAACAAATAATAATCAAATGCATTCTTTTCCAACGCGGTTTTAAGATAAAAGACCGCATCCTTGCGATTACCCATTCTGGCCAATGCCAATCCGTAACCATAGTTCGCCATTTGATCGGAAGGAGACCCATTTACTTCCGCCTTAAAACGACCAATAGCCACCTCCTTTTCCCCGTAATTTGAAATAAGTCGGGTATGGAACCTGTCAAAATCATAAGACGGAACACGGCGGTTTTTATCAGCCTCTTTCAGATTGGCTTCAATCCAGCTGTCTATGTATGCAATTCGATCTTCTATCGCAGGATGCGTTTTCACGTAGTGAGGAATCTGATCGGAGCCAAACCATTCTTGCCCTCTGATTTTCTTAAGTATTGTCAGTAATCCGGTCCCCTCGTATCCGGCCTTTGCCAGGTATCTTAGTCCGATCTGGTCAGCCTGCATTTCGTCTTCCCGGCTGTAAGCGAGTTCAGCGGATTGGCCGGCTGCCATTGACCCTACGGTAACCGCGCTGGCTGCTCCAGACCCTGCCGCAGCCCCGAGAAATATACCGGCCGCCAAGCCCGCAAGCGTAGCAATAGCAATTTTTTTTGATCTCTCTATTTTTTGAGAAATATGACGGCACAAAACGTGTGCGATTTCATGAGAAAGTATCCCTGCAAGCTCCTCCTCGTTCTCCATTGCCTCAAGCAGCCCTCGATTTATAAATATATGGCCTGCCGGTGTGGCAAAGGCATTGTAAACATATTCATCGACGATATAAAATTGATACGCAAATGGCTGGGAAGGCAGCACGGAGACGATTTTCGCCCCGATTTTATTGACATAACTGGTTGTAAGCGAATCTTCAATCAGTTTAAAATTCCTCAAAACCACTTTTAGGAACTCGCGAGACAGCTCCTCTTCTTCTTTCACCGTGATGCCGAGTGTATCCGGTGGAAAAATTACGCCGCTGATGAAAAAAAAAGCGGCACATATGGCAAAAAATTTCCGAACAAATTTCATAAGCCTCTCTTCCATATTTCTATTTCATTCCGCAGAAAAAGATCCATTTCCGTTCGAATACCGAAAAAACCGGATACATTGAAAATACTACGGCATTTCAACAAAAATGGCTATACTCCTTTTGATTCATCTAACCTGATAGCAGGTTAGACGAAAAAAATCAAAAAGGGGTACAGCCATCGAATCTTCAAAAAAATAAAGAATGATCAGGAATTTTACCGAAAACGGCAAGCCTCATGTCTTTCATGGGGCATAAGGATTTAATGCCCTTTAATCATGGACATAGATACCATACTCGGTTTTTTGCTTGAGAATGGCATCAATCTTGTGCTGAATCTCGGTCCTCTCTTTATTATGCTCCCATTTCTTCCAATCCTCGACCGAATTCCAGGTACTGATGACAAGGTGCTCTCCCGGATCATCCAGGTTTTTTAAAGTTTCGCCGGAAATATAACCACGTTGATCGGTTGCAAGGGCTCTGAGTTGTCTGAGCAAGGGTGCCAAAATCGAAATCTTATCCACCGGTACAATCCGTTTGATAATAATTTTTACCGCCATTTTGCCCTCCTTTTTGTAATGATTGTCAATTCACCAATAATAAGTTTGTGTCTTATGAGCAGAATACCCGTCTCAAATGCCGAACGGCAGAGTGTGCTTATGAAAAGTTTGTCGTTAAATTTTTTAAGACACTTACGAGTGATGAAAGAAATTAAGACAGTTTCCATTCGCAAACGGTCTTATTGACCCGCTTATGAACCGGAAAAATGCGATATCCATGTTAGGAATCCAATGGACATCGCTTAGGACAAAGGCTTGAAATTCGATCCGGGAAAATTAAAGAACCTGCGGAAAAACAAATTATTTGATTTAAAAATACAGAAGGATTGATTCAAATGTCAAGGAAAAAGAAGCGACCTTACAATGGATGAGGTGTTATCTAAACGGTTACATCCGATTTGAAATTTCAATTTCTTATGCCCTTTTCAATTATCAGGTTTTATGCTACATTCCGAAAATGGCCAATACGATATGTATCGCAAATCAGAAAGGCGGCGTCGGTAAAACAACGACGGCAATCAATCTTTCAGCAGCGCTCGCGGTGTTGAGTAGAAAAACCCTTCTCGTGGACTGTGACCCGCAGGCAAATGCAACAACCGGCATCGGTATCGACAAGACTCTTGTTGATAAGACTCTTTATCATGGGCTGATTGGAAAATCTCCCGCGAAAAGCCTGATTATGCCCAGCGCGGTAAACGAACTGGAAATCATTCCTTCCCGATTGGAACTGATCGGATTTGAAGTTGAGATGATGTCAAACCCCGATCGAGAAAAAGCCCTAAAAAACCTTCTTTCCGAAGTGCAAGATTCATTTGAATACATTATCTTGGACTGTCCACCATCCTTAAGCCTTCTGACAGTGAATGCAATAACCGCATCCGACTTCATATTGATTCCTCTTCAATGCGAATTTTATGCACTTGAAGGGCTCGGGCAACTTTTACAAACAGTGAAACGTATCAAACGCAGCCTGAACCCGAATTTGAAGATTGCCGGCATCCTCCTTACCATGTTTGACAAAAGAACGAACCTTTCTTTCCAAGTCGCCGAGGATGCTGAAAAATACTTTAAGGATCTGGTATTTAAAACCATGATCCCTCGAAACGTTCGCTTGAGTGAAGCGCCGAGTTTCGGAAAACCTATTCTGCTCTATGATGCAACCTCGGTAGGAGCAAAAAGCTATTCGAATCTGGCCGAGGAAGTCATGAACGTCGTTATCAATTGACAAGGCTGGTGATTTGTTGAATATAAGCTGAAGTAACGGCGGGAATCCCCAAAAAGGCAAAAAGTAACATAGAAGATGACGCTTGCTAAAATTTCTAACCGAAGTGTGCAAAATGCGGAAAGAAAAAATTAAAAAAGAACCCGGATCCACATCAAAAAAACGGAAAAAACTGGCCTTGGGACGAGGCTTGGATGCCCTTATTCCTGATTTTGAAATGACCGAAAAGAACTCAAACGACTATTTTCATTGCGCAGTCGATCAAATTTTTCCAAACCGTTACCAGCCCCGTTTGCGCTTTTCCGAAAACGAGCTTGAGGAGTTGAGCCAATCCATCAAGGAGCAGGGAATCATTCAGCCCCTATTAGTTAGAAAATACAATAGCGGCTTTGAACTCGTTGCGGGAGAGAGAAGACTGCGGGCAGCTAAAATGGCCGGGTTGGAGCGGGTTCCGGTCATAATAAAAAATATAACAGATGCCGAACTGCTGGAGATGTCCATTGTCGAAAACATACAGCGTGAAGACTTAAATCCAATGGAAAAGGCAGAAGCTTACCATCGCCTGATCACCGAATTTCATCTTACTCAGGACAACGCGGCAAAACGTGTGGGAAAGAGCAGGTCTGCCGTAGCCAATTTTTTGAGGCTTCGACAATTGCCCGAGCCCATCAAAGAGGCCATCGTCGATGGAACTTTAAGCATGGGACACGCAAGAGCATTGCTGGGGGCTGACTCGTCAGCTCAACAAACCGCGGCATGGCGGGCCATCGCTACAAAAGGGTTGTCCGTCAGAGAAGCGGAAAATCTGATCAAGCGATTAAAAGCGGAGAAGAAAAAACCAAAGGCATCTCCATCAAGCTCGGAAGAGATTCATCTTTTGAATCTTGCAGAGGAATTATCCCGCAGCTTCGGCACGAGAGTCCGGATTAAAAGACGAGGAAAAAGAGGGAAGGTCGAAATTGAATTTTTTAATAATGATGATCTTGACCGGTTGATCGACCTTCTTAAAAAGATATAGCATTCCATCAAAACACGATTTGTAGTAACGTTTCACATAAAAATCGATTGCTTGCTTCAGATGTCGATCCATATCATCATCGACGGCTACAACCTGATCCGTCAATCATCCGTATTCAGCGCACTTGACCGGGAAGATATACAGAGGGGAAGAGAAGCCCTGATTGACGCGCTTGCCGTTTACAGAAAAATGAAGCAACACAAAATTACCGTCGTATTTGACGGAATCAACGCTCCCGCCTTTTCCCCGAATAAAGATCGTATCAAAGGAATCTCGATCCGGTTTTCCCGCAACGGAGAAACTGCCGATACCGTTATAAAGAAAATGACCGTCGTAGAAAAGGAAAAGGCCCTGGTCGTCAGCTCCGATCGTCAGGTTTTGCACTTCGCGGCATGCCAGGGATGTGCGATCATAGAATCTCCGGTTTTTGAAGAAAAAATGGCGACGGCCGGATATAAAAATCTCACGGGCTTCGATGATGAAACGGGGTGGATGCCTACAACAAAAAAGAAAGGTCCTGCCAAGCGGTTATCTAAAAGAAAACGACGGGATCGAATCAAAATAAAAAAACTTTGATTCTCCCATTCTGTCGTTTGCCGGAAAGTTTTACGAAAACATATGAAAATAATAATCGCAAAAAACGCGGGTTTCTGTATGGGCGTGCGGAGGGCTGTCGAGATGGCCTTGGATGCACCAAATAATTATGAAGGGCCTATCTATACCCTTGGTCCGCTGATTCATAATCCACAGGTGCTCACGGTATTGGAGGAAAAAGGAATATCGACCATGAAAGATATTCCGGCTCAGGGGTCAGGCACCGTTCTGATCCGAGCCCACGGGGTTCCTCCGGAAATAAAAAAAAACCTTGTAAAAGCCGGTTTCAATATTGTCGATGCCACATGCCCGCGTGTTCTTAAGGTGCAGACCATTATCCGAAAATACTCCCGGCAAGGATATACATCCATTATCGTGGGAGACAAAGATCATTCGGAGGTCGTCGGCCTGCTAGGCCACGCAGGCAAAAACGGGTATATCGCCAGCAGCCTCGATGAACTAAAAAACCTCCCTCCATTTGATCAGGCAATCATCGTTGCCCAGACCACCCAAAATGTTCTTTTCTTCGAGCAGGTTAAGACCTGGGCAAAAACCCACTTCCCTCACTACGAAGTTTTTAATACCGTATGTGATTCCACCGAAAAGCGCCAGGCTGATGTCAAACGCTTGGCAAACCTGGTCGATGTGGTCCTCGTCGTAGGCGGCCGTAATAGTGCCAATACACAGCGCCTTGTAGAGGTCGCAAACCGATGCGGAAAACCGGCTTATCATATCGAAGGAGAAACGGAACTGGATGCCGGAATGCTGGTTGCGGCAAAATGTATCGGGATCACAGCCGGTGCTTCCACTCCGAACTGGACAATCAAAAGGGTTTACCGGGCGCTTGAAGCCTTACTTTTACGAAAGGATCAAAGTTGGCGGGAAATCCTTTTTAAAATACAGCGGGCACTTTTGCTTTCGAATGTCTATCTATCCATTGGGGCAGGATGCCTGTGCTATGCCTGTATCGGTCTTCAGGGAATTGAATTTTCACTTCCAAATTTACTTGTTTCCACACTTTATGTCCAGTCCATGCATATATTTAACCATTTAACGGCAAGAAAAGCGGATCGCTATAATGATCCCGACAAGGCTTCTTTTTATTTGAAACATAAAGACTCTCTCGCACTGCTTTCAATTATTACCGGCGCAGCAGGTCTGTCTATCGCTTATTTTATGGGGATGATTCCCTTTTTACTTCTTCTATCAATGATCGCCACCGGCCTTTCTTATAATTTTGAACTCCTGCCGACCCATTTTTTTAAAACCAAGTATCGTAGAATCAGAGATATACCGGCTTCAAAAACAATCCTTATCGCCGCGGCTTGGGGAATTCTCACTTCGGTTTTGCCGGCCATTTCCGTGCCGGGCAAAATCGGCCTGGGCACTGCATTGGTTTTTTTTTGGTCCGCTTCCATGGTTTTTGTGCGAACGTCATTTTTCGACATTCTCGACATGCAGGGTGACCGGATTGTCGGTAAGGAAACAATTCCCACACTGCTCGGTGAAAAAAAGACAACACGTCTTTTAAAATTCGTCATGGGGATCAGTTTTTTTTTGTTATGTTTGTCGGCAGTCTCCCATATCTTTCCAAATCTTGGTTTTGCACTTGCAATCTGTCCGATTTTCCTGTTTATGATTCTTTCTTTCCATGAACGGGGCGATATGCCTCCTGGAATTCGGCTTGAGTTCCTGGTGGAGACTCAATTTGTCCTGGCGGGTATTATCACGTTCGTTTACAGTCTGGCTTAGCTTGAAATGGATATTATGTTTAATCTAAACGCTTATCTGGTTTCAAAACGTGAGAAGATCAATTCCGCACTGGATAAGATACTCGGAGATTTTCCGGGTGCCAGCCGACTTGAAAATGCAATGCGATATTCGCTTATGGGAGACGGAAAACGATTAAGACCGGTGCTGTGCATCGCTGCCGCTGAAGCAGTTGGCGGCAGAGCAACGGATGTACTGCCCGCTGCCTGTGCATTTGAAATGATCCACACATATTCTCTGATTCATGACGATCTTCCCGCAATGGACGACGATGATCTGCGAAGAGGCAAACCGACTTGTCACGTGGCATTTGACGAGGCAACGGCCATTCTCGCCGGTGATGCCCTGCTTACCCTCGCGTTTCAGACCCTTTCATCAGCCGATGGTTGTTGCATCAAAAATCAAGCTTCAAAATGGCTCGGCGTGGTCCATAAAATTTCTTTCGCCGCCGGATATAAGGGTTTAATTGAGGGACAAATGAGAGATATTGCCTTTGAAGGCACCCGTCTTTCGTTAAATGAACTTGAAGCAATGCATTCCCTGAAAACAGGGGCTCTTATCGAAGCCGCAATATGTTCCGGAGCCATTTTGGCGGATGGAAGCTACGAACAGGTGGAGCAGCTTGAAATCTATGCGAAAAATATCGGCCTGGCCTTTCAGGTGGCCGATGATATCCTCAATGTCGAAGGCAATCCTTCGATTATGGGCAAGGCTGCCGGTACGGATAAAACCCGCAAGAAAAGCACCTATCCATCGATACTGGGTATTGAAAAATCCAAAATATTTGCCGAAAGACTTGTCAACAATGCATTGCAGGCCCTTGAGGGTTTTGATAACCGATCGGACCCGTTGCGGGCGATTGCCGGATATGTGATTAAAAGAAAACGGTAAAAAGATTCGCTGCCGGAACGAAGGCTTGAATCGGCTTTGCATGCATGGAGATTAAACGTTGAAGGCAGTGGATCAAATCATTCATCCTTTGCCTCCGGCAAAATCATAAGCAAAAAGATGCTGTATTGAGGTGAGTTGAAGAACCCGTAACGCCTCTCGCAGTTACTTGAAAGGCATCAAACAATTAAATAAAGGATTTCATTAACTTGAGCTTTTTGGAAAAAATCGATTCCCCGGCCGACTTGAAAAGACTTTCGCGAAATAATCTCCCGGTTCTGGCCGACGAGATTCGAAAAGTTGTCGTTGATGTTGTGTCCAAAAACGGCGGCCATTTGGCATCCAGTCTCGGAGTTGTTGAACTGGCCATTGCCATTCACTATGTCTTTGACGCGCCGAGAGACAAAATTATCTGGGATGTAGGCCACCAGTCTTATGCCCACAAACTGCTGACCGGGCGTAGAGAACAGTTTCATACCCTGCGCCGATATCAGGGGCTCTGCGGCTTTTCAAGAATCAGCGAAAGCCCTTACGATGCGTTTTCAACCGGCCACAGCAGCACATCCATATCTTCCGGGCTCGGAATCGCCTGCGCCCAGCGTTTAAAAAAAGAGAAGGCAAAAGTCATCGTGGTGATAGGCGATGGTTCGATGACCGGAGGAATTGCCTATGAAGGGCTTAATCAGGCGGGAGACATTCACAAGGATCTCATTGTTATACTGAATGACAATGAGCTGTCGATTTCCCGAAACGTGGGTGCCCTATCCTCTTTTCTCAGCCGAACCTTCTCCGCAAAATATCTTCTGGATTTCAAGAAAGAGTTCGGAGAGTTTCTTAAGTCGCTCCCTAAAATCGGTGATGATATCTATCAATTTGCAAAACGGACCGAAGATTCCTTTAAGACCTTCGTCACTCCCGGCATGCTGTTTGAAGCTTTCGGTTTTGAATATTTTGGTCCGATAGACGGTCACAATCTGAACCATCTCATTAGCATATTGAATAATATCAAAAACCTGAACGAACCGGTTCTGCTTCACGTCTTGACGAAAAAAGGAAAAGGGTATCCACCGGCCGAAAAAAATCCCGTATTTTTTCATGGCATCGGGTGCTTTGAAGTAAAAACGGGAAACTGTAAAAAGAAAAGAAATTCAATCCCCAGTTATACGCAAGTTTTCGGAGACGCAATGGTTCAACTGGCAAAAGATGATGACCGGATCATCGCGGTCACGGCGGCAATGCCCGAAGGAACCGGACTTGTTAAATTTGCCGAGACCTATCCGGACCGATTTTTTGATGTCGGCATCGCGGAGCAACATGGAGTCACTTTCGCGGCGGGGATGGCCACCGAGGGTTTCAGACCTGTTGTCGCCATTTACTCTACCTTTTTGCAGCGGGCTTACGACCAGATATTGCATGACGTATGCCTTGAAGGACTTCCGGTTATCTTTGCCATCGACCGGGGCGGAATCGTAGGAGAAGACGGCGCCACCCATAATGGACTGTTTGATTTCTCCTATTTGAGAAGCCTTCCCAACATGGTAGTCATGGCACCCAAGGATGAAAACGAGCTGGTTCGAATGCTCGCCACGGCCCTTGCACATAATGGCCCGATCGCCTTTCGGTATCCACGGGGAATTGCGGCCGGAGTAAAAGTTGAAAATGAAATTATACCGATTCCCATCGGAAAAGGTGAAATCCTTACCGGCGGCGACGACCTCCTCATTCTGGCCATCGGCAGGTCCGTGGGTGAAGCACTTATCGCGCATGAAACGTTATTAAAGCGGGGCATATCCTCCACGGTTGTCAACTGCCGTTTTGTCAAGCCCCTTGATGCGGATCTGATCGGTTCTCTTGTCAAAAAAATCCCGCGAGTAATTACAATGGAAGAAAATGTCCGCCAGGGAGGGTTTGGAAGCGCGGTTCTCGAATGCTTAAGCGATCAAGGCATAACGAACTTTTGCATGGAGCGTCTCGGTATTCCGGATCTCTTTGTTGAGCACGGCCCGCAACGCCTTATCCGATCCAAATACAGTATCGATGCATTGGCCATCGTCCATACAGCCGAAAAACTGCTGAATCCCTTCAATCATCATTACATGACCGTTTCGGCGCGTTTCTGACGTGATGTCGATTCTACAAAATTTGATCGGTTCGCTCCATATCCGGTCTTATTTCCTAAAACGGAACATCCATTAAACGTTACTCAACAAAAGGAAACCTTTTCCGGGCATACCTGCATTTCATCAGATACCCACCGGCATTCGGAACCCTTACACCGAATGCTTCGGAGCATTCTACGGTTTTCAGTGGTATGGCTGTTTTAAATATTACATATATTGAAATTTGGAAAATTCCGCGAAGTGCGGAAAGACTTATCTTTTCTTCTTCCAGATCACGGGCTCTTTACCGGAAAGGAGTCTTTTGATGTTGCCCATATGCCGATAATAAATAAAAATGACCATGATAACGGAACATCCCAGCAAAGGAATGGAATGATTCACCTGCCAGACGACAATCGGCAAAACAGCACCGGCGGCCAGCGATCCCACGGAAGAACGATTAAACCAGCAAACGCACAGGATAAAGACCAGCATAGCGATCAAAAAGGCAACCGGTGAAAGCACAAAAAAGCATCCGGCAGCCGTAGCCACACCTTTGCCCCCTTTTTTGAATTTCAGAAAAACAGGATAAAGGTGACCCCAGAAGGCGGAAAGGGCCACAAGACAAATATTGAACTGACCCCAGAAACTGTCCCCCCCTGTTATGAAACCGGCGAGATAAACCGGAAAAGCGCCTTTTAAGAAATCTCCTGCAAGCGTGAGAATACCCGGGACAATTCCCGCCACCCGGAATACGTTGGCCGTGCCGATATTTCCGCTTCCCTTTTGCCGGATGTCTATCGAAGAAAATATCCGGGACAGAATCAGACCCCATGGGATGGAACCGAGCAAGTATGCCAGAAGGAGAAGAGCAGAAATTTTATATATCTTCAAAAGTGCCATTTGGATTTTCGTGCCCCCCCTTAAAAAGCCTTGCACTTTGGTGCAATATATCATCATAAAAGACATATCAAGTTCTTAAAATGTTCAAACAGGAGGAATTTTTGAATCCAGTGAAAATACCGATTGAAGACGTCATTGACCTGCACACCTTCCAGCCGGAGGAGGTTCCGGACCTTCTCAGTGACTACTTTACCGCCTGCACGGAGAAAGGAATCTATTCGGTTCGCGTCATTCACGGCAAGGGGCAGGGATTCCTTCGCAGAAAGGTTCAGAAGCTTTTGAACAAAAATCCTATCGTGGAATCTTTCAAAAACGCGCCCGCCGATGCCGGGGGATGGGGCGCCACTCTGGTGGAATTGAAAAAAAACAACTCATGACACCTGGTCAAGCCCTTCGATCGGAACGGTTTCCACCAGAACCTTTGCCGTTCCGTTTTCGTAAAAACCCAATTTTCGAGCTGCACCGGCACTCAGATCGATAATTCGACCTTTAACAAACGGACCGCGATCATTCACCCGAACAATGATCGATCGTTGATTTTCAAGGTTTGTTACCCGAACATGGGTAGGAAGCGGTAAATATTTATGTGCGGCGTTTAATCCGTCCGGATGGAAAGCTTCACCGTTTGCCGTCATGTGTCCGCCTTTTTGGCGAAAAGTCTCATAACCATACCATGAAGCCGTTCCTGTTTCCCGGTACCGGCTCGCCTGTTCTGTGGACATGGGTACATACCGTTTACCGTTTACTACATAAGGCGATCTCTTGACACGCCCTTGAAGAATCGCCTCTTTCGGAGACAAATCGTCAATCGATTCGATTTCTTGGTGGGTCAGAGGCCAGCTCAACGGAGCCATTGCCACATTGAAAGTGAAGGCTCCAATTTTATAGGCGAATTTTCCGGTTCCGACGGTTGTCTTTGTGACGACACTGGCGACATAACCGGTGGTTTTCACCGCGCCCTTGGTCAACTGATAGGTTGTTTTCACCGTTCCCGTGGCCACATCGCAGCCTCCCTTTATGATGCTGCAGGCCGAAAAAAACAGGCACCCGAACAATAGGAAAATCCAGAACTTTTTGACCTTTATTCCCGGCTTCCATCGATACATTTTTATCTCTTCCAGATATCGTTACCGACAAGACGGCTATAAAATCTGTTTTTGTTCATTACTGCTTTAAACCACCAAGCATTTGTGTTCCTTCTGTTTCCATGGAAGGACCGGAAAAGCTTCAAAATTTTATTTTTTCTTGTTCCGATTGTTTCATAAGCAAATTAACACTCGGGATCAAGCGTCTTCTGCTCCCGTGCTTTCTGTTGACACATCAGATCCTTTGACTTAATATCGCATTTACCGATCCAGCGCCAACCGACAGGGACTATTTACCCGCTATCCTAGAACAACGCAAGCGATTATGAAAATCTGTAAGTATCTTCCGGTCGAACATATTTTTTTGAACACGCGAATTCCGGACAAAGAATCGGTGCTGCGTTTCATCGCCGAAACCTGTATGCGAGACGGGGTGGTGGAGGATGCTGAAATGCTCTATGGGGGCATGCGGAAGCGGGAGCAAACCATGAGCACAGGCGTGGGAAATGGGATTGGTTTTCCTCATGCCACCAGTTGGGAAACAAAAAAACCGGCCGTGCTCTTGATCCGTCTGGCAAAAGCAATTGATTTCGAAGCACTGGACGCTTTGCCTGTAGACGTCATACTGGCCATGGTCATTCCGGAAAACAAAACGCATCTGCACTTGCAACTGCTTGCAGGAGCCTCCCGGCTTTGCCAACATCCTGAATTTATGGAAGCGGTAAGAAGAGCCGAAAACTCGAAAATGCTATGGAATGAAATCCAACGCCTGGAAGACAAAATGGCCTTTCATTGAAATCATTGATTTGCCCTGCATGGTTTGCGAACCGGATTCCCCTCGTTGCCATCTGCTTCAAGTGGTTTAACGATGCTGTAATCCCGCCGGAAATCTCCTCAGAAAGGCGAATCAGACGGGCTTTCGGGTTCATCGGATCATCAGCGTAGTGAGGGAAACATGTACCTTCTGATCGCTGTAATTAATAATGAAGAACTCATTGATGATCTCATAACGGGCTGGCTGGATATCGGAATTACAGGCGCAACCGTCGTGGAAAGCACTGACTTTATACAACTGATCAGTCAGCATGTCCCCATCTTCGCGGGCTTCCGGACCCTTACCAGTGGAGGAATGCGCCACAACCGCACGCTTTTTACCGCCATCAGAGATCCGGAAATCCTCGATCAGGCGGTTGCTTATCTCGAATCCCTTTGCCGGGAAACCGGAAAAACCCATCAGGGTGTCTACTTCGTTGCACCGCTCACCAATTTCGGGCATCTCGGTAAGGAGGTAAATATGGACCAACGAAAACAAGATCTGGAAAAAAAATTGGCGGGTTAACAAAAAAAGAATGTAAGAAAAAATTAACCGATCCTCCGGTTATTTTTTTGCTTCTCCCACCCGGTTCAGAGCCCACTTAAAAGTGATCGGGCCCACCATCTCATTAACTGAGATTATCGCCATAACCAGTGTTGTCAGATGGACGCCGATTTCAGGAAACTGTCGTTGAGCCAGTTGAGCCAATCCGATGGATATCCCCGCCTGGGTCAGATAGCCCATCCATGCATTTCGATTGTGCTCTGGCGGATCCCTGTTAATGGTTCCCGCCAGCCATGAACCACCCATGATCCCCATTGCTCGAATCACAACCAGGCACATTGCCATGGGCCAGCAGGAACGCAAAGCGTCTAAGTTCAAGGATGCTCCGGCCAGCGAAAAAAAAAGAACATATACCGGGAGTGCGATCCGTTGCAGGTTTTCCATGAAAAAAGGGCCTGCTTGACTGAAATTCTGAACGGTAAACCCAGCGCTCATGCAGATCAACAGCGGCTCCAGATGCAGGTAAAAATCAAAATGACTTTCCATGAAATGACTCAGCCAAAATGAGGCTTTGGTTGCTCCGAAAGCCAGGAATAGCAGAAATAACGGCAAATCATGCCCGATCCAGTGAATGTAACATGCAATCCCCTTTCCCAGAACAATACCGACGACGATGGAAACCGACATCTCCAGAAACAGGGCCAGGAACACTTGTGAATCCAGCGCGCCGGCACTGGTCAGGATAATCTTGATTGCAGTCAGAGTCAGTGTGAACAGCACGATGATTAACACATCCAGGGCGACCGTGACCCCTAATATCCTGTCCGAAAAGGGACCGGAAGCACGACATTCATTGATAACGGCAATGGCAGCGGAGGGAGAGCGCGCCACTGCGATCGTACCTACCAGAACGGCCAGGGAAGTTGCCAGATGGAAGGGCAGATTCTTCGTCAGGCTGAAACAGTTCCGCGTGAGTATCACGAACACGGACATCGCCCCGAAAATAACCTTGGTCTGCAGAACGATGTTCAGCATGATCCCTTTTCCGTGTTGTTTCAAAAACGGCAGGCGGAGTGCACCCCCTGCGGTTAGTGCGATAAAGCTTAGGGCCAGGTCGTCGACCAGCCGAAGATCGTGAACCATGTCACGGGTTAGAAAACCGCTGATATAAGGTCCAAGTGCAATGCCGGCAAAGATGTATCCACTGATTAATGGAAGACGAACCATTCGAAAGACCTGACCGATGATATAGGCCGCCAGCAATACGAAACCCAGACAAAAATCGACCATACCCGATCGTTGCCAGCTCGTTGGGACATCAAGACCCCGGATCCATGCCGCGAAACCGCCCATCAGGACAAGCGTCAAAAAATAAATTATGAGATTTCGTCTTTGCTGAAAAAGGTCGGCCATCAGTTCTTCGCTTTCAACAAGCGATTGAGCAGAGGGAGGCTCAGAAAATTATTCAAGATCACCGCTATCAGCACGATACTGCTGACCCCGTTGGTAATATCCGACGGAAATCCTTTCTGGAAATCCAGCAGGATAGCCAATGGAAGCCCCCCGGGATCCAGCAGCCCGAAGCCCAGGTTAGAAGGATATTGCCTGAGTCCCGGACTCAAGCGGGTAACCAGAAAACCGCCGGAAAATTTGCCTAAGCACCGGAACAGGCAGTAAGCGGCGGCCGACAAAAAGACACACGCGGTGTCCAGCCGCCAGTTTACCCCTAAAATTACCAGCAGCAACAAGTAAAAAGGCTTCTCGACACGGATCAACATCTCAAAAACCCGTTCCTTTTCCCTGGAAAAATTGACCAGACAAAATCCGACCACGAAATTGGTAAGAAGAGGAGAGAAGTTCAGCACCGACGCCATTCCGCTGAGAAGCACCGCCATCCCGATAACCAGAAGAATCAGTTCACTTTCCGGTCGTCGTTGCATGATAAACAGGTTATACAAAAAGAGACCCGCCAAGGTTCCAAGGCTGACGGAAACGCCCCACTGCACTTCTCCGATCCACGATGCCTCTGCATACAGAAGCGGACGGAATAAAAATACCAGCCCAAAAAACATCAAGGCGCACAGACCGTCGATACTTGAAATGTATCGTAAGATCGTCACGGTATTTCTCGGCCGGTCAGCGATCTTAGGCGCCAGGATCGCCAATCCGGTCTGCGCGGTGCAAGCGGCGGCAGATGCAAGTACCAGTGCAGCCACGATTTTCATAGGTCCGGCGATGCTTAGAAAAGGGAAAAGCACCAAATATACACCCAAAAAGACCAGCGTCAGGGTAAGAAGCCCTTCCATGATCGCTGCGAGAAGAAATTCAAACGGAAATCGCCGAAGTTTGGCCATTTCAAATTGAAACCCGAAAATAAGACCGATCCAGCCAAGCAGGAGCGTACCGAGCGGTTCCAGCCCCCTTGTCGTTTCTTCATCCAAAAGATTCAGGAATTGTGGCCCCAGTAGAAGCCCGAGAAAAAGAAACTCGGTTCCGGTGAGATAAAAGGTGCGGGCAAAAAGCGGCAGGCGAATCCCTCGAAAGGTCAGATGATATCCGCTGAAGGCAAGGAAAACGATGATCAGGAGCGCAAAAAAAATTTTCATGGGAAAAGCTTGTTTTATCGGAGAAATACGATTCCGCAGGGATAACGATAGCGGTTTAGAAACTTCCCATGGAGTTTCAGACCAAGATAGGGCGAGACGTCAAATCGCTGGAATTCAATTATAATTTTCAGGATTGAGCGTCCCGCCCCTGACATAAAAATCAGACCCGAGAGCGGGTCTTGAAACTTCTATAGAAGCGATGCACGATGCCGCCGCTTAACGGCACGGTTCGATCGTCTTGCCTCTTTGTCCCAAGCGGAAAACATTCCTCAGCCCGGCGAGACCCATCGAACCGTTTTACCATTCCCCGATCTCTTCCTCTTCGTATCTCTCCTGCTTTAAGGTAAGATCCAGATTGATGATCATCCCGGCATGCTTCTGCGTCTCACTGTCCTGTCTGAGTTTCAGATGCCGTTCACGAGAGGCCCGCACATTTTCTACCGCATCTTTCAGCGCATCTCCAATCGAAGTGCTCTTTTTGATTCCGCCGATCGTAAAGTTGGGAGTGATACCGTTTTCCGCAACCGGTTCGGCAAGGTGGGCGAGCTGTTTCATCTTGGTCATGGAAAAATCCATCAGTTGCCAGGCCGTCATTCCTTCCCGTTGAAAAACCCAAGCATTTCGAAGGTGGTGAAGCATCTGATTGTATTTGTTTTCTACAAGTTTCTGAATCCTATCGATAAATTCCGCCGGCAGTTCACTTTCCGCTCCGGGAAGACCCGCAGCCTCTTTCGGCGTCAGCTTATCCAGTATCCGCTGAAACTTCCGGGCATGAATATCGGATTCCCATCCTTCTCTCTGGAGGACTCTCTTGATATGCGGATCTTCAACCTTGTCTGCCTCGCTATTGTAATGCCCGATCAGATTTTTTTCGTATTTCACGTAAGATTCAAATATACTGGCCCGGTTTGAAGGATCATAGGGATATGGGGCCGGCACCATGTCGGGTTCCCCGCCCAGCTTCCCGATGATCATTCCCAGCCAGTGCATGTGCCACATCTCTTCCCGTGACCGGGAAAGCAATTTCGAACCCAGAGCGGTGTCTTCCCCTTCCAGGTAACCGTGTATAAGGTACCGGATGATTGCGGCATGTTCGTCTGCGATATCCCTGTTCAACATCTCGATCAAATTTTGCTTATCCATGGTAAGCCTCCTGTTTGCGGTTGGATGGAGAAATCAATCCGTTGATCAAAAATCAGGTTTCGGTGATGAAGGCGGCAGGGTTATAAAGCCCTGCGGAAAGGAAAGTTCTTTCACGTAACGACTGGAAGCGGCCTGGAAACCTTGAACCGGGTTTGAGCCAAGGCAGGGAGGAAACGTTCAACTCTTGGAACAAACCGATGGTTTGAAGATTAAAGTCCCTCCCCACACAAATTGGGACCGCGGCGGATTTTGAAACCGCTTCTATTCGATCCAAGTATTGGTGATGGTCTTGTTATGGTATAAGAAAATTTACCTGACATGTCAAGATGATAAGCGTTTTCGATTCGGCGGCCGGGTTGGTTCCTCGATTCTTTAAAACGCCTTTTTTGTTGCTCCGATTTCCTCACTCTTTCTTCTCCGGAGTACCAATTCATTCAGTGTACGGCCTGCTGTGTTTCATTGTTCATAACTGTAGCGGAACTTGAGTTGTTCATTATCAATCATCTGATGGTTCCGCTTTTTTTATCCTGCATTCCTCATATTCATATTCAATTTCCACCGTGATATGTTCAAAACCCAATTGCCTTGTCAATTCATTGATTTCACATTTTATTTGAGTCACCTCTTCTTTGGTCGAATTTTCATCAACCACGACATGTGTGCTTAATACATGATACTCTCCATCCAAAGACCAGATCTGCGTATGGTGGATCGATTGAACACCGTCGACCATCTGCAATTTTTTTTCGATTGAACCGATTTCAATGTCATCCGGAACGGCTTGAAGAAAAACAGCCGATGTCTTCCTCAAATTCCGAGCCACATTGTATAAAACATAAAGGGTAATCAATATGGAAAGAATCGAGTCCAGAACGGGAATTTCTTTAAACAGCAGGATGATGCTCACAATCAGTATGGCCGACCAGCCCAGCACATCCTCCAGCAGGTGCCAGGCGACCATTTTGACGTTGAATGATTTGCCTCCTTTCAACCGCAATACCGCAAGGCCGTTAATGGTAATTCCCGCAATCGCAAAAAAAAGCATCCCCTTTGCATTGGGTGATTCCGGGTGCAAGAGTCTCGGAACGGCTTCGGAAAGGATTACCAGGGATCCTGCGATAATCACGATCCCGTTGGCAAAGGCCCCCATGAGCGAAAACCGGCGATATCCGAACGAGTAATGTTTATCCATTCCTTTTTTTGAATACTTATCCAGATACCATGATAAACCCAGGGAAAAACTGTCTCCCAAATCATGCAGTGCATCGGAAAAAATCGCCATGCTGTTGGTCCATAAACCGCCGATGATTTCCAGAAGAGTAAAACCCAGATTCAAGAAAAACGCCACCCGGATATCTCGGGTGCTATCGGGCCTCCGATGTGAATGCTTCATCATACGAAAAATACTTTTTTTGTCTTGCCTTTGGGGTGAAATGGAATTGGACGCAAGGACGGTTTCCTCCCGGATCTAACCTGCCTGAAGATATTTTCTGAGATATTCCGCGGTGTGAGACTTTTTCGACTCCAGGATCAGTTCCTCAGGTGATCCGCATGCAACAACACTCCCACCCGCATCCCCGCCTTCGGGTCCCAGATCAATAATATAATCGGCCTCCTTGATCATCTCCATATTGTGCTCAATAACGGCCACTGTTTTTCCGTCCTCCACCAGTGCCTGAAGAACCTGAATAAGCTTCTGAATATCATACAGATGCAGACCGGTAGTCGGTTCATCCAAAATAATCAACGCCTTTCCTTTGGAAGTTTTGACCAGTTCCTCGGCCAGCTTGATCCGCTGGGCCTCGCCACCCGATAACGTCGGACTGGGCTGTCCCAAGCGTAAATAACCCAGTCCGATATCGCATACAAATTGAACGCATCGCCGGATGGAAGGAACGGGGGAAAAAAAATCCACCGCCTCCTCAAAAGTGAGTTCCAGGACTTCTGCCATGTTCTTGTGCTTGTACCTGACATCCAAAGTCTCCCGGTTAAACCGCCTGCCGTCGCAAACCTCACAGTGGATGTATACATCGGGAAGAAAGCTCATGGAGGTTTTTAAGCTTCCGTGTCCTTTGCATGCCTCACAACGCCCTCCCGCCACGTTGAACGAAAACCGGCCCGGCTTGTATCCCCGGGCTCTGGCTTCGGGCGTCATTGCGAACAGCTTCCGAATGTCCGCCAGAAATCCGATGTAAGAGGCAGGAATAGAGCGAGGGGTGCGCCCGATCGGGCTGTGATCCACTTCCAGGATTCGTTCAAGAGCCTCCCAACCCTCTATGCTTTTGCACCGCCCGGACGGATGGAACTGGTTCAAAAGTCGATTGCGAACCCCCTTATACAGGGTTTCCTTGAGAAGGGTGGATTTGCCGGAACCGGAAACTCCCGTCAGACATATCAGGGTTCCCATCGGAAAATTCACATCAATTCCCTTCAGATTGTGTTGGGAAGCGCCTCGAATCCGAATGCTGGGGAGGCTCTTGTAAGGTCTCAAACGCGAGGTAATTCGGTGAGGGCGTCCATCAATAAATGCCCCTGTGACCGACTCGGATACTTTTTTCAAATCTCGGAGCTTTCCGGATGCAACCACCCTCCCCCCTTCCCGGCCCGCACCGGGACCCAGATCGATAATCGTGTCTGCCTCACGAATGGTCTCTTCATCATGTTCTACGACCAGCGCCGTGTTTCCTCGATCCCTGAGGGCTTTGATCGCCTCCAGAAGAATCCGGTTGTCCCTGGGATGGAGACCGATGGTCGGTTCATCCAGAATATAGCAGACACCGGTCAGATTCGATCCGAGCTGTGCGGCCAGTCTCACCCTCTGGGCCTCGCCGCCGGAGAGCGTATCACCGCTCCGGCCCAGGGAAAGATATGATAAACCGAGCCGGTTCAGAAGGGAAATCCGCGAAAAAATCTCCGCCAATATCGGCTCGGCTACCGGAGTAACCCGGCGATCCAACGAAAAGGATTCGAGTATCCTCTGAGCCTGATCAGCCGGTTGCTTCACCAGGTCCCAAATGGAATAATCGTCGATCTTGACGGAGAGGGCTTCGGGTCTGAGCCTGCTTCCGCCGCACGCCTCGCATACCCGGGTTTCATTTTTTCCCTCTTCGCCGGAATGGATGGCATCATCGATTTCTCCGAGTCCTCCGCACATGCTGCATGCCCCCTGCTTGCTGTTGAAGGAAAACAACCTCGGATCCGGATTCGCCGATCCAACTCCGCAGAATGGACAGACACCTTTCAGGCTGAAGATTTCCTCCTCCTTGCTTTGTTTATCCATGACAATAAGAGCCCCGTGTCCTTCTTTAAGGGCATTTTCAAGCAATGCCGAAGGGGTTTCCGAGCTTTTTGCCGGCAGCCGCCCCACAACGATCTCAATGGTGTGCTCATGGTATCGACTTAAGGCCATACCCTTTGAAATGGCCATGAAATCCCCGTCAATTCGAGCTTCATCATAACCCTTGCGAAGTGCCTGGGAAAAAATATCTTTGTGAAAGCCTTTCCGCGCGAACACTTTCGGAGCCAGGATCAGAACGTCATTCTCACCGTAACGCCGCAGAATCCGTTCCACGATTGCAGCGCGGCTCAGGGCTGTCAGCCTGCGTCCGCAGATCGGACAGTACGAAGTTCCGATCTTGCTGTATAACAGCCTGAGAAAATGGTAAATTTCGGTAAGCGTGGCTACGGTCGAGCGCCGACCGGCACGGCTGATCCGTTGCTCGATCGCAACCGTCGGGGGAAGCCCGGATACGTGATCCACCTCGGGTCGTTCCAGCACTCTCATATATTGTCGAATATAGGGGGCCAAACTTTCCAGATAGCGGCGCTGCCCCTCGGCAAACAGGACATCAAAGGCCAAACTGGATTTACCTGAACCGGAAACGCCCGTGAGCACCACCAGTTCATTTCGTGGAATCGAAAGGCTTATGTTCCCAAGGTTATGTTCTCTGGCCCCCACAATGGAAATGGCGTTGGAATAAGGTAGAAGTGGTTCGGAAACACCGGAGGACTGCGTCGTTTGCGCGCGCAACCGGTCGTGGCCGGCCAGGCAGGTCTTTAAAAACCGGCCGGTGGGAGAGCCCCGATGTTTTGCCACCTTTTCCGGCGGACCCGCAACAACGAGTCGGCCGCCTGCCTCTCCCCCCTCGGGACCCAGCTCAATCACCCAGTCCGCGGTCTTCAGCACATCCATGTTGTGTTCGATCACCAGCACCGTATTGCCGCCATCAACAAGGCGTTGCAATGCAGCCAGGAGCTTTGCGATATCATCGAAATGAAGCCCGGTGGTCGGTTCATCAAAAATAAAAAGCCGCTTCTTCCCATCCACGGTTTTCAGATATCTCGACAGCTTGAGGCGCTGAGCCTCTCCTCCTGAAAGCGTATTGATCGGCTGACCGAGCCGGATATAACCGAGACCGACATCGCGCAGAGGGACTAAGAGAGTATAAATATTTTGATGATCCGTAAAAAATGACAATGCCTGATCGACCGTCATCGAAAGGATGTCATGGATATTCCTTCCGTTCAGTCGAATTTCCAATGCCTCTTTTTTAAAACGCTTGCCGTTGCAATCCGGGCAGGTGATGAAAACATCGGAAAGAAACTGCATTTCTACTTTTTCAAATCCCTCGCCCCGGCAGGTTTCGCATCGTCCGCCAGCCACATTAAAAGAAAAATAACCGGGCCCGAAACCGTTTGCTTTTGCCGCGGCGGTATCGGCCAGCAGACAACGAACGGGACCCATGGCCTGGGTATAAGTCAAGGGGTTGCCTCTGGGTGTTCGTCCGACAGGTTTCTGATCAACCAGCACCGCATCGGAGATTTTTTCAAGCCCTTTGACGGTTTTGTGAGTGCCCGGTCTGCCCTGTGGGTCTCCTTTGGCCCATTTGACGGTTTTGTAGAGGATCTCTTCGGCCAGGGTGGATTTTCCCGAGCCGGATACACCTGCCAGGCAGACAAACAGACCCAGGGGGATTTCAACGTCGATTTGCTTTAAATTATTCTCTGAAGCCGCCTCGATCACCAGCCGGTTCCACCGTTCGGGTTTACGGCGCTCATCGGGTATGGAAATCCGACGCCTACCTTTCAGGTATTGACCGGTCAGAGAGCCGTTTACACCGGATACGGGTCCGAAGTACATCACTTGTCCACCGTTCTCTCCGGCTCCGGGTCCAAGATCCAGCATGTAATCACTTTCGCGGATGATCTCCGGATCGTGTTCCACAACAACAATTGTATTGGATAATTCCTTAAGCCCTTTCAGAATTCGGATCAGACGGTGGGTGTCGCTCGGATGAAGACCGATGCTGGGCTCATCCAGAACATAGAGCGTATTGACCAGAGATGAACCGAGGGCCGAAGCCAGTGCCACGCGTTGTACCTCTCCGCCGGAAAGTGTCCGGGACTGCCGGTCCAGTGTTAAATAGCCCAACCCGACATCCCGGAGATAGGCGAGACGGCTGCGGACCTCTTTCAAGACAACCTGGCCGGCCTCATCGATAGCTACCACTGAGCTTTTTGCATCGAACGTCTGAAAAAAATCAAGCGCCTGATTCACATTCAACGCATAGATTTCGGCGATGTTGAGCCCGATCAATCGATAAAGCAGCGTATCCTCCCGAAACCGCGTACCCCTGCAATCCGGGCAAATGCGGTAGGTTCGGTACCGCGACAGGTAGACCCGAACGTGCATTTTATAGGTTTTGGATTCAAGCCACCGGAAAAAGCCGCGTATCCCATAATAGTCGTCGGTACCATCGATAATCGCCTTCTTCTGATCCTCTGCCAGCCGCCGAAAAGGCAAATCCGTCGGAATTTTGTTTCTCCGGCAAAAGGCAATCAGGTCGGTATATTCGACCCTTTGTTCCTTCGGCCCTCCCCATGGTTTGATCGCTCCTTCTTCGAGAGAACGTTCGGAATCCGGAATGATCAAATCCGGATCCATATCAATTATTCTTCCAAACCCCCGGCAGGTTTCACAGGCTCCGACAGGGCTGTTGAAAGAAAAAAGATTCGGTTGCGGCGGTCTGTAATGAATTCGGCAGTCCGCGCATTCAAGGGCCTTACTGAAAGCGATATGCCGGTCCGGCGGAATCCATACATCCAACCGTCCGTTTCCGAAATAAAATGCCTGCTCGATGGAATCCACCACCCGCTTTCGATCCTGTTGCCGAAACATCACCCGGTCCGCCACTACCTGAATTTCTTCGGCAATTCCTTCAATGTCCAAACCGTCCAACGAATGAATGTGATGGTATGAAAACTGACGATCAAAACCCATTCGTGCCAGATATGCTTTCAACTGGAGGGTGGAAAAACCGCGTGTGGGAAAAGGAAAGGTGATGACCAACTCGGTTCCGGACGGAAAATCCTTCAAAACATTCCACACTCGATCCGGCGTCGCGGGGATAACCGGTTTTCCGCATTGTCTGCAATGCAATTGCCCGAGACGCGGATAAAGAAGTTTCACATAATCCGTGATCTCGGTCATCGTGCCTACGGTCGAGCGGGAAGTACGAACCGGTTCCTTGCGATCAATGGCAATGGCCGGCGGAATCCCTTCGATTTTATCGACCCGGGGACGGTCCATTCGTTCCATGAATTGACGGGCATACGGGGAGAATGTTTCGATATACCGGCGCTGGCCCTCGGCATAAAGCGTTTCAAATGCCAGTGATGACTTTCCCGAACCGCTTACACCGGTGACCACGGTCATCCGGTTTAAGGGAATTTCAAGATCCAGGTTTTTAAGATTATTCTGCCTGGCCCCCTTGATTACGATAGCCTGGTTCTTCATCATTCTTCATTACCGCTAAAAAATAATTTTGAAATTTCCTAATCGGTTTGCCCCTTCGATATCCGGTTCATCATATCATATAAAGCCCGAAAGGGGGTGGCAACGAAAAAAAGCGCCGCGCTTTTGACGGAAAGATCCTCTGAAAATATAAAAGCGATCGAATCGTTTCAATCCACAGCTGCCTGATTTTATTATGAAAAATAATTGAGAGAACGGTTCAACGACCTGTCCGAAACACGGGAAACGAAATGACGGGATGCTTCGTAAAATTGTGGATGATGAGGAAATTTTAAAATTCGAACCATCCGCTTCGACCGGATGGGACAAAATCGAGATTAAAAAGGATTTCTGTTCGCTATTTTCAGCGGAGATTATCTTTCCGGTTCGATTTCAGGATGTGCCCATTCGTAATTCAGGCATATCCGGCCGGAAGAATTGGCTGGATGAGTCATGGAGGTCGGGCTTGAAATTTTCAATGGATTCGGATCGGGCAAACAATCCATTTGTTCGAAGGAATTCACTCGGTGACAATCATCAGGCAAACTGCGGGACGCACTTCCTTTGTCTGTGAAAGGTTGTCGGCCGGACGCATAGAGATAAAGTTTCACTGCGGATTATTTCTTCACAAAACCACTCAGAACCAGAAAAAAAATTCCGACACAAAGCAACAAAACAAATAAAGGCATGGTAACCATATGATTTAGAATTTTCTCCATGCCGAACCACGAGAGCCCTTCCAGCCATGCGAAAGAATCCGCTCCGAAGCAATCGACAAGACTTAAATTCTCATAAGAGATCTCAATTTTCATTAAAGAAGATATCGCTTGGAAAAGGAGCAAAACAAGCGCACCGCCGCATAAAAATAAACCGATACCAGCAAGTTTGGACATATTTTCAGGACCTCTTCGCCCGCCGTTTATCCCGGGCAGCCTATTCATTCGGCCATCCATCCCTCTCCGGGAATAAAGGGGATGTTTTCCGGATTTTCATCTTTTTTCGGCTGCAATCCCCATTCCTTATTGAAAAAAATTGCCACATCGGAATGGAACTTTTACACGAAAAGTTTTTCTTCTTTATGTTATCGGGCAAAAAAGCCTTTATCTTTAATCGGCAAACCGGAAACACGCCGCCCGCGGCAACAATCGGAAATTGTTACCGTCCGTGCCGGTTCCCGTTACCTCCACTTGCCCCTATCACTCGCTTTTCTTTCCGAACCCCATCCCAAAATCAGGCACCGATCTCCGGAAAAGGAAAGGCATGTGGACCATGTCCAAGTGCCTCTTGATATATGCATAACCTTGAGGTAAGAATAAAAAAAATCAAGCTCCGGGTTTCGCACCTTTTTAACAGTGAAACGTTACAAACCGGCGTCGAATAAAATTTTTTAGGAGACAAAACATTTTCCTAAAGACTTCGACAGCGGCCCACACGATTTTGACACGGACGGTCAGGCAAAACAAAAATGTTTCAGGTATCTACAACACCGCCTGTGTGCCGGGCCGAGGCGTTTGGAATCGAGTGCCGATGAACGGCTCGACATCATGATTTTGCCTCGAAAAATTTTATTCGACCCACGGTTCAATCCGTACCCCAGAGAAATTAGAGGTTCGAAACCCGAGTAAAATCATACCACCATGGAGGCCCGAAATGCAGATCTTGGTTCTTTATTATTCTCAAACCGGAAATACCCGTAAGCTGGCGGAAGCGATTGCCGGAGGCGTTGAATCCGTTGAAGGCGTAAATGCGATTTTGAAAAGCACCGATGAGGTGGAGGAGGATGATTTTGTATCCGCTGACGGCATCATTGCCGGCTCTCCGGTATATTTCGGCGGGATGGCCGCCGCACTGAAAAAGGTTTTTGATCAATTCGTGAGGGTAAGGAACAAAATGGAAGGAAAGGTTGGAGCAGCGTTTGCAACCTCGGCGGATCCATCCGGGGGGAAAGAAACAACCATGATGTCCATTATCCAGGCCCTGATGATTTACGGCATGGTGATCGCAGGCGATCCCATGTCGGCAACCGGACATTACGGCGTGGCCTGTACCGGCGCTCCGGAGAATCACGCGAAAATGAATGGAGAAAAACTTGGCCGGAGGGTTGCGGAACTGGCAAAAAAGTTGAGAGGATAGCATTTTAGTGGTTATCAATGGACCGGCAGGTATCTTCCGCGTCCGAGGGCATTCATCGATCTTTTTTTGAATCGAATTCAGGCCTGCGTGCGGGGTTCCCGCTCGTTGTAACCTGCCGGCGATTCATTCCTTCCATAAAAACGCTCCCATGACGTTCGTTTAATGAGGATCGGTCTCTCTCGATAAAAAAATGGCGAAATATCAAAGTTTCTGCAGAATCTGTTTTACCGTATCGCCATCGGCCATTGATCCGAAATGCTTCATGATCGAACCCATTGCCTGCATTTTATTTTTAAATCGAGAAAAATCGATATGTTCATTAATCCAAGCGATGATCTCCTCCTCCGATGCCATCCCGGGCAAATAGCTTTCGATGATTTTAAGAAATTCGGAATCCCTTTCCGCACCTTTTTTTTCCAAGACTTCTTTTTCGGATTTCATTAATTTTCTCAAAACCTTTACGACCTCGTCATCTGATAGCTCTTTTGTATCAGATCTTCCAAACTCTCCTAAAATTACTCGAAGCGCGGCTTTTTTTTCTTCATCCCTGGCTTTCATAGCCGATACCAGGTCTTTTTTGATTGTCTCCTGAAGTTTCATTCTTGGGTCTCCCTTTAAGATGAGAAAGTTTCTTCCGTTGCCCGATCCTTTCGTTTTCATGAACTCCCAACGGAATGGAGCCTATCGGCTTCCGGCGTTCCGGCGTTGAATCGAAAGCGGAAATTCCCAAACATCATTGGTATGCCAGAATTCAGAACCGCAGGCTGAAACGGCCGGGCGAAATAATATGAATAAGAACAATAAAATGACGGATACAAAGCCAAAAACAGCGAGAGAAGACTCGGAATTAAAAAAACAGCCCGGCTTTTATCCGATCGTATCCGCTGTTGATATCCTCCAGAATCATATATCCGCATGGTATCAATAAAAGCGTGATACCGGTCGCGAAGAGGACCCCAAAACCAAGGCTTACAGCCATGGGAATTAAGAATTTGGCCTGAATGCTCCGTTCCAGAAGTATCGGGGTTAAACCGGCAAAGGTAGTTAAAGAAGTAAGAATAATTGCCCGGAAGCGTTTGGCTGCGGCCCGAGTGACCGCATCATGCGCATTGGCCCCCTCCCGGCGGAATCGATTGGCGGCATCGATTAAAACCAGAGAATCATTGACCACCACTCCGGCCAGGCCCACCATGCCGAACAGGCTGATAATGCTGAGATTAAACCCCATGATGAGATGCCCCGCCACAGCTCCGACCAAACCGAAAGGTATGGCCGACATAACGATGAGCGGCTGGGAAAACGATCGGAATGGAATGGCCAGCAAGGCGTAAATGCAGAAAAGGGCCATGATAAAGCCTTTGAGCATATCATTGAGCGAATCCTTCTGCTCTTTTCCTTCACCTTCGATGGTGTATCTTAAGCCGGGGTAAAGACTTTTCAGGTGCGGCAAGAAACGTTTAGTCAGCATCAACCGGACCTCGTTGGCATTGGTGACCGTTTCATCCACATCGGCCGTTACCTTGATCACCCGAAGACGCTGCGCACGCTGGATCGATGAATATCCCTGCTCCATCTTCACCTGGGCCACCTGTCCAAAGGGAACCTCGGATCCATCCTGGGTGCGGATTCGCATTTCCTCTAAATATTGCAGCGACTTCCTCTCGGACTCCGGATACCGGACCATCACCTTGATTTCGTCTTTGTCCCGCTGCAAGCGAAGCGCCTCCGCTCCGTAAAATGCATGTCGAACCTGGCGCGCCAAGTCGTTCAGAGACAGTCCGAGGCTCTGGGCGACCGGTTTTAATTTCAGCTGCATTTCTTTTTTCCCCGGCAGAAAACTGTCACCGACATCGAATACCCCCGGGTAATCCTCCAGTTCACGCTTGAGTTCGTTTGCCGCAGCCGGGAGATCCTGATGATCCTCCAGCGACAGGTGGACCTCTATGGCATTTCCCGCGCTGTGCAGATCGCTTTTAAAGGTAATCGACTCGACGTCGGGGATGACTCCGACATTATTTCGCCACAGCCCCGTCAATTCAGTTGCACCGATATTCCGCTCTTCCTCTCCGATCAACTGGATCATGACTTGTCCCAGATGCCCCCCTGAATCCCCGGCATCATTGTGTCCTCCCATATGAGCCCCGATCAGCGCAATGCTGTGCTCAAAAAGCGGAACCGTGTCTTTGGAACGTTTGCGATCCGCCTGCTCCAGGGTCCGGCGGGCGGTTTCTTCGAGACGGCGCACAATCTCGGCGGTGCGATCCGCGGAAGTTCCGGCAGGCATGGTCACGTAACATTGCAGGACATCTCCTTCCACCTTGGGGAAAAAGGTAAACTTGATCAGACCGCCTTTCCACACCCCAAGGGTCAAAAGCAAGACGGCAACTCCCAAAGCCACGGTGGCATAGCGCCACCGGACACCCAAATCAATCAAGGCGGCATACGGGCCATGTATGACCCATTCCATCCATCGGGCCAACCTGTTTCCGTCTTTCGATGACCGGGTGAATACTGAATATTTTTTCCTTGCCAGATGAGCCGGCAAAATAAACAGGGACTCTATCAGAGAACCGAGCAATACCAAAATCACAACGATAGGCAGATTCCACATGATTTTACCCATGGTCCCCCCTCCGAGAAGCAGCGGCCAGAAAGCCGCCATCGTGGTCAGGACGGAAAATACAACCGGACGGCCGACTTCCAGGGTGCCCTCAACCGCTGCTTTCATGGGACTCAGGCCCTGCTCCTGTTTGCGAAAAATATTCTCTCCGATGACGATGGCATCATCCACAACAATTCCCAAAACCATAATGAAGGCAAACAGCGAAATCATATTGATGGATATGCCGAAACGCGGCAACCCCATAAGCGCCGCCATGAAGGAGACCGGAATTCCGAGCATGACCCAGAAAGCCAATCGCAGGTTAAGAAAAAGCCCCAGCAGGCCGCCCACGAGCAGAAGTCCCATGGCCATGTTTTTCAGCAGCAGATCGATGCGGCTTCTCAATATCCCCGACATGTCCGAAAAAAAGGCAATGTCTATCCCCTCCGGCAAACCGGAGCGTATTTTTTTAATGTAATCTTTCACCGTGTCGGCCACATGAAGCGAATTCTGGTCGGCAACCCGAAAAACCTGAATCAAAGCCGCGGGCTTGCCCTGGAAACGAGCGAAAAGATCGACGTCCTCGAATCCATCGATCAGCCAGGCAATCTGCCCCAGGGTAACCCGACTGCCGTCGGAGCGGGTGATCACGGCAACATCTCGGTAATCCTCGGCAAAGTAGCGTCGCCCCTTGGTCCGAAGGAGAATTTCACCTCCTGCCGTCTTTACGCTTCCGGCAGGAAGATCGAGGCTGGCTTTTTTAACGATTTCAGCCACCTGCTCCAAGGTAATCCCGTATCGTCGAAGTGTTTCCTCGGATATTTCAATATGCACCTCGCCGTTCCGAACACCAAAAATATCAGCCAGGGTAATTCCCGGCAGATTGGTAATATCGTCTTTGAGCCTTTCAGCCAGATGCTTGATGGTCGACTCCGGCGCATCACCATAAACCGCGATATTAATTACTTGAATCTGCTGTGTCACCTCTCTGATTACCGGTTTTTCAGCTTCTTCCGGAAAGGTGACGATTCGATCCACCTCGGCTTTCACTTCGTCCAGGAGAGTTTTCAAGTCCCAGTCTTTTATCACTTCGACCATCACCGTACCCAACCCTTCCCGGGCGATGGAATCGATCCGTTTAATACCGGCAAGACCGGCTATTTTCTCCTCAACCCGTCGAATAGCGCCTTCCTCCACCTCGGCCGGAGAAGCGCCGGGATATTCAATGGTGATTGAAATTTTATCCAGGGATGTTTCCGGAAAAACCTCCAGCTTGATACCCAAACCGGTTAGGATACCCCCCAACAGCAAAAATATCATCAACAGGTTTGCAGCAACATGATTTTCGGCGAACCAGGCGATCACGTGCTTCATGATTCCATTACCTCGTCAGGCAATGTCACGCTTACCTTCATTCCATCGGTGACCGCATTCAACGGAGAAACAACCACCGTTTCACCATCTGCAAGTCCGGATTCAACAATAATACTCTCGGTGGAGATCCGGGCCACATGAACCTTACGGAACCAAAGTCTCCCTTCTTCGTTTACAACCCAGACGACATTGTCTTGATGCAAAGCGGATCGTGGAATGACCGAGACATTTTCAAGTCTTCGCCCCTCAATATCCACCGTAACGAAGAGACCCGGTGCCAGCGGCGGTTTTTTGGCATAAGGATCGATTACCCGCACGACAACATGGATCATGCGGGTTCGCTCGTCGAGCTTTCCTTCGGCGCGAACCACTTTGCCCCTCCAGGAAAGCGCCTGACCCGCGATTTTCGCTCGAACCTCAGCCGGAGAGCCGGGTGCATTCCAGGGGGTAAAACCGGGCACATGGAACCAGAATAACTCTTCATTTTCAAGGGGCACCACGATTTCCACCGCATCCGTCGAGAAAAGGGTGGCCAAAGTTTGACCCGGTGAAACATATTGGCCCATATCCACGTTCTCTTCACTCACTCGACCATTAAACGGTGCCCTTAACTCGGTCCGCTCCAGATTCAAAAGCGCTATTTTCAACTCGGCACGCTCGGCCTCAAGTTTGGCTTGCGCTGCTGCCAGCTGAGGTTCTTTTGCCACCAAGGGGGGTGGCTCCCGGTCTTTTCCGGAACCATCCACGCAGTGCTCGAACCATTCTTCTCTTGCCGCCGCTGCCTCTTCTTCGGCCAGTTTCAGCTCGCTTTCGGCGTCTTTGACCTTGGATTCAGCCAGGGTCACCGCCAGATGGTAATCGACCGGATCGATTTGAAGGAGGCGATCTCCCTTGTGAAAAGCCCCGCCGTCCACCAGAGCAGCGGAAATATGGATGATTTTTCCACCCACTTGTGGCACGAATTGAATTTGCTGTAACGGTCTTACCGTTCCCTGGGCCGGAATATGAACCGGTTGAGACCCGGTCTTAATTTTTACGGTCCGAACCATGGGAACGGATGGGGCGAAATCATGCTTTTCCAGTTCGGGCTTGCTGGCCGATAAGGTTCGCATTCCCGCGATACCAAAAGCCAGCAGAATAACCGTGATGCAAAAATGGATTATTTTTTTCCGAGTATTGTTCATCTTTCAACATTCTTTAAATATACCGATTAAACCACTTCGTTCGCTGTTGCCGTTCCAACGTTACAGATTTCCATAGATCCTGCCGGCCTCATTCGAACTGAAATACGCTTGGAGAATTTTGTTGCCCCATGCCGCCCGGTTTTACAATCCGTCCGAAAATCGGCTTAAGGGAAACATGGGAATCGCATCGAAAATTTTATCCTCCTTTTCGATCACAACCGGCGGCGGTTGAGCCCAACCTCCTCCCAGAACCCGGTGGAGAGTAACCCGGTTCGTCATAATCGACAGATCTACCAACACGAGATCCTCTTCTGCCTGGAACCGGGTTTGCAGGGCATCCAGAACATTTAGATACTCCTCCAAGCCTCTTTCATAACGGCTTTGAGCCACTTTCTGAGTTGCGCGGGCCTCATTTAAAAAATTCATGACCCTTTCCCTTCGTTCCAATTGTTCCTTACGAGTCAACAGGGCGCCTTCCACCTCGGCAAACGCCGTCAACACCGTTTTGGCGTATTCCGCCACACCCTCGGCATATCTTGCTTCCGCCGCTTTCTGGCCGGCCTTCAATTTCCCGGCGTCAAACAACGGTTGCACAAGACCCAGAGCCAAGTTGCGCAGTTCGCTCTCCGAGCGTAAGAGGCTGTCCAGTTCATCGCTGGAATAGCCGAAGCCGCCCGTCAGGGTTATATTCGGAAAACGGCCGGCTTTAGCCGCGCCTATCCTCGAGTTCAGCGCCTTCAATCGATTCTCCGCAGCCCGGATATCCGGTCGGCTCAGCAGAAGATCGGAAGGGAGGCCGGTCGGCACCGGGTCCATCCGTTTATAATAGTCTTCCGGCAGCCTTCGCGCAGGACGGGTTTCGGGATAACGCCCGAGAAGCACAGCCAGATTCTGTTGGGTGATTCCCAATTCCTGGCGCAGGGCGGGAAGAAATGATTTCGCCTCCGCCAAAACACGGCGGGCCTGAACCAGATCCAGTAGGGGGGCAAGCCCCCTTTCATAGCGTCTTTGGACCAGGTTCAGGCTCCGGCGGTAAGTATCGATACTCTGTTTGATAACCTGTATTCTACGCTCTGAAGATTCCATCTCCAGGTACAGGGTAATTGTATCGGCAACTACCGTTTGTGCCAGCGTACGTCGGTTTTCCTCCGCTTCCAGCAGATCCGAGGCCGCGGCATCCTGTAGCATCGCCAGACGTCCCCACAGATCCACCTCGAAGGAGGCGGGAAATGTAAGGCTGTAGCTGTCGATGGTTTTTTTCCGACCGAGGCCTTGTTTTTGAATCTCGCCCTGAAAATTCAAAAAAGGAAACCGGTCGGCCCTGGTTTGAAGGACCTCGGCCCTGAGTTCCAATATCCGGGCGACTGCTTTTCGAATATCCAGGTTGTTCTTTAGTACTTCATCGACCATTTGGTTTAATTCCGGGTTGCCGAACCCCTCCCACCACCGGCCGTCGGGCACCGCTAAAGGTATTTCAGAGGAAGCCTGCTCGAATCGATCCGGCACCGGGGTGCCGATATCCGGTCGGTGATATTTCGGACCGACCTTGAAACAGGCGCCCGCGATCAGGGGAATGATAAAAACAAGTAAAAATCCGGCCCTCACGAAGACTCCTTTCTTTTGCCGGCCCGCTCCGTTTTGGGCCGGAAAATTCGAGGATCGAGCGTAGGCGCCGAATCCCCAAAAACGCATACCCTGTTCTCGTTTTCCGAACGCCGACGAGTGTTAAATCATAGTGGTGTTTTGCTGTTCTTTTTCGATTGGATGGTTCCCCTCACAGCCCGGTTCCTTATGGAAGCAAAACGTTTTTATAAAACAAATCTTTTATTTACAAGTCTTTTGTGGCGGGTCCGGCCTTCAAGCGGTCGAAAATATTTTATGCAGGTTCCGCAACTTTTTAACGGTGAAACGTTACAAGCCGGGTTTCGAAAAAGCGGAATCGTTTATTCACGGATAACCCTGCCGGGTGTCGGCTTCCGCCGCTCCAGGTGACTTCCGGAATCAAGTTTTCCAGAATCGTTTCAGAACGTTTTGAAGCTCTTGATCGTCTTTCACATGGAACGGATGCCACGTCACTGGAAACAGGGATCTGTACCGGGATGTGGAAAAGCGTTTATCGATCAATAACACCGCCCCCCGGTCGCGCTCGGAACGAATGACCCGGCCGGCGGCCTGAAGCACCCGGTTGAGACCGGGATACATGTAAGAAAATTCAAACCCCGCGTGATAATGATGATCAAAATATTCCCGGATCAATTCTCTTTCCGGACAGACCCCGGGGAGTCCGACGCCCACGATGACAGCGCCGCAGAGCCGATCTCCGAAAAGATCGATCCCCTCCCCGAATACGCCGCCCATAACGGCAAAACCCACCAAGGTATTCGGGTTTTCCTTCCCGAACCTCTCCAGAAACCGTTCTCTCTCCTCTTCCGACATGCCGGGTGTTTGAAAGATGGTCTCTATCTCCTGGACTCGTACGGCGAAGGAGTCATGGACCATCATCATATATTCATAGGATGGGAAAAAAAGAAGATAGTTGCCCTTTTTTTGTTTTACCAGCATCCGTATCGCCGAGGCGACATCGCTTTTTGTATGATCCCGCTGCCGGTAAAGCGTTGAAATCCTGTTTGAAACCACGACACAGAGATTTTCCTCGGGAAAAGGAGAGGGGAGCGTCAGCAGGGATGCGGTCGCTCCGCAGCCAAGCAGGTTCAGGAAATACCCGGCGGGAATCATCGTCGCAGAAAAAAACACGGAGGACCGACACCGACAAAGCGCCTGTTTCATATTTTCGGAAGGGTTCACACAAAAAAGTTTGAGTCTCAAATCCTTTCCCAGCTTTTCGAAACAGGTGACATAACTATCATCGAATCGTTCCGTCACCCGGATAAAACCATTGACCGCAAAATACAGATCCAGCAGTTTTTCGCGGAAGGAAACCTTGAGATTGAGCGTCAGCCATCGTTCCGAAGCCCTTAGAAACGATCTTAGAAGCGGGTATAGATCCTGTGGCGCTTCTTTTTCCGACAAAAAATTTTCCGCTTTTTGAAATCTTTTTCCGGCCTTGACCAACCAGGAATGAATCCTTCCGATGCTTTTGCGTACGGAGGGGAGCTCATGCCCGATCGCGCGTCTTAGTTCTAAAAAAGACTCCTTTCGAATCTCGCCGGAAAACATCTCCCTGGCCCGGTCCACCAGATTGTGAGCCTCGTCGATTAAAAAAGTACAATTACTCTTCTCTTCGGTGAAATGACGCCTGAGATAAACTTTCGGATCGAAGGCATAGTTATAATCACAGATGATGCAATCGGCCCGGAGAGAAAGTTCCAGCGAGAATTCAAAAGGACATACCCGGTGTTTCCGGGCCGCCTGTTCGATCGTTTCCCGGGTAAAGGCGTCGTACTGGAAAACCTCTTTAACGGCCTCATTGATCCGGTCGAAGTGCCCTTCCGCAAAACTGCATTCGACGGCATTGCAGGCGCTTCCGGGAAGAAAACAAATCCTGTCCTTGGCAGTGAGGGTAAGGGATTTCATTCGAAGCCCTTTGGCCCTCAAATCATCCAGTGCCTTTTCCGCTACCGTCTTGCCGGTCGTTCTGGCAGTCAGGTAAAAAATCTTCGAGGTGAGTCCTTCACCGATCGCTCTGATCGCGGGGAAAACGGCGGCCATGGTCTTACCGATCCCGGTAGGAGCCTGAGCAATCAGTTGACCTCCATTTTTTATTGTCTTATAGACCTCCACAGCCATTCGTCGTTGTCCCTCACGGTAGGAAATAAAAGGGAATTCCAGCCCCCGGATGGACCCGTCCCGCAAACAGCCCCAGTTTACGATGGTTTCCGCCCAATCCAGATAATGGGAAACAAGTTCCCGGAAAAAAACCTCCAGGGCCTTTCGGGAAAAACAGCGACAAAACTCCCGGGTATCTCCGGTGTCAAGCTGATAGTAAGTCAGTCGGCCCTCGATCGTCTCAAGGCCGTTTTCGACCGCGTAAATATAAGCATAACTCTTCAGCTGCCCCCAGTGCAGTCGATTTTCCGCGTTCTCGAAAGAATCCAGCGCCTTTGAAGTCGTCTTGATTTCTTCGATGACAACCCGACCGCCATCCTGATAGACTCCATCGATCCGGCCGCTGATCCGCAGAATAAACTTCGGAACTTCTATCTCCAGGGAAACCGGCAATTCGGCAATATATGTGTCAGGCCGTGATTTCTGAATTCTCTGGTGCGCGCGGATCGCCTCCACCGCTCGGTTTACGGATAGAAAATCAAGCTCTAAATTTCCGGAACGGCACACGTGCTCGACCAGTTCCCGCACGGCGATCTGAATTTTTTGTTTCAATTTTCTTTCGCCGGGATTTTTAATTTCGAATAAAATATCAGCTCCTGTTGACAACACGCCTTTGTTGTTTTATCTCTAATTTTTTACGCGGGCTTGTAAAAAGATCCGGGTTGTAATTTTTCCAACATCCTCTGGGGTGAACATTATGGAAATTATTTCAACAACAAAAAAAATGCAAGAACATGCCGATTCCGTCCGGCGCCTCGGCAAAACAATCGGCCTGGTCCCGACGATGGGCTTTCTCCATGAGGGGCATTTATCCCTGATGCGGGAGGCGCGAAAACGGACGGAACATCTGGTTGTGAGCATCTTCGTCAACCCCACGCAGTTCGGACCGGGGGAAGACTTCGACGCTTATCCCCGCGCATTTGAAAGGGACGCGGCACGTGCGGAAAAGGAAGGGGTGGATGTAATTTTCGCTCCCGTTGAAACGGAATTATACACAAAGGAATTCCAGACCTATGTCGTCCTGGAAAAAATCCCGAAACACCTTTGCGGCATATCCAGGCCCACTCATTTCAGGGGTGTGGCGACCGTGGTTGCAAAACTTTTCAACATCGTCAAACCGGATACCGCCGTTTTCGGCCGGAAGGATTACCAGCAGTTCGTTTTGATACGGCGGATGGCGATTGATCTTAATTTTGACATCGAGATCGTGGGATTTCCAACGGTTCGAGAATCGGACGGTCTTGCCATGAGTTCCCGCAACAGTTACCTGACGCCGGAGCAGCGGCGCAGTGCTCTTTCCCTTTACCGGTCTTTAATCGAAGGACGGAAACTGGTGAAAAGCGGAATCAAAAATTCCTCAAGAATTATTGATTCCGCATCAAAACTCATAAATTCCCATAAGGAAACCGATATCGATTATATCTCCATCTGTGATCCCGAGACCCTGGTCGAAATGGAAATCATCGACCGGCCGGCGATCATGGCACTGGCCGTCAAGGTGGGGAAAACCCGTCTGATAGACAATATGATGCTGAACCCGTCGGAGGGCATGACCGATGATCCTTCCGCTTATTGAACGCAACGGTTTCGTGAAAAACTCAGGAGATCCTTCACCGGCATGTCTGCTCCTCCGCAGCCCCATGAAACTCGGCCCGGAAGCGGGGATGCAATGATCCATGAATGAGACGAAATACAGTCGAGCGGTCTTCCGCGAAGCCGTCCCGAATCCAAGAAAAAAAAAGAAAAAGGAGCCGTTGATGAATACAGAAAAAACTCTCTTTACCTCTGAATCCGTCACCGAAGGCCATCCCGACAAGATTGCGGATGCCATATCGGATTCCATATTGGACGCTATCATGGCGCAGGACAAAAGATGTCGGGTTGCCTGCGAAACGCTTGTCGCAACCGGCCTTGCAATCATCGCGGGCGAAATTACAACCGATTGCTACGTCGATATGCCCCAGGTCGTTCGGGATACCATCCGTGAAATCGGATACCATTCCTCCCAGATGGGCTTTGACTGGCAGACCTGCTCGGTGCTGACCAGCATCGGCCGTCAGTCTTCCGATATCGCACAGGGCGTCAACGGAAAGGGGCTGTTCAAGGAGCAGGGAGCAGGCGACCAGGGTTTGATGTTCGGGTTTGCAACGGATGAAACGCCGGAGCTGATGCCCATGCCCATCATATATGCACACAGGTTGTGCCAGCGTCTTGCGGCCGTGCGCAAAAACGGCGCTTTGGATTTCCTGAGGCCGGATGGAAAATCCCAGGTAACGATCGAATATGAAAACGGCCTTCCAAAGCGGGTTGACGCCATCGTCATCGCAGCGCAACACAAACCGGATATTACCTATGAAGAACTGAAAGAAGCGAT